>JADHYO010000023.1 GCA_016782405.1 Candidatus Aenigmatarchaeota archaeon
ATCCCTCATATTGAAGAAGTTCCCGACAATCAGAAAATTAAGGGAGCATATAGAGGATATCGAGTGGTCATAACATGTTCATCTAATTGTTATACATGATTAACTGGTTTTATACTCTCTGATGTGAGCTGGTGCTGTGCAATTCTTCCATTTTTAAGCATCCTTTACATATCCATTCATTGGCCAGAAAGACAAGCTCTTCCGTGGGGTAATGGCACTGATCGCAGACTGCTTCTTCGCTTTTTAGTTGCTGGTTCATGATTTCCCCTGATCATCACTGACTTCCTTGTTTCTCTCAATTATTGAATATAATCATTGGATGCCCTTTTTCTTCTGCCATCCCTTACCCTCACACAATTCTCACAAAGAAATGGTTTGCCTGTGGGAATGAGTTCTGTGTATTCACCGCATCCTTTGCATACCCCGAATGGAAGTTCTTTCTTGTGAATAGCTTTGGCTTTTTTGGTTTTTGGTCTGATTCTTTCCATCAGTTTTCTTATATTTCCTTTCAATTTTTGTTTTTTCTTTTCCATTGTATTCACCTGATTAAATTCACAATAATCTTTTCATTGCCTGATTTTTTCTATTCAATGAAATCACACAATGTCCTCAAAGAACATAACTGTAATCAGTTAAATCCTCTTGCAGTTCACCGAAAATTATTCTTACAAACCCTCCGTGTATCCAACCATCTGATGCCGATGATGGGTTCTTATCACAAGAATGGCACCTATCACAGATATTCAAGTCATCCGCATTAGATGTTGACTCCAGCATCGCTTCCATTCTTGCCCCCATTAGCATCTCGGCAGAAATTAAATGTATCTGGTTAATAAATGCCTATTTCAGAATCAATTCAGAATGTCTACAGAATTAAGGCCTAACCTATTTTCGTGTGATGAACACAAGTGAAATCAATCCACCCAGTTGTATAAGGTTAAGTATTGTGTTGTGGAGGGATATCTCATCACCGTAATCGACTCCTGACAGGATGCGAAAATAAATGGCTGAAACATTCTGCAGGAAAAGCAGCACAGAAAAAAACAATAGCCCTCCTGTGAATCCTGATTTTATGCTATTGTAACTTTTCCAGTAGAAGTGAATAAGATAGGCGAGAAGGATAACGTTTATAACCCTCAATGCAACCGCAAGGTGTATTATTTCAATAGCCATAATCTCCATTTGTCCTCCTGCTATTTATTCTTATCTCCCAATTTCTTCACAATATCTTCATATGTCTTTATCTCGCTCTGGAAAAGCTCGGTGATAAAATACATCTCCCCGTATTTCTTCCCCTCAACCTGGATGAACTGGTTGTCCACAAGAATTTTAACGTGATGAAGTATTGTTCTGTAATCCACTGTAAGTTCTTTAGACAACTGGTATGCATTAAAGGGTCTTTCCCTGAGAAGCTCAATTATGCTTATTCTTTTCTTTCCGCCCTTACTTCCCGCAAAAACATACCACATGAGATGGCGAAGCCTTTCAGGGGTGATCATACATAAATAATGAATTTATGATTTAAATTTGACCTATTTGATCATGTCGGCTACAGCAGCGCTCATTGCTGCCGGGAATGATACTATCACAGTCCTTCCAAAAGCCACGATATAGTCGGAACTCCAGGGCGCCCTCTCAATAAGGGTCAACAACAGAGTCACGACCAGGAAAGCGACAAGATATGTTGTGATTACCCGCTTCACAAATTCCCCTTTATGCTCCCTCAGCCTGTTCTTGTAGTAATTGTAATACACAAATCCTGAAATGAAAATCAGCGATATAAACATCAGCCCGATTATGTTGGACAATGGCAGCGATTCCCCGAGCTTCCATGTCTCTTCTGTGAAAGCAACGGGAATAGCCAGTATAGATGCACCCACCATTACCTGCATCAGATCCCTGGAATAGAACTTGACCATCACAGGCTTTACCATTTTCTGGAGTATGTTGCCCCTCTCATCCGTCACGGTGATAAGCTCATTGTGCTTCCCTGCTATCTTGACAATCTCCCTCTTTGTCTTTACAGACCCCATACTGATATTTGATTCCCTGGTTTAAGTTTTTGTGCAGAGTCTTTATTTGTTGTGTGTGGGGTTCTTTTTGTGCAACCCCCCCCCCCCATATTAACAAATTAAGCTTAGAACCCATATTACTCGTAAATTTACAAATTTAACATTAATGTTAGCTTTCCAAGCAGCCAATGAACAGTAAGTGTTGCTTTATGCATCACCTCCTTTTTGAATGCTTTGCTCACTCATTCTGCTTTGCGGTCTCCGACTGCTTGGTTAAACTGGTGAGAAAGCAGATGGCTCACAGAGCCTCCTGGCTTTCAATGAGGTGATTTATATGAAAAGCAACATCTGTTCAAACATTGGCTGCAATGACGAAACAGTCAGTGCATCCTGTATTTGTGATGCATGTGCTGAGTTCAATGCCCAGCAGGAAGCTGAGGATGCCGCTGTTGAGTATCTGCTTAGTCTTGATGATGAGTAAAGGCCCCTAGGGGGTCTTTTCTTCTCTTTTTTGTTTAAAGTCTGCGACCTGTTTAAAAAATCCTCGCTTTTGGGCACTTTATAAAAAAGCCACAAAGAGCGAGTCTGTCCTAAATGCAAGAGTCCTTGCTGGGACAGATCAAAAAAGAAAGTAAAATCCAGCATCAAGTAAACAATCAATTCTGTGTGAAAAATAAAGTACGTGTTTAGCTCCAATTTGGGAAAAATCTGATATAGAACCCACATAATCATATTATGACATGTGCGATGGTACACTTGTCAAAGAACAGGCAGAACAAATTGAGTTACTTCTCAAACGCATAGAGGTTCTTGAACGAAAACTCAAAGCCTACGAGAATGCTCACACTCCCCCTTCTCGATCCTTCAAGAGAAGACATCTCAAATCACCAGAAGAAAAGGGAAAGCCTGGCCAAAAGCCATGTCATGAGGGAACTACAAGAGAATGCCCCACACCAGATAAAACTATAGAAGTTCAATCCAGAGACTCTCAATATAATCATCCTAGAGTGGTGAATACATAGGTATTTAAATAAAGAATTCCACCGGTCTTTGACCGGTGGTGGGGTATGGGGCGGAGCCCCATATTAGTTGTGACCACCAAGTTTTACATGGGGAGCGAAACTTGTCCCATGCACAAATCTAACCTATTTAGCAAAAGGTTTCGCGACCTTATAAATGCGAGGTATTCTATGGATAATTTCATTCGAGGCATCTCTAGCTATGTGCGCATGGAGGCGCACGTATCGTTTGTAGTCAAGTACAGGCACAAAGTGTTCGATGATGCCGAATTCCGAGGCAGGTGCAGGCAGCTACTCTACCAGGCTGCGGCGCTCCATAAGATAAGGATCAATGAGATGGGCTTTGACAGTGACCACGTTCACATAATATTGCAGCTACGCTGCAATCAGAGCCTTTCCTGGGCAGCCAAGTGCCTGAAAGGCTTCTCTGGTAGGAAACTCTTGACAGAGTTTCCGCAGGTGAAGCGCCGCCTGTTTTGGGGATCAGGCCTTTGGTCACCTGCAATATTCGGCGACTCCCTTGGCAGGGAGCCTGAAGTCCTAGCTGCATATGTGCGCAACCAAGGAATGAATAGAGCTGCCAGAAAAGAGAAACAATTAACTAACTTCTTCACCAAAATACCGCCGGTCTATAGCGAGCGAACCAATTAAGCCCAAGCGAGTGGTGACCGGCGGATGAACCAGCTATTTATAGCTTTCTTCCCCACAATTGAGCATGAAAACCACACTTTCGGTGGTAAATTTCAATGTATGTGAATATCCTGTAGGCGCAAATACAGGAGGAGTTGTGGGCCTGGGCAAAGAAAGAGACCTGAGCCCACTAACATACAAAGGTGAAGTAGCAACGGAAATAACCGATAAAGGAAAGCAATACAAAGACCTTCACAACGATTCAATAACAGCCCAGGGTTTGGAAGCACTATGGAATTTCTACTTGTTAGCTGATCTAGGAAATGAACCGACTGAAGAAGAGGCCCGAATATTAAGCTACCTATTTGACACTTTCGGACAAGGAAACGTTTGCAACAACGGTGTTGATTACAATGATCACGGGGATCTTAGTGAAAAAGAAGGCTATTCAAGGGCAGCAATAGTAACCCATCCAAAGAAATTCACAAAAAACAAAGAAACCGGACTTTGGAAAATTGGTAGTGAAGGCTCGGAGGTTGTTCATGATTATGTCCCTGGGACAGGGTTCCCTTTACTTACCAATGACGGAACATACAACCCAATAACATTCGTTCCCTTTTCAACTGTCACTGACAGGGAAACAGCAGAAGCGTCATACATAAACAAAGGCTTCTCTCCTGAATTTGCCAGAAAGGTAGTCTCAAGATTCTGGTCAGCAAAAGAAGGTGAAGGAGCAAAATCTGTTGTCCGCTACTGCTACGTCGGCTGGGGCAATGGCCGGTTCAGCCTCGGTGCTGGCTACGGCCCTGGCGACAGGGACGACGATATTGGCCGTCTGTTCGCGAGTAGGCCGGCGAGCGGAGCGAGCCCGGCCGATGAAATCCAAATAGAACCAGTTTCTCCAGCAGAATACAAAAGGGTTGTTGGTGAACTAAGTTCAACCAGAAGAAGGGCAGCCGATGCGGAAAAGGCCCATCAAACCCTTAAGGATCAGTTAAAAGAACTTGTAGGGGAATAAGCATAAATTACTTCTTGCCTAATCATAGACATCGCTGTAATCAACAGCGAAAGCTACCCAGCAGCTGATCACCAGTGTAGGTGTCTTCATGCAAGACAGTGCCGATGACAGTCATGTAAATGACCGAACGGTATCCCCTAGTGTGTGTTTGAACTACATGCCTGGTTACAGTGCATAGCTTCAGTCGCTTTAGTATATACGAACAAGCTTGCTATGCCATGAAATTCAGCAGTGATAGCGGAGCATTATAAGGTGAAGCTAAAGCTGCGGTGTGCACCCAATCATGGATACAGCATTGTTTGGGTGTATTTGGTAACCAGGCTACTAGGTCCTTGTTGTCCGCTACTGCAACAACGACTGGAACAATGGCCGGTTCAACCTCAATGCTGACAACGACCCTGACAACAGGAAATTAAGCAAGCTGTGTTTGCTTGACCTGAACGACAATATTGGCCGTCTGTTCGCGAATAGCTCAAAGCCGCCTGGGTAGTTCACTGTCAATATGTCCTACAAGATACTGTTCCAGAAAGTGTATGATATGGTCAAATGGGTTTATCCCACTGTAAGCAAATTCCCAAGAAACCACAGAGCTGTTTTATCCCAGAGAATAGAAATAACTTCTATAAGGATTCTGGAGATGGTAATTGATTTTGCCGAAAAAGATACTAAATCCAATAGGAAGAAAATTCTAAACGATATCCATAAGCTGCAAATATTGCTAAGATTTTGTAAAGATTTATCTATTCTGAAATTCAGGCAGTATGAATACTCAAGCTCTCTGTTAACGGAAATCTCAGAGTTGGTGAAGGTGGAAACAGAAAATTCCAAACGGGGGGGGGTTGGGAATGGCTTGCACAAATTTGTACAATGAATTATACTCATTCAGGAATCTTGAGCTTGCATACAGGAAAGCAAGAAAAAATAAACGGTGTAAACGCGCAGTTCAGGAATTCGAATTTAACCTGGAGCAGAACCTCCTCCAGCTCAAACATGAGCTTGAAACAGAATCTTATGCGTCACGGCCCCTGAAACAATTCGTTATCCGTGACCCAAAGACAAGGACTATCTCTGCCTCGCACTTCAGGGACAGGGTCATTCACCATGCTCTCTGCAATATCATCCAGCCAATCTTTGAGAAATCGTTCATCAATGACTCCTGTGCAAACCAGGTAGGTAAGGGTTCTGGCAAAGCGTTGGAAAGGTTTGATGTGTTTAAGAGGAAAATGTCGGAAAATGGCAGAACTGTAAACAAACCGGTAAACAACAGCACGGTAATTGGTTATGTGCTGAAGGCTGATATAAGGCACTATTTCGACACTGTTGATCACAATATACTACTCGCCATTATCCAAAATAAAATCAAGGACAGTAAGATAATAAACCTGATAAAGAAAATACTGGGCAACCACAACACTAGTGGAAAAGGCATGCCGCTCGGAAACCTTACCAGCCAGTTCTTTGCAAATGTATACTTAGGCGAGTTGGATTATTTTGTCAAACACAGACTCAGGGTAAGGTATTATATAAGGTATGTTGACGATTTCGTCATTCTGCATAAGTCACGAAAGATTTTGGAAGCATACAAGAAGCAGATTAAGGAGTTTCTTGAATCACTCAAAATAAGGCTGCACCCGGATAAATCCAGAATATACCCGCTCCACAAAGGGACTGAATTTCTTGGCTTCCGTGTCTTCTACTATCATAAACTGATCAAGAGAAGCAACATGAGGAGAATTAGAAAAAGGCTTCTTGAATTCAAATCAATATGGGGAAATGACAAAGAGCTTGACCAGAAGATTCTCAGAAGCATTGACGGTTGGTGCGCGTATGCAATGCAAGGAGATACTTACAATCTGAGGGGGCAAATAACTAAAAGCTTCACCTGATAAAATCTTTGTGCAGGATACACTATTTGCGCAAAGCCTCCAATTGTTGAGATTTTGACACTTCTGCAACAGAATCAGGACTTTTGCAGCAGGAAGCCCCTACGCAACAAAGCCACAAGGACCGAAAGCTTTAAATATATAATGAATATATATTCATTATAGTAAAAGGAGGTATTATGCCAAGAGGAGATGGAACAGGACCATTTGGTCGGGGAAGGTTGACAGGAAGAGGGCTTGGTCCCTGCGGAGGAGGGTTAGCCTCAAGAAGAGGGTTTGGCAGAGGTTTTGCTGGAAGGCAGGCAGTTGCTGAGCCCGTTGCCCTGAGTAAGGAAGAAGAAAAGAAAATACTGGAAGCAGAGCTGATGGAAATTGAAACTGAAAAGCAGGGGATAGAGAAAAGATTGAAAGAAATGAAGAAGTGAGAAAATGCCAAGACCAAGAATTTGCAGAAGGGTTGGATTTCGGCCAGGTGTAACATATTACAAACCTGCTGGGATTAGGATGGCTGAGCTTGAGGAATCAATTCTTCGGGTTGAGGAGCTTGAGGCAGTGAGGCTTAAAGATCTGGAAGGAATGGAGCAAGAGGAAGCAGCCAAGAAAATGGGGATTTCGCAGCCCACGTTTCATCGTCTGCTGCTTTCTTCCAGGAGGAAGATAGCGGATGCGCTTGTGAATGGCAAGGCAATCCGGGTTGAGGGGGGCTCCTACAGGTTTGCTGGGTGCGGCAGAAGGCGGGGATGGGGTGCATCTTCGCTGCGCCAATCGAATATTAGGAGGTGAAAATATGAAAATTACAATAAGTTCAGAGGGAAAGGGCCTTGATAGCAATGTTGACAGTGTTTTCGGAAGATGTAAATACTTCATCGTTGCCGAGGTCAAGGACGGAAATGTAGAGAAGTTCGAGGCAATAGAAAATACAGGAATTGCTGAAGGAGGCTCTGGAATTTCCGCGGCAAGGACAGTTGCAGAAAATGGTGCAGAGGCTGTAATAACAGGGAATATTGGCCCAAGGGCACTTGATGTGCTGGAACAATTCAAAATCAAGGCTTACCGTGGGAGCGGTTCTGTGCAGGAGGTTTTGCAGAAGCTTGCTGAAGGGAAGCTTGAGAGAATCGGGTGATAGGATGAAAATAGCTGTTCCAACAAATGGCGGGGAAGGGTTGTCCTCGATGGTGGCTGAACACTTTGGCCGCTGCGAGACCTACACGTTCCTTGATGAAGCAGGTGAGGTCACTGGAATCCTGGAAAATGGAAGTGAGCATATGGGGGGTGTTGGGCTTCCGCCAGAGTTCCTAAAAAAGAACGGTGCAGAGGTTCTTCTCTGCGGTGGTGTTGGTCCCAGAGCAATAACACTTTGCAATGAGCTTGGTATAGCAGTGTATGTATCTGACGCGCGGACAGTGCAGGAAATATTTGAGCTTTGGAAGGCTGGAAAAATTAAAAGAGCAGGCGCAGATGATGCCTGCGAGGAGCATAAACTATGAGGATTTGCATTACAGGGGGGAAGGGTGGGACAGGGAAGTCCATTGTAGCGACGTCTCTTGCAGTGGAATTTGCGAGAGATTGCAGGGCGATGCTTGTTGATGCTGATGTGGAGTGCCCGAATGACCATCTTCTTCTTTCTCTTGAAATGGAAAAATATAAGACTGTATACCAGCCAATCCCAAAATGGGATTTTGATAAGTGCAACAAGTGTGGGAAGTGTGCTTCTGTTTGCAAGCAGAATGCGATAGTTTTTGCTAAGGGTAAATATCCGGCATTTGTAAAGGACGTCTGCATTGGATGTAAGGCCTGTATGCTTGCCTGCACTGCTGGGGCTATTACTGAAACAAAAAAGAACATAGGAACAATCTATACAGGTAAGAATTATGGGGTTAATCTTGTTTCAGGTGAGCTTAAAATAGGGGAAATTGCCTCGGGGGAAGTTGTTGCCAAGCTTAGGGAGCTTTCTGAGAAAATAAATAAAACAGTTAAAGCAGAAAAAATAATTATAGATTCTGCTGCAGGGGTTGGGTGCCCTGTTATTGCTTCAATGACAGGTACTGACTATGTTGTCGCTGTTACAGAGCCTACCCCATCTGCTTTGCATGACCTAAAGCGCGCGCTTCATCTGGCAAAACATTTTGGCATTGAACATGGAATTGTTATTAACAAATGCAATCTTGATGTAGGGTTCTGCTCTGAGATAGAAGACTTTGCAAAGGAAAACAGAATACCATTACTAGGCAAAATCCCTTACAGCAGGGATTTTCTACTTTCAACAATACAAATGAAGCCCGCTGTTGAGATGCGGAAGGATTACAGTAAATTATTTGTGGATATTATTTCTAAAATAATGTAGGGAGTTGCAAATGAAGCTGCAAATATTTTTTTTGGCTGCGGTTGTTTTGTTTGCAGTCACGCCACTAGTTTTTGCGCAGCAGTCTACATGTGTTTATTTTTTCTATGGGGAGGGTTGCCCCCATTGTGGGAAGGTTATACCATTCATAGTTCAGCTGAATTCAGAGCACCAAGACATTGATATTCATATTTTTGAGATATACAGCAACAGGTCAAATGCGCTGCTTCTGAACGAGCTTTTTACTGAATATAACATCCCAGATGCGAAGCGGGGGATTCCTGCTGTTTTTGTTGGGGAATCCTTTATCTCTGGTGATAATCCAATACTGGAGGGATTTGAGGCAGAACTGCAGAAAAATCAGGGCGCTTCCTGTCCACTTTCAACATCGGGGGAGATTGGGACCATATCGCTTGCTACGGTTATAGGTGCGGCGCTTGTTGATTCAATAAACCCCTGTGCAATTGCAGTGTTGCTGATACTGCTTGGGGCCCTGCTTGCCAGCGGTGACCGGAGGAAGGCTTTGAAGGCAGGGCTGGCGTTCTCAGTGGCAATCTATATTGTTTATTTCCTTTTCGGTTTGGGCCTTTTTTCCGCATTGCAGATAACAGGGCTTTCCTATTGGTTTTACAAGGTGGTTGGTTTATTTGCAATCGCTGTTGGGCTGATAAACATAAAGGATTATTTTTGGTATGGTGGTGGCGGATTTGTCATGGAGGTTCCGAGGGGTTGGAGGCCTCGGATGAAGAAGATGTTGAACAGCGTGACAACGCCTGCCGGAGCGTTTATTGTTGCATTTGCTGTTTCCTTGTTTGAGCTACCATGTACTGGTGGGCCTTACATATTTATTCTGGGATTGCTTGCAGAGCGGACAACGCAGTTGGCAGCCATTCCTATATTATTGCTTTACAATGTTTTCTTCATACTGCCGCTGATTGTTATCACATTGCTGCTCTACAGGGGCTTTACTGATGTGGAGAAAGCTGGCGAGTGGAAGGAGAGGAACATAAGGAGGCTTCACCTTATTGCTGGGATTGTGATGCTGGCCTTGGGCCTTGCTGTTGCTTTGGGGATTGTTTAGTGTGATGGAAATTTAAATCTTATTCACAACACCAATTCATGAGCGATGTTATCCAAGTCAGGGGACTTGATGTTCCTGTTGGAAGCCATGAAGGCAGGTTTGTTGTTGTGGGTGCAGACCACAGAGGCTTTGCTTACAAGGAAAGGGTTAAAGAATGGTTGGGGGATAATGGTTACAGGTTCACGGATGTAGGCACATATTCCTTGGATCGGTGTGATTACCCAACATTTTCTAGTGAGATTGGAAGGCTGGTAAGCGCTGATCATTTAAACACTGTGGGAATGGGGATATGCGGTTCAGGGATAGGGATTATAATCCCAGCGTTTAATTATCGTGGAGTTTATGGGGCCACTTGCTTGAATCCGGAGATGGCAGAAACCTCCAGAAAGCACAACAATACCAATCTTTTGGGTATTGGTGCTGATCACATGGACGAGTGGACTATGTTGGAAACAGTAACCTCGTGGCTAGACACGCCGTTTTATTCTGACCCTGAAACAGAACAGGTTTATTTGGATCGGTATTTGCAGACAATCAGACATGATACCCGCGAGCAAGGAAAACTCATTTAGGGTGTCCATTAGTTTTTATTTTTTTCCGCTAAAAGAATGTTATGAGTCTTAAACCATATCAGACTGCAGAAGTGATTGACCTTCTTTGCGTTGGGAACGTTCCGGGTTGGGGAGATGATGTTTACTTGCGTCTCAGTTCCGCCAGTCGCAGGGGAAGGGAAAAAGTACCACCTATAAAGGAGTTGTATGGAGGATTTCCGTCCCTCACTGCGGATGTGGCAAAAGAAGTTGTAGGTGAACTGGAAAGAGACGGGACAATTGAAATATATGAATCCGGACAAGAGTCATCAACGGGAGTGAGACACAAACGGATCAGGCTGGTATTCAGGGGCCGTGCAACCCCCGAGGTCAGTGAATGGGACGAAGAAAATAACCCTTCCCAAATAGAAGGGATTTGGTGATTGGGATTCTCAACATAAGATAATCACTCGGACAGATCTTCCTTGTAAAGCGAAGCAATCTTTTTGTCAAATAGGCGTTCGACTAATCCTGCGGCTGCTCCACCTGCCATATCCAATGCAATGTCTTCTGCATTGAAGCTTCCTCCTACAAGATTGGCTTCCTGGGCTCCTTCCCAGGCAAGGCCTCCTGCTCCCGCAGCCCCAAGGCCTGTTCCATATTTCTTGAACCCCTTTGCGCTGGCCCTTTCAGCAGCTATTTGCCCCGTCTCAGAGAGGCAGTATCCTTTGGAAACATGGCCCAATTTCTTTGACCACTCCCAGGAGGGTGGGGTTAAGTAAGAGGCTGTAGCAACCGCGGCTGAGAGTGGAACTGTAACATACCTGACTATCTTTCTGTCCCTCTTGAACCTTCTTTCAATCTCATCAACATCTCTTCCAAGGGACTTGTAATCCTCAACATACCTTTTTGTATCAAAATAACGCCTCATGAATCCGCGGATGCCCTCTGTTCTTCTCTTGAGATATTTCTTGTCCATATGTTACTATTTAATAGTTACAAATATGATTTATAAAGCTTTCTGTGCTATCCTGAATTAATTGCAGTCTTTTTCCTATCCCTATAAAATACCTCCACTGGGTATAAATATCCAATAGCCCCACAGGGCCTCTTGTTGTTCCAATACCAGATGAATTTTCTATGGTCACCCTTGGTGACCCA
>JADHYO010000003.1 GCA_016782405.1 Candidatus Aenigmatarchaeota archaeon
ACCATCAGAGGATCACCTGAATGGAAAAGAATGATCAAGAATTATATAACCGATCCCATTGGGCACCTCTCTGAATATTTCCAGCGGAACAATTCAGAGAGTGGGTTTTCTGAAGACAAGAAACTCTGTGGCTGGAAAGCGTGGCAGAAGAGGATTGATAGAATTGATACTTCGCTCCTGACCAAAGGGGTATGGTATAATCTCATGTGGTTAGGTTAGGCTAATTTTGTCCCACAGCCGCTCCGAGGGCTTCTGCGAGGATTCTAAAGAGGGGTAGTGCGTTCACTAGTAGCAGTAGGAGGACGATTTTCCAGACCCAGCCGCTTATCCTCTTCCTATGGCGGCGTGTGCGGCGGAAGCTCTTGAGCAGTTCATCAAACATCTTGGAACCGTCAAAAGGAATAACGGGTAGGAGGTTCACAATTGCAATGTTCAGGTTAAGGAAGAATATAATCTCCAGGGCAGAACCTGCTGCGAGCAGGAATCCAAACGAGGATTGTTGGTTCTCGAAGCCTTCCTTCGGGGATGTTTTTGTCCTTAGGTTGAAACCTAAGTATGCACGTGAGCTGTCACCTGGGTTGCTCACGCTCTTTAAGGAAAATGAGCCGCGGTCAGTATCTAATTTTATTATGTCACCTGGTTTCAGCTTAGCTGATTCTGTTAGGTATTCTTCCATGCTACTGACGCTGATGCCATTTATTTTTTGTATTACAGTTCCAGGTTCCAGAACCTCGGCTGGGAAACCCTCCTGAACAGAGAAAATTTCAATGCCCACAGGCTCTACCATGCCGCTGGCCCAGACAGAAACCCCGAGAAGCAGAATGGTTGCTAACCCTGCAACAATAAGGTTTGCAAATGAGCCCATTGCATAAACTCGCATTTTTTCCTCTGATTTTTTCTTCTCCAAAACTTTATCATCTGGCTCCACAAAGGCCCCGACTGGGACGATTCCTACTGTAAGCAGTCCCATGGTTTTTACTGGTATTTTCTGTACCCTTGCCATTATTCCGTGCGAGAACTCATGCGAGACCAGCAGGATTATGATTGCTATGAGGCCTGACCATAACGGGATGAATATGTCCAGACCAGGGAACATGAAGCCGACCTGGCCTTCACTGGAGATTCCAGGAAGCAGTGGGGAAATCCCTGGGAGGGCGCTTTCCTGGGTGATTATTGCTGCTGCCTGGCTTCCCAACGCTCCTACGAGCAGTCCTGGGAGTCCGAAGATTCCTGTAATAATTGAGATAGCTAAAGCAGGGGTCCCTGGTCTCAGTGTGCCTGCAAATCCTAGGAAAATAGAAAATATTATCAGGACAGTAAGGACAGCAAACACCTTGCTCGCAAAACGTTCAGGGATTTTGTTAAGTATGAACAAAGCCAGTAAAAGGGCTAGGAACAGACCCCCTGTAAGGGCAGGACCTGCGAGTGGAAGGATGAAAAACATGGAGAAAAGCCCTAGCAGGAGCAGGAAGGGCCACACCTTTCTGTAGCGGGAGACGTAAAGTGTTCCTAGCCCACCAAATGAGACAATCACTGCTAAATCTCCTAGAAATCTCCAGAACCCTGGGGAGAGGCTTCCAAGCCTTTCCAGCAATTTTATACCATGCTGGGTTTTTATCATGAATATAATAAACCAGCGCTGATGCTTGGTTTTCATGAGGAGGATTGTCCCTACCAGAAAGACAGCAAGGACAATATACCAGAAATTTGTTATTAGGAGGTCTTGGAGGTCCATTTTATTAATAAAGCAACACCCTTAATAAACTTATAAATATACAATGGGGATAAGTGTTATGGCAAGCTTTAAGATTGTAATATCTGACTCGAAGACGAGGAAGGCCTACCAGAAGGAGGTTGAGCAAGTCCCATCTGGATTGCTCGGTAAAAAGATAGGCGATGGTTTCCCTGGGGCTTCGCTCGGGTTGGAAGGATATTCATTTGAAATCACAGGCGGTTCTGATACAGAGGGTTTTCCCATGAGAAGGGATGTGGATGGGTCTTCAAGGAAGCGTCTAATTCTTTCACATCCGCCTGGCTTTCATCCTGAGAGAAAGGGCCAGCGTAAAAGAAAGTCAGTCCGCGGCAACACGGTCTCCAAGGACATTGCCCAGATTAATGCAAAGGTAATGGAGCACGGGAAAAAATCTTTGGATGAATTGCTTGGTGCTGCAAAGAAGCCCAAGAAAGAGGAAGGGAAAAAGGAAGAAACCAAGAAGCCAGAAGAAAAGCCGGCAGAAAAAGCTCAAAAAGAAGAGAAAAAACCAGAGGAGAAAAAGGAAGAGAAACCAGCTGAGAAAGAGCCGGCAAAGGAAGAGCCCAAAAAAGAAGAGGTAAAGGAGCCAGGGCAGGAAAAGGCTGAGGAAAAGATGGGCGTTAAGAAATTGGAAGATTAATAAACATTCAAAATAAAATAATTCTGTGAACAACCAAACTGTGTTTGTTGCGATTGTGATAATAGCAATTATTATAACATTTATTGGTTATTCTGGTCAGGACAACATTGCTGGCAAACAGTACGCAGCAAAAACATATAACTGCCCTACCAGCATGGAGCTTTGCTATACAAACCCAGCAAAGGCTGGATCATATGAATGCACGTTCGACAGCATCAGCGGCAAGGGTTATGAGCCGTTTGATGGTTTTTATGTTTTCCTTAAACATTATTTTGGTATTGATGTCCCTGACGGGCACTGGGAAAGCGTAGCAAAGAATGCTTGCGATGAAGCAGAACAGATTTGCGGGAACAATCTGAAGGCAGCGCAAAAGGCTGTTAAAGACGCTAAAGAATCTTACGAACAAGAGTGCAAAGACCAGGGATGCAAAACACTTGAAGGTAAGGGTGTAAACAGCGGATGCGAGACTTGTGACCACAAGCGTGGTGGGGCTCACTGCAAACAGTCAAGTACAGGAGTTTCCTGTGAGGTTAATTCTGGGGCTGCTTCTTTATTGGACCACTGCATGCCTCCTGGGGTATTAAAGACGCCGGGTGATCCGAACCTGGTCTCAGGTGGCGAGGAAGAGCAGCCTGCCAACTGATTTAAATAGCGGAACAGCTAGAATGTTTTATGAGATACTTATCGTTGGCCTTGATAGCGCTTTTGTGGGGCTGCAGGGCGGAGGCACGGAACCAGGAACCAATGGATACAACTGACCCCAAAAACTATGGGATTACACTGGAGATGAAACATTCCAAATTCGCAAAGCATTATCTCGCAACATGGGGCAAGATACTTGAAGGGAATTACAAGAGAATCATGATTTACCCTGATGAAATTATTGATGTTTCCGGTAAGATGCCTTCTGCTGAGACGATGAGAAGTGTTTACTGGGAGGCTGACATTAACGAAGATGGAAGGGTGGATGATATTGAATGGGAATTATACAGTGGGGATATTAGCAGGGGTCTTGCTGAAGCTGATGCTAATGGGGATGGTGAGCTTTCCCGCGAAGAAGTAGAGAGTCTTAGATAACCCTTAGGGGGTCTTTTCTTTTCATCCAGTTGACCATTTTTGCAATCTTGAAGAAGCCGCGGTCATAGAATGAGTCAAGGAATTTATTGTAGCAAAATCTGCAAAGGAATCCATTCACACCAGAATCAACACTACTGTCGCTTACTTTCACTTCAAAACGTTTCTCCACGATTTCCTTGCAAATAAGGCAGTGTTCCATTTCATTCACTTTCCCCAACACAGGAACCACCATTGGCACTTGTGCCCCCTCATCGTTGTTATGCAGCAGTCCTTGCACATCATTGCCAGGTTGGGGTTGTGTGATTCGCATTTTTTGCAGATGGTTAGCTTCTTACAACTGTTGCATTGCTTCATTAAACTTCCCCCCCACACCTTTTGATAAGAGGTATGTACCCTTTGGAATATAAACCACTCTTACAATTTTTTTGAAAGATGGCTTTTCTGGGCGTGTGATATTGGGGGAGAGTGTCTCTTAAAGCTTTCCCCAAGAGATTCCCGAATATTTATAAAATTTCTTTCCAATGGGGAAGTATGAGCTTTGAACGCCAGACAGCAAAAAAAGTTTCTATTTCCTTGCTGACGCATGGTGAATGGGTCAAGAAAGAGGGGATGGAACCCAGCTTTGTGGTTACTGCCTCTGGCGAGAATATTTCCCGCGCACGCATCATGGCCACGGTTATGGCGAAGTTTGTTGCTGAGGATGAGGCTTTTGCCTCTATTACACTGGACGACTCAACTGACACTATCCGGGCCAAGACATTCAAGACTGCTAAACCAATTGATACAGTGGCTATTGGTGATATTGTGGATGTGATTGGTAAGGTTAGGGAATGGAATGATGAGATCTATTTGATTCCAGAGGTTGTGTGTGCTGTAAAGGACCCTAATATTGAGCTGCTGCGAAAGTTGGAGCTTGCTTCCAAGGGCGGCAGCGAAGCGCCCCAAATGGCGGCTGCTCCCAAGAATGATGGATTGCGGGAAAAGGTCCTGGGAATTATCGGCAAAGAGAAGGAAGGGATAAGCTATGATACGCTCATTAAAGAGGCTGGGGGAAATGAACAGGACGTTGAAAAGGTCATCAATGATGTTTTAGCAGAGGGGATTTGCTACGAGCCTTCCCCAGGGAAGATAAAGAAGATTTGACTGACACCTAGTCAGTGCCTCTCAGTGTTTTTAGGTATTTTCGAAGTTCTTCGGTGTTTTCTGCAAGCCCGATAGCAGCACCTGTTAAGACATCGTAATCTTGGTAATGCCCTGAATGTTCGTCGCCTCCGCATTCACCTGGGTTAATAACGAGCCCACTGAAAATAACATTCAATAAAACATCTGCTTCCTCTACATTTCTTGCAACTTCAAGCACCCCTTTTTTTATTCTTCTACGAAATTCCATGGGTTTGGTGTCCCATTCTCCCCCGTGAAGAAGACAAGAATCATACTTACCCTCTAGCCCCTTCCTGTTCTCCTCTCTTCTATCATACCTTTGTTTAACTCCCATTCTTACGTATGTTTTCAGATCTGTTGACAGGGTATCTTTATCTGGGAACATTTGAATCACTGCAATGTTGGTTGGTTGTTATTTTTAAATAAATTGAAAGCGCCGCATTGGATGGTTTATGCTCCATGGAAACTAATTTAGGGGCGGAAGCGCTTGATAGGGTATTGCACAATATTTATAAAGTTTTTGTTTAATCATTTTCATGGTATCGAAAATACGTATTGTGAGTTGTGGATCAAGGGAGGGGTTTGTCAAAAGGTTAATCGATGGCGGGTTCGATAAAGAAGATGATTACATTACAGACTTGCTATGGTATAAAGATAAAATTGGGAAAGAATATACTGTTAGAAAAGAAGGCAATATGGTATATTTTGCTGGCGATGCGGATAAATACCATACTGTTGACAAGGCGGATGCGGTAGTGTTAAAATAAAGAGCCTAGAGCCTGAAGCGCTTGATATTTTGCATTGGTGCTGAAGGACTGCTGCTCGATCCTCTGCCGATTGGTTCTAAGACCGGATCATAAAGATTGGAAGTGCGACCAGGGTAGCTTCCGCCAGAGGTGTTGCAGTAGCGGCTTGTGTGGCGTTTTTCCATGTACATACTTTCACATTATGTTATGTTTCACGTCTTTCTTTTAATTGATTCCCTTGGTGCGCCTAGTGCATAAATTACGTTGCAAGAATTAATTTCTTATTTCCAAGGATTGTATGGGAACATGATTACCAAGGTTAGATTGAAGAATTGGAAGTCCCATTTGGAGAGCGAATTTTCGTTTTCCCCTGGGGTGAATGCGCTTGTGGGGTTGATGGGTGCTGGGAAATCATCAGTCACGGATGCGATTTCATTTGGACTGTTTGGGAGCTTTCCTGCGTTGCAGAGCCGGCGAGTGGCAATGGACCAGCTTGTGATGGAAAGGCCGCAGAAAAAGGGTTTTGCTGTGGTTGAGGTGGAGTTCCTTGCAGACGGGAAGAGCTATCAGGTGAAACGGGAAATAGAGCGAGGGAAGGGGTCCTCGGCAGAAATAAGGGAGGATGGGCAGCTGCGCGAGGTGAGCAGCAGGCAAGTGACCCGGGAGGTTGAGCGGATACTGGGTATGGATTATGATGTGTTTTCCAAGGCTGTTTATTCAGAGCAGAACGGGATTGATTATTTTCTTCGCATTCCCGCGGGAAGGAGGAGGGAGCATATAGACAGGATGCTCAAGGTGGACAGGTTTGAGCGCGCTAGGGGGGAGGCTGTCTCATTACAGAACCGCATTGGTGTTGGGATTGAGGAAAGGGTGCGCCTTGCTGCCTCTTTGGAGGGGGAGGGGCTGGAGGGAAAGGCCAAAGCTGCTAATGAGGAGGTTGAGAAGTTGCGTAAGAGGGTTGATTCGCTTCAGGAAGGGGAGAAGCAAGCTGAAAAATCGAGGGCGTTGTTGGAGGGGAAGGTTTCAGGTGCAGAGGAAACTGAGAAGGAGTTGGAGAAGACAAATAGATTGCTGGCAGGGTTGATGGGTGGTTTGGAGGGGATTAACAAGGCTGAGGGGAGGAGCAGGAAGATTGTTCGGGGGATGGACTTAGGAAAGATTGATGCTGAAATTTTGAAACTTCAGGAGGCTGTTGAATCTAGAAAGCAGCTGCTAGATGAGCTGAAGGGGGAGGTGTATGCGTTTCTTGAGAGGAAAAAAGCTTCTTCAGAGAGCCTTGAGAAGATTGGAAAACTTGGTGACAAGTGTCCGCTGTGCGAGAGTGAGCTTTCCCCTGAAAAGAGGGAGCGGTTGGCTGCAGAGAAGGAGAAGATGGTTGACTCACTTAGTGAGGATATTGCAAAAAAGAGCAAACAGCTTTCCTTGAAAGAGGAGGAGCTGAAGGCACTGGAGCAGTCACTTGGAGATAAGAGGGTTGAACGGGAGAGGGTTTCTGATGCGTTCCAGGAAATTAAGGAGCTGGGGGAGAAGTTTAAAGAGATACTTGAGATAAAGCAGCGGTATGAGTGTGAAATTGAACGGCTTGAAGAGGGGGTTGTTGGATTGGACCTAAAGAAGCTTAGGGCTGAGCTGCAGGAGTCCATTGCAAGGGAGAGGGAGCTAGCTGCTGAGTCCAGGGAGCTTGGGAAACGGTTGGAGGACAAAGCTGATGTTTGTAGGGACATAGAGAACCGCCTTGGGCTTTTGAAAACCTACAGGCAGGATGTAAAGGAGAGTCAAATTATAGTGGAGCAGCTGAAGGGTTTTGGGCAAGCACTCAAACTGACCCAGGAGCAGCTGCGGACCAGGTTTTTGGAGAACGTGAACTTGATACTGGAGCAGGTTTGGGGGGAACTTTATCCTTACAAGGATTTTACTTCAGTGAGGCTGGCTGTGGATGGTGGTGACTACAGTCTGCAATTGAAGGCTGGGGAATGGAGGGATGCAGAGGCTGTTTCTGGTGGGGAGCGCTCGCTGGCTTGCTTGGCTTTGAGGGTTGCTTTCTCACTTGCTTTTCTCCCGAACCTCAAGTGGTTGATACTGGACGAGCCAACGCACAATTTGGACGAGCGGGCCGTGGCAGCGCTGGCTGGGGTGCTGCAGGAGAAGATAACTAGCTTCGCAGAGCAAATATTTTTGATTACGCACGATTCTGCGCTTTCAGCTGGACTTCCTAATACATGCTTTCTGGAAAGGGATAAGGGAAAGGGTGAGCCTACCCAAGTGAGGGGTACGTAGCTTTAGAACTCATTTCTTGACTTCTTTTACTTCAGCCTGGCCATGTGTTATGTCGCTGATTTTTGCTAAAGTTTCCCCCTTCATTCCTGCGGGGATTTCTATTAAGGCGTACCAACCGTCGCCTTTCCATTCCTCTTTTTTTATTGGGGCTATTGTTCGGATGACTGAAGAAGCTTTTCCTGCATGTTCCATTGGGATCTTGATTGCGATTTCCACTCTCTCAATGGAGATTGGGAGGACTGATTCAATCGCCTTCAACACTGCTTCGATCTGCTGGTCTGATGGCTTGAATGGGTCTATTGAGATCTTTGCCTGCTCCATCGCATTAAGGATGCGCTGCTGGGGATGTGGGAGACGGGTCTTGGGGTCAATCCCCTGCTTGGAGATTGTGGTTGCGATCTGCTTTCTTTTTTCGTCCAAGAGCTTTCTGCGCTGCTCTGTTGTGAGTTGGATGTCCCCACTCTTTAGGATTATTTCTGCTATTTTCAGCGGGTCAGTTGTCTGGAATGCCTTCTGGAGGTCCTCCCCTGAAGGGCGGTCCCCCTTTTTGGAATCACTGAAAATATCACGGACAGCTAATACGTTTTCAACGGAAACGGGCTTACCTCTCCGGAAATCCAGTGCAAGGTCAGGGTCTACTAGAATCTCAAAGTCCTTTCCTTCTCTGTGTATTCGTGCAATAACAGCTTTTTCAATAGAAACCATGTAAACACTCCTTGAATTTTAGAATGTAAGAGTTAAAAGGATTTCTTTATCTCTGCTGTTGGGAGCTTTGTTGTAGAACCCTTGTTGACATAGAGGACTTCTGTTGTTTCTGGGGTTGCGTCCTTTTCTGCGGATTTGAGTGCAGAGAGAATCAGATGGAGTGCTTTCTCTTTGTCCATCCCTTCTTTGTATCCTTTCTGTAAAACGCTTCGGGCTTTTACTGCGCCGCGGCCAATTGCCTGGGCTTTCCATTCAATCATTGTGCCTGATGGCTCTGTCTCAAACAAGCGGATGCCGTCGTCATTCACCCCGCCGATGAGGAGGCCGACTCCGTATGGGCGGACACCTGCATATTGCGTGACTAAGTGCTTGCGATCGCAGATGTATGTTGTTAAGGAGGAGACTGAAATTGGCTCGCCATATGTTATCATGTTAATTTGGGACCTTACCCTTCCCATTTCAACCAGTTCCCTTGTGTCTGCAGTGGAGCCTGAGAATACCAAACCAATGTGATTGTCAATTTCATATGTTTTGCGGTAGGATTCTGTGACTGCTAGTGGCGGGGATGAGCGCATTGATGCTAGGAGGACTCCATCCTTTGTTCTCACTCCAAGGGATGTGGAGCCGTTCTTTACCATCTCTCTTGCATATTCTACTTGTAGTAGACGGCCGTCTGGTGAGAACACTACAATCGTACGGTCATACGCCATATAACTTGGGGGCATTGGTTGTGACATAAGAATCACTGGTTTTATTATGAGAGCGGTTATTTAAATATATTCGAGCTTTTGAAACTTAAGTGAGCAAAACCAATAGTGATGTATATGGACATTGAGACAAGACTCTCCCTCATAAAGGGGGTTGGGGAGGAGATTGTCACAGAGGGTGAGCTCCGCCAATTGCTGGAAACAAAGAGCCATCCAATCGCTTATGATGGGTTTGAACCCTCTGGGCTTGCGCATCTTCCTTTTGGTATCTACCGAGCGCTGCTTTTGAAGGACCTGCTTAAGGCAGGCTTGCGATTCAAGCTTTTCATTGCAGATTGGCATGCGCAGATAAACAATAAAATGGGTGGGGATTTGGAGAAGATACATAAGGTGGCTGAGTACTTTCTTGAGGTTTGGAAGGCCGCTGGGGTTCCTTTTGACAAGGTGGATGTTGTTTGGTCGAGCAAACTTTGTTCAAGAATAGATTACTGGAAGAGGGTTGTTCTGGTTGCAAAGAATACCTCTGTCAAGCGGGCCACACGTGCGCTTTCTATAATGGGCAGGAGGGAGGGGGAGCTCCTGGAGGTTGCACAGTACTTCTATCCTCCGATGCAGACAGCTGATATTTTTGAGCTTGGTGTTGACATAACACAGCTTGGGATTGACCAGAGGAGATCGAACATGCTTGCGCGGGAGATTGCAGTGAAAATGAGGTGGAAGAAGCCTGTTGTTGTTTCTCATCACATGCTTATGGGTTTGGAAGGTGCAAAGGTTTTGGATTCTGCTGTGACTTATGACAGCAACAAAAAATACAGCCAGGAGATTGCTTCAAAGATGAGCAAGTCAAAGCCGTCCTCCTCTATTTTTGTGCATGATTCCCGAGGGGAGATTGAGAACAAGATTAGAAAGGCATACTGCAAGCCCAAGGAGATTGATAATCCAGTATTGGATTACTGCAAGGAGATTGTTTTCAGGGCATTCAAGGAGTTCTGCGTGGAGCGGCCAAAGAAATTCGGTGGTGACCTTGCTTTCCATAATTACCAGGAACTGGAGGATGCTTTCCGCAAAGGCGACCTCCACCCGCTGGACCTCAAGAACGCAACTGCATCCTATTTGGACAAACTTATTTCTCCAGTGAGAAATCACTTCGAGAAAGGGCAGGCAAAGAAGCTTTTTGAATTTGTCAAGAAGGAAGAGATTACGCGGTGAGTTGAGGGGTTGGAAAGGTTTTATAATTACAATCAAATACCTAATTTATGGATATTCACAACATTGACAGGAAATTGGGCCAATCAGTATTGGATCCAATGGTGGGTATAAAGATTGTTTCTGTTGTAAGAGGTAGGAAAGATGGGTATCATGTTGCAGAGATTAACAGGCAAGTGAATGCACATGTCCACAAAGGTGGGGATGAATTCTACCACATATTGAGCGGGTTAGGTATCATGCGCATAGGGAAGGTTACATTCAAAGATAATAAACCAGCTGAGGTTGACTGGCTTCCCCCGTCTAATGTGTCACAAAATGATGTGTTTGTTGTACCTGAAGGTTATGCACACTCACTAAAAAACAAAGAGGATAAGCCTTTAATAATCGGTTTTATTTGCCCGCACTCACATTTGGATGAAGACAGGCACATTGTAGAGAACCCACCACAAGAGGATTAATTTTATTATGCTATTTTTAGAAGTTGCAGCGCCTGGATGTCCAGAGCGTGGCTTCTCTGATCCTGCCTGAAGATGGGATCCAAAAGCCTGAGAGTGTGACGCCGAAGCCTGTCCAGGGGCTTGTCTTTATTGTCATTCCCAGCTTGTTTTCATACTGGTGGAGCTGCCAGCCTGTGGAATGACGGGTGAGGTAGTCTTTTTTTCTCACAGAGACTATAATCTCTAGCCATTGCTGAAGCGAGTGCTCGTCCAAGCGTTCCCGGATGAAATCAATGTCGTTCCTGCTGGGTCTGGGTGGCCCCAATGGGTGGGAGTGAAAACCACCAACAAGGCGCATGCGCATTGTTTTCATTAGCTTGTTTACACGCCTGACAGCTGATTCATTCCCAGTCTCTACCCAAGTGGGCATCTTGATGTCGCTCTGTATAGGGTAGGCTGAGACAACTTTGAACCTCCCAGTACCGTTGCTCCCTATAAGGTAGCCTGAAACCTCCTTGTGGTACTCCTCCAACGCTGTTGGGATTAGGGAGGTGGCCAGGCATTTGGGGTCAATGTAAACGTGTTTCCTCATTGAATCACCTAAACAATGTATTCGCTGGTGAGATTTTTAAACCTTACTGTACCCAGATTGTTGGATATATATTTCGTAAAATATTGTATGGGCTATTCTTTTTTTCCTTGCGGAAAAGCTTTTTGTGGATTCCTGGACAAAGATTATCTATGGATAGGAGAATTGATCCCTGGGGATCTGAAGGGGTCAAGGATTATGACAGGCTTGTGAAGGACTTTGGGATAGAACCTATTCAAGGGATGGTTAAAAAGGTTCCTGATAATCTACTCTTTAGAAGAGGGGCTGTGTTCGGGCACCAGGATTTTGGCAGGATAGCAGATTCTATTAAACAGAAGAAGGATTATGTTATGCTTACAGGCCTGATGCCTTCAGGGAAGTTTCATATTGGCCACAAGATGCTTGCTGAGCAAATGATTTATTACCAGCAGAACAGGGGAAAGGTCTTTATTTGCGTGGCGGATGTGGAGGCCTACAACATGAGAAAGGCCTCGCTCAAGGATTTGAGGGCAACGGCAATTGAGGAATACTTGACTAATTACATTGCGCTTGGATTGAAGCCTAAGGGTTGCGACTTTTATTTCCAGAGCTCCCGCTCCGGGGATGCGGGGAAGGCTAACGCATACCACCGCCTAGCTGCGATGGCTTCCAGGAAAACAACAACCAATGAAATGAAGGCTATCTATGGGGAGGTTACTCCAGGAAAAATAATGTCAGTTATGCACCAGGTAGCAGACATTCTCCATCCCCAACTAAAGGAGTTTGGGGGGGAGCGGCCTGTTGTGGTGCCTGTTGGCGTTGATCAAAGCCCTCACATCAGATTTTGTAGAGGAATTGCCTCCAGGTTCACGAAGTCCAGTGAATATGATTTTATCCCGCCGTCTGCAACATACCACAAGTTCATGAAAGGCTTGAAGGGAGGGAAGATGTCCAGCTCTGATCCTTATTCATTTATTGCATTGACTGATTCCCCAAAGGTTGCAGGGGAGAAGATAATGAAGCATGCATTCTCTGGCGGGCAGGGCTCTGTTAAAGAGCACAGGAAAAAGGGCGGCAACCCTGATATTGATGTGGCGTATCAGATGTTGTACTTTGGTTTTGAGGAAAATGACAGGAAAATAAAGAAAATCCATGACGACTACAGATCAGGGAAGCTCCTTACAGGGGAATTGAAGCAGATTCTGATAGAGAAGATGAGCAAGTTCTTGGTTAGTCACCAACAAAAAATGGAGAAGGCTAGGGGAAAGGTCGGGGACTTTTTGGGTTAGACTGGTATCTCGGTATATTGTTTTATTAGACACTGAAACAAATCTAAATCATGTATTATGTATTTTTTGCTATTGCGTTTGTGTGTTTTGTTTTTCACACAACAATGCATGTATTGGAGCATTTTGAGAAAGTCTCAGGGCGCAAGAGCATCTATGCCGCTATTGGGGTTTCGATGCTTCTTGGGTGGTCATCATACTTTTACATATCGTTTTCAAGCCTGCCAGCAAGCTTTTCTGTTTTCAATCTTATTGGCTTGATTGTTTTGATTGCTGGGTTCTATCTCTTCTTTGTTTCCCAAAATAAAGTCCACAAAAGAATGCATAGCGGAAAAGGGGGTCTAGTCACTGATGGGATATACAGGCGCCTACGTCATCCAATGTACCTGGGGGAAATATTGATGTTTATAGGGACACCGATACTGGGACAAAGTATGCTAACACTTTTCTTGTCACCAATATTCATAGTGCAAATACTGATTTGGAGATACTTTGAGGAGCAAAAATTGGTGGCAGAGTTCCCTGAATATTCTGAATACAAAAAGAGGACTTTGTTTTAGTATAATCATTAATGGTTTTAGTACCTAAGAATACGTCTTGAATTACATTTGGGACACTTTGAAAGCCCTGTGAAGAACTCCCTTAATTTTGTTCTCTTCCAGGAATGTCCACATTTCAAGCATTTCATGTTAAATGATTCTCCTGTTGATTAAAAAATGTTCCACGCACTCGGATTTATATCCCATCCCTCCAAAGATATTAGTATGGCAGCAGTATTTGAAAGGAACATACCCCTACTATACGGATATAGTATCTTTATCAAACGGGTTTCAATGCCTATTATAATAATTTATTTCTTGCTGAACAATCTCAACTTCACGCAAATAGGGATTCTGGCAGCAGTGATGGCAATTGCAAGCCTGGTAACTGAGGTCCATGGTGGGGTTTTTGCTGATAAACATGGCAAGAAGACCTCCTTGATGATACATTCTGTTTTTGGACTCCTGACAATGTTCTTTTATTTCATAGGTGATTCCTTCACATACTTCCTGGTAGCGAGTGTGATGTATGGATTGTCTTCAGCGTTCATTAGCGGCACAAGGCAATCATTGATGTATGACACATTATTGAAACTGAAAAAAGAAGCGCAGTTCAAGAAGCATAATAGTCGCATGGTTTTGTATTCTCACGTGGTTAATGCTCTGGTGCTGTTGACGATTCCTGTCATATACACGTTTAATACAAAGTTGCCGTTTTTGATTGGGATTGGGTTCTTTGTCATATCGCTA
This sequence comes from Candidatus Aenigmatarchaeota archaeon, assembly GCA_016782405.1. Taxonomy (GTDB): domain Archaea; phylum Aenigmatarchaeota; class Aenigmatarchaeia; order QMZP01; family QMZP01; genus BS750m-G81. Next base: position 13,856 of record JADHYO010000003.1, read on the forward strand.
ATAATAGCATTTTTCTTTACAGAGCCTGAAATAAAGAGCCGCAGGGTTGGGCTGCCTAAGGGGAGGATTTTCGATTCATTCAAGGAAATATCCACAAACAAGGTAGCTCTTTACGCGTTTGTGATAGCGATGATTACAGGCGCATTTACTTACATGTCATCTAATTTTATTCAACCGCTTCTCCAAATCTCCGGGCTGGAGATAATATATTTTGGGATTGTATACGCCTTGATGAGGGTTATTATGGGGGTTGGGGGAGAAATCACCCACCGTTTGGAACGCTATGCTCGAGTCAAGACGCTTGTGCTTTTTGGGGTAATAATATTCTTGCTGAGTTTTGCAGGTTTTTATATTGGAACAGGGATTGCAATAATACTGGCAGTTCTGTTTTTGAAATTTGGGGAGGGTTATAACAGGATAATACTGGAGGACGAATTGAACAAGGGGATAAAATCTGAAAACAGAACAACAATACTTTCAATATCAAATCTCTCAAAACAATTAACCAACGCAATTCTTGTCTTTTCTTTCGGCATTGCTGCTGACATTGTCGGGGTTCAGGGTATGTTCGGTTATGCTCTGATAGTATTCATTGTTTTCATTGCTTTTGCAATGTTGTTCTTAAAATGCCGCAAATAGTGTATGCTAAGCCATTGAATTTATAAAACATTTTTTCAAAATTATTCCATGGACATAGTCAAGGAGGCAAGAAAGCTTGCAGTTTCTGAGATAGATAAGTATGGGCTTCCCAATATTGTTCATTTTGAGATTTCTGAAAACAAGGCAGTGGAATTGGCGGAAAAGCTTGGCGCAGACAAGATGATTGTCCGTGTTGGCGCCTGTTTGATGGACTTGAAACTGGGACAGGCGTTCAAGGAGAAAAGGATGGCAGAGCATGTAGCGATGAGCGTTGAAGCCGCAAAAGAATTTTTAGACCAATTTGATATCGATGACGCTTCAAAAGAAAAGATAGTCAACTGCGTTGAAGCGCATCACGGGGGACCATACAAATGCACTGAAGCAGAGATATGCGCTAATGCTGACTGTTACCGTTTCATTCACCCAAAGGGGTTTTTCGCCTACCTGACTGTTTTGGGGGGTGGAAGGTTCACTGATTTCACTGATGCATTGAATGCTGCTGAAAAGAAGATGGATGAAAAATATGATGTATTATCGCTGGATGTATGCAAGGAAGAGCTTGGGGAATATTATAAAACACTGAAGGGCTTCATCGAGGATTCAAAAAAATAGTCTGAAATATCAAAGGGGATTTAGCATGAAAGTGTTGGGGCTTACTACAGCCATCCACGATACCAGTGCAAGTGTTGTAATTGGTGGGAAGGTGGTTGCTGCCAGTTTAGAGGAGAGGTTTGATAGGATTAAACACAGTGGCAATTTCCCTGTCAAATCAATTAGATTCTGCTTGGAAAGGGCTAAAATAAACAACATAAATTCTATTGATAAGGTTGTTGTTGGGATGGACTGGATGGAAAGAGCCAAATCCAGGTTCAATATGCGTTTTTCAAAGGATTCCCCAGAATCAACCAAAAAGACCGCAGAACAAGCAATTTTGGATATAAACATGCGGATACAAACTGAAAACGTGCTAAGAAAGGAGTTTGGGTACAGGGGAGAAATCAGTTTTTTGGATCATTATGATTGCCATGCTGCTGCATGTTACTTTCCTTCAGGTTTTAGCAGCGCTGCAATCCTGATTTTGGATGGTGCGGGGGAATCTGCATCTGCCAGAATATATTCAGCAAATGGGGGCAAGCTGGAAAGATTAATACAGGTAGATTATCCAAACTCGTTAGGGAGGTTTTATGGCTGGATTACTGATTATTTGGGTTTTAAGATGGAATGTGATGAGGGGAAGGTTATGGCCCTTGCGTCATATGGAAACGGTGGACTGATACCGGAAATGAGAAAGGTTCTAAAAGTAAAAAGTGATCTTACATATGATCTTGATTTGAGCTATTTCGATTTCCCCAAGGATAACACAAAGGGAGTGTCAGAGAAATTCATTAGAATATTCGGGCCCAAGAGGGAGAAGGGAGATAAAATCACAAAGCGGCACCAGGAAATCGCAAAGGCAGCTCAAACTGTTTTGGAGGAATGTATTCTCAGTATGACAAAGCTGGCTAAGAACCTTACTAAAGAGAAACACCTTTGCATCGGGGGTGGGGTTGCTTTGAATAGCGTGGCCAATGGAAAAATAGTTTATTCAAACATGTTTAAAGACATCTATATTTATCCAGCATCTGGTGATGATGGAAGCGGTCTGGGGGCTGCTCTCCTGGCATCTTCAGGGGAGAAGGAAATCAGTTGCCGTGAAAACCAGAACCCCTTTCTAGGTTATGAATCAAGTGAACAAGAAATTCTAAAATCGATAGAAAAGCACAAACTGAAATACACCAAGCCCAAAGATTTGCATAAAGAAGCAGCCGAATTAATCTCGAAGGGTAGCGTAATTGGTTGGTTTTCAGGTAAATCAGAAATGGGTCCAAGGGCTTTGGGTAATAGGAGCATTTTAGCAGACCCCCGCGACCCAAATAATAAGGATAGGGTCAACAGCAAAATAAAATTCAGAGAAGGTTTCAGGCCATTCGCCCCAACTGTCCTAGAAGAGTTTGCTGGGGATTATTTTGAGATGAATGGAACGAATTCTCCATATATGATATTGGCCCTTCAGGTGAAAACTGATAAGGGGGGGAAAATCCCAGCAGTGGTTCATGTTGATAACACTGCCCGTATCCAGACCATAAACAAAAACCAGAATAAAAATTACTGGAAGATTATCAACGAATTCTACAAAATTACTGGTGTTCCCGTTCTTCTAAACACATCTTTCAACAGGGAAGGGGAGCCAATAGTCAATAAACCAGAAGAGGCTATTGAAGCATTTTTAGGGTCGGGTTTGGATGCCATTGTTTTGGATGATATGTTGATTATTAAATGAGTTGGCAAATCCCCCAAGGTTTTTAACCCCTTTTCCTAAATTGTAGCATGGAGACAGAGAAGTCAGTTGGTGTGATTTTGTTTCATAGGAAGTCTAGGAAGTTTTTGCTTCTGCACTATATCGAAGGATATTGGGGATTTTCCAAGGGGCATGCAGAACCTGGGGAGACTGAGAAGCAGGCAGCGCTCAGGGAGCTTGAAGAGGAAACATGCATCCGTGAGGTTGCCTTGTTGGAGGGGTTCAGGGAGGAAACCCAGTATTTCTACCGCAGGGGTGGGAAGCTGATAAACAAGACTGTGATTTATTTCCTTGGCGATACCTCTCAGGAAAGGGTTAAGCTCTCTCGTGAGCACAAAGCATTTGTTTGGCTCCCTTACCAAGAAGCGCTAAAGAAGCTGACATTTGACAATTCCAGGAAAGAGCTGGAGAAGGCCTGGAAGTTCTTGCAGGAGAGATGATTATTTGGGCTGTGTTTGTTTCAATAATTTTAAGCATATAGTAATGATAGAATGACGAGAATAAACACGATTCCCCAATATATGGTCCAGAAATAATTGTATATTTTACGATTCTCAAAATCACCAAATATTTTTAGTGGTGGCCAATAATACCATTTCTTTCGAACTTTTTCTTTGTTTCCGATGACTGTTTCCATTAGATGTAAACTAAAATCATACGCGATCATAACGACCGCAACATATAACAGTTCACTCATACGAGTAGTTTGTTTTATCGCATAAATAATAATGACCAAAAATTAGCCTTCATCGATAATTTTTTACAATCACGTTAGATGACTGCGGAAGAGGTTGATGTAGTCCTGGAGGTGGCGGGTGATGAGGAAGTTCTTTTTTACGTGCTCTCGTCCCTGCTGACCAAGCTGCGTTCTTAGCTTTTCGTTTTTGAGGAGGTTGATGCAGCGCTTGGCTGCTTGCTCTTCAGAAGAGGCGAGGAAGCCTGTCTTGCCTTGGAGAACTTGGAGCGGAATCCCGCCGGCGGGGCGAGCTACAACTGGGGTGGATTTCCAGAGGGCCTCGCTGACAGTGAGGGCAAAGCCCTCGCGGATTGAGTTTTGAAGCACAACTGAAGAGGCGCGCTGGAGGGCGTTGATGAAGATGTCACCCTGATCCAACATTGTGGTGATGCTGCTGTTGGCATTGATCTTTTTCATTAGCTTCTTGTAAATGTTGGGACCTTCAGGATCGTCAGAGGCCATGTTGCCTGCCAGTACCAGCTGACAGTCTGTTTTCTTTTGGACCTGCTCGAAAATCCGGATTACTCCGAGGGGGTCTTTCCATTTGTCAAAGCGCGAGACCTGGGTTATTATTGGGATGTCTGGATCGATGTTGTTCTTGGTTAGGTTTTTTCTGACGCGGGATTCGGTGAGGGGCATGTTTTTGAGGGAGAGCGGATCTATTGATGGTGGGATGATGAACTCAGGGATTCCCAGATTCTTTTTGTAGGCATCAAGGGAGTAGATTGCGCCGTCGTATTTCTTCAGGAAGGGCTCGAGGAAGGACCAGGTTACTGGGTGAGGACTGGTGATGTCAATATGGCAGCGCCATAACCAGGGCTGCTTTTTTTTGCTGTAGTTAATAAGTGCTGCTGGTTGTGGGTCATGGATGACCACAAGGTCATGATGGAAGCGGGTTAGAATGCTGTTGCGCTCTGTTTCCTCAAGGAATATTTTCTTCTTTCTTTCAGGCAGGGCCACATTCTGGCCCTGCAACGCATTATGGAAGCCTTTAGTGATGTTGAAGAATGATTGGCCGCCCTTTATTACGTCCCATTCAGCATGGATTCCAATGTCATTCATTAGTATTGTGAGGGAGTTCAAGATTTCAGCCACACCGCCGCCGATTGAAGTGGCATTAACATGTGTTATGCTCTTCCCTTCTAAGGGGGCTGCAGAGTTTCGTATTGATTCAATGGCAGGGTTGCCAATGATTTTTTGGTAGTCAGAAAGCTTCTTCAGCGCCATAAATTCTTTTTACTCTTAATGTTTAAGTTCTTGTATGGAAAAAGTAATGCTCCTGCTTTCCGGGGGGATTGACTCCCCTGTTGCAGGGTGGTTGCTCGGAAAGGAGCGGGAAGTGATGGCAGTGCACTTCTCCATGGAGCCGCTCACTGATAATGAGCCTGAGGAGAAATCCAGGAAGCTCGCGGAGAATCTTGGTTTCAAGCCATTTGTTGTGGAGAATATCGCCAAGGAGTTGAAAGACATTGCAGAGAAGTGTAACAGGAGGTTTTATTTTGTCCTAATGAAACGGGAGATGTTCAGGAGGGCTGAAAGGCTTGCCAAGGAACAGGGATGCGACTTTATTGCAACTGGGGAGAGCCTTGGGCAGGTCTCGTCCCAGACACTGGAGAATTTGGCTGCAATAGACGCTGCTGTTGAAATCCCTGTGCTAAGGCCGCTGATTGGGATGGACAAGCAGGATATTGTGAGGATTGCTGAGAAGGTAGGGAGCTTCCAGATTTCCTGTGGGAAGGAAGTTTGTGATGTGCTTGGGCCTGAAAAGCCTGCCACCAGGGCTAGGCTTGATGATATTCTAGAGCAAGAGCAGCTGCTCAAAAAAGCTTTATAAAGCGATATATTAACTATTTTTCAGTGACTAATATGTCCAGAGAAGGAATGATCTTTGCAGGGGCTAGTGCAATAAAAAATAGACATAGGAGGAGCCCTGACAGTTTTTTCTTTGATGAAATACCACATCTCAACTGGTACGACAATCTTGAACCACCATTGGGAGAAGCGTTTAGGCGAACAGCCCCATTGGCAGATGAAAGTGAAATGGTCGTGTATGTGTTTTCTGATGTAAGGGGATTCTTTGAGAGAACTGAATATGGTTGCTATCCGCGAGGGGGTCCGCGTAACCCTCTTTGGTGCAACCTGGAAGGAGAGGTGTATACAGAGGTGGACCTTGACATGCTTATTGCTGACTATGCGGAAGGTGACCGCGGACTTAGGAAGAAGGCAATAGACTACCGAATGATGCTGAGGAGACCTGAGTGTGTTTTTGAGGAGATTACCTCAGACCCAAACCTGCGCACTGTGGCTTCGTATTTCAGTTATAGGCTGGCTTTAGGACAAAACATCCTTGAGCCCACGCATGGGGAGTTCCTGAAAAGGGTTCATGAAGAGGCAGGAGTTTCTCTAGAGGAGGCAGAGCGCTGCTTCAACTGGCTGCGAGACCATAAGATACTTTCGCCGATTATGTCAGCGGGGAGCACAGTGAGTTTTTTCATGGATCCGGAACTTGACACGCCCCTAATGAAAGGGGCCAAGAATCTCTACATAGACCATCCTCCTAAGAAATTTTTAGAGCGAAGGGATATGGAATGGGAGAGGTTTAAAGAAAAGCATCCTGAGATTTTAAAGGAAATAGAGGAGTATTGGGAGAAATTCAAAGAAACATCCTGAGCTCTAAATGGTTAAATAAAAAAGAGAAAAAAAGAAAAAATTAAGCTGTTTCTGTGGGAGTTGTCTCGACTGTAGATGCTTTTATTATCTCTATCAGCTCTATGTCAAAGGTTAGGGTTTTACCTGCGAGTTCGTGGTTGAAGTCTATTGTAATGAATTCACTGCCAACCTCTGTGATGATTGCGTAGCCGTATGCTGTTGGGACATAGACACCTACACTGGGGTTTGATGTTATTATAATTTCTGTGTCGGTCACTTTGATGTCAGCTGTTCCGACCCCGGTGTCAATTTTTCCCTCTACTGGGTTGTGCCTGATTGCTGCCTGGTCTCCTGCGATCTCAAGGACCAAGCTGCTCCACTGTGTTCCTGGGAACTGGTAGCTCTTTCCTTTCTCAACCTCAGCTACAATAATCACTGAAGTGTCTGTTATGCTGTTCACCCTGTATTCTACTGTGGAGTTTGGTATTGAGACAACCTCTCCAACGCTCTTCATGCCAAAGATTGGTAGAAACTGGTCAGAAGGCATTTCTGTTTTAAGTGATATTACCTCTGTCCTGTTCATACGCTGCTCCCTTGGGATTTCAGTTATTAGTTCAGGGTCAGATGGACCATAGGCTTTTTCTGGGGGAATTGTCACTGTCTTCTTTTCCCCTTCTTTCATTCCTAAAACAGCCTCGTCAAACCCTTCAATTACTTGCGCCCCTTCAACTGTAAACTCCAGAAGCGGGTGAGAATCTCTCACAATACCAGCCTCCTTAGCAACTGAGGCAACGTTGGTGTCAAACACATCCCCGGATTCTAGCTTTCCCACGTAGCGAACCTTGACAAGATCACCACTCTCTGCGATTTCTCCACTTTCAGACGGAGTGGTTTCTGCGGGTTCTGTTGGTGCGGTTACCATCCCTGTTAATGGTGCTCCGAAAATGAGGAATCCTGCTGCAAATGCAGCAATAATGATTACCACAGCAGCAATATAGACTGTTTTTCTGCCCTTTTTTTCAGTGGGTCTCACAACTGTTTTCCATTCCTCCCTTTCAGCTGGCTTTTCTTGTGGTTTATCTGTCGTAGGCTCTTTGTTTTCAGAATTTTCAGACGGTGTTTTCTTTTCCATTGCTAAACATTGGGATAAAGGATTTAAATGTTTATCCTCTCAGCGGATAGCCGAAATACTTTCTGGATTGAGCTTTTGTGGGGCAGAAACCTTTAAAAACCCGTTTTTCTAATATTTTTCAAAAGAGAAAAGAACAAAAAAATCGCGGGGTTCCTTTTTTCTCTTGTACCGGGAAACCCCACATATTATCGGTCGGTAAGATTACGGAGAGCAAATGAGTGAATTACTGAAGAATGAAAGGGAAATTGTTGTCCCAGGAGAAGAAATAGTCAAATCCATGGAGTTTGTTCCAGGGAGGAACTGCTTCCGTGAAGGTGAGACAATTATGGCTAAAAAAGTGGGGCTGGTTAGTGTTGACCATAGGGTGATATCTGTTGTTCCGCTGAACTCACCATATATCCCCAGGGAAGGAGATATGGTCATAGGGGAGGTGGTGAGCATCCAGAACAATGGTTGGGTGGTCTTGATTGATGCTCCGCATGACGCTTTCCTGCCATTGGCAGGGGTTAGGGAATATATTGATCCCAGGAAGGTTCCGCTATCAAAGTTCTATAGTGTTGGTGATATAATTTATGCAAAGGTTTCAGCTACCCAGGGCAGGTCCATATATCTCTCTATGCAGGACATTAAGGCTAAGAAGTTCCGCGGCGGGAGGATTGTGAAAATTAATCCTGCCAAGGTTCCAAGGCTTATAGGAAAGAAGGGATCAATGATTTCACTTATTAAGGAAAGGACTGGCTGCAGGATTCATGTGGGCCAGAATGGAAAGGTATGGCTTGAAGGTCAGGATGCAGAGTCTTGCATCAAGGCATTTGGGGTTATTGAAAAGGAATCTGCGAGTGAAGGGCTGACAGAGAAGATAGGAAAGCTTCTTGGCGGTGCAGTGAAGAAGGAGCCAATAACGGATGAAGCGCTGAAAGAACCTGAAAAGGAGGAGGCGAAAGTATGAAGCGCGAGGATGGAAGAGCAGTAGATGAGTACAGGCCATTGGAGATAAAGGTGGGAATTATTCCAAATGCGAATGGTTCTGCAATGGTTAAAATGGGGAAAACTGTTGCAATTGCTGGGGTTTATGGTCCGGTTGAATTTCTACCAAAGCACAAACAACTATCAGACAGGGCAGTGCTTCGTTGTATATACACAATGGCACCGTTTTCAACTGAGGACAGGGTAAGACCTGGTCCATCGAGGAGAAGTACTGAAATCTCCATGGTAACAGCTAACGCCCTATCTCCAGTTGTTTTCTTGGAGGAGTTCCCAACCTCAGTGATTAATGTTTTCATTAACATTATCCAGGCAAATGCTGGGACAAGAACAGCAGGTATTAATGCTGCTTCAGTTGCATTAGCAGATGCAGGCATTCCCATGAGGGATTTAGTGGCTTCTATTGCTGCAGGAAAGATTGGTGATGAGTATGTGCTTGACCTTGCTGGTAAGGAAGAGGAAGCCACAAAGGCTGATATTCCAATAGCTTACAGTCCCAGGGCAAAGCAGATAACACTTCTGCAGATGGATGGGGATCTCCCCCCCGCAGATGTAAAGAAGGTTATTGAGTTGAATATTAAAGCTTGTGAAAAGATTTATGAGACCCAGAAAACAGCTCTTAAAGAGAGGTGGAAAAAATGAACATACAAAAAGAGTTTATCCTGAGATGTGTAGAAGAAGGCAAACGGGCTGATGGTAGGGGATTGGAGGACTTCAGGAAGGTTGAGATTGAACATAACCCAATAGAGAATGCTGAAGGCTCTGCAAGGGTTAAAATAGGGGAAACTGATGTTATAGTTGGGGTGAAGCTTGGGACTGGGGAGCCGTTCCCAGACAAGCCTGATGACGGGGTTTTGATTGTTACTGCTGAGCTTTCACCAATAGCCTCACCTAAATTTGAGCCTGGACCTCCGAGAGAAGGGGCAATAGAACTTGCCAGGGTTGTGGACCGTGGTATCCGAGAGTCGGGGTCAATAGACACCAAGAAGCTCTGCATTACCCCGAAGGAGAAGGTGTGGTGTGTGTTTGTTGATGTTCAAATCATTAATCACGGCGGCAACCTTATTGACGCCTACTCACTTGCCGCACTGACTGCTTTGATGAACACTAAGATGCCTGAGTATGACGGGGAGAAGATTGATTATTCCAAGAAGACAAAGCCCTTCCCACTTAAGGACAAGCCTATTGCTGTAACTGTGTGCAAGCTGGGCAACTCTCTTGTGGTTGACCCCAGTCTGGAGGAAGAGGAACATATCGAAGCAAGGTTGACAGTAACCACAAAAGAGAATGGGAATGTTGCTGCTTTGCAAAAAGGTGGTGGCCCGCTCAGTCTTGAGGAGATCGAAAAGGCTATTGCCCTGTCTGTTAAGAAGGGGAAAGAGCTGCGTTCGCTCCTTTAGTATGGCTACGAAAAAAGTTGGGATAACAGGGAAATACGGTCCGCGTTATGGAAGGGTTATCAGAGAAAAGGTTGCAAAGGTAACCAAAAAGAAAAAACATTCCTGCCCACACTGCAAGCGGCCATCCCTTAAAAGAGAGGCAGCGGGGATTTGGCTATGCAAAAAGTGCGGACTGAAAATAGCTGGAAAGGCTTATAAACCTTGATTGAGAATGTATATGTATCGCGCTTCAGGTGAATATGTATAAATGCATTGACTGCGGAAGGGAAGTTGAGCTTGACTTAAAAGGCACGATGAAAATCCAGTGCTCATATTGCGGTTACAGGATTCTGAAGAAGCTTCGCCCCAATGTGACGAAAAGGGTGATTGCGAGGTAATTATGACAGCAAATCAACAGCAGCAACTTATTGGACAGGCTCAGCTTTACCAGCAGCAGATGCAGGGAATTCTTGCCCATAAAGAGGCTTTGAACATGCAGCTTGTTGAGATTGACAACGCCCTGGAGGAGATTGAGAAGTCAAAATCTGGGGAGGTTTACAAGATTTCAGGTCCATTACTTATCAAGGCTGAAAAAACTGCAGTTGAGAAGGAGCTGAAGGAAAAGAGGGAGCTTATTGATGTTAAGGCTAAAACAATGGAGAAAAGTGAGCATAAAATAAAGGCAAAGGTTGATGAACTTCGGGAGCAGCTAGCGAAAACAGGCGGCAGCTAACATTTTGAGGGAGGGTCTTATGGAAAAAAGCGGCGTTATTGCGCTTATAGAAGGTTTGATTGAAGATCGTGGGGTTCCGCAAAGGATAAAGAGCACACTCGAGGAATCACTGGAGATGTTGAACAGTGGCAGTTCACCTAATGAGAAAATATCACACATAATTTCTGTTTTGGACGATGCTTCTTCTAATCCCAACCTTTCCATGGGCGCTAGGACTCATATTTGGAATATTGTTTCCTCATTGGAAGGGGAGATGGCAAAGAAATGATTTTTGAAAAATCACCAAAAGCTTTTAAAACTAACATTCAAAAATCTATTACAGCGTTTTTATGGAGGGAACATGAGATTCAAGCTTTTTGGCAATGAAATGGAAGAAGTTGAAGAAGGCGGAGAAGGCTGGGTTGAAGTCAACATGGAGCACGGGACTGCTGCCCCAGGCAGGGTTGGCATTTCTGTGGAGAAGCTAAACGAGTTTGCTGACACCGAGAGAATTCTTCGCTCAGTGAGAAAGGGGAACATTATCTTCCTCAAAATAAAGGGCCTAAAGGAAAAAGACATTGGGGAACTTAAAAGAGCTGTGGAGAAGCTCAAGAAAGCCATTGTAGCGAACAATGGAGACATTGCCGGTGTGGAGCAGGAATGGCTTATTCTCACGCCAGAATCTGCAAGTGTTGAGCGGTGAAACACTTAAAAATTGTTTTATTTTACATTAAAACCAGGTGCATGAGCGTAAGCTTTTTATAGCTTAGTGTGAAGATTAAGGTGATTATGCTTCACTCAACAGTACTTACAGCAAACAATTGAAATTGGTTTGCTAACTAGGGAAGAAAGGACGCCTCTTGAAGGAACCTGGAAATGGTTTCCCAAGCGTGCGGCTTTGTCAGCTGAGTCTTTCCCCCTGGACAAACCTGGGAAGACTTTGCTTTCCTGTTGGGTGACTTTTGATTGTCTTTGATCCGGGTTGGGTTATGGATATTCCCACCTTCAATATGTCCCTATTAAATCGCAGGAGTGTTCAACTTCTTCGGAAGTTCAATCTGACCCGGATCGCCATTAAAAGACACAACTTTAGGATAGGACAACTTTGTGGGCTTGGGATATTTGCTTCTTCTCATCTTTAGGATGCCACCTTCCCTTGCCTGTTTATTGGCCCCCTAGGGCTGGTTTTTTGGGAAGCGGCATTTGCCGCGGAAAGGACTTCAATGCGAAGTTTTATTGTGTTGGTTGTGGCCATGATGTTCATGGTACCCTGGGCTGATGCTCAGGCTCCGCAACCAAAGCAGGACCGGGTCACCCTGAAAAGCATTACCGGGGCGACTGACCCTCTTGTCTCAACAGCGACTTTCACCTACCACATCAAAATACTCAAGGGCAAGGGGAAGGATGTGCATTTCTTCCCCCCGCCGAACCAGAGGAGAAGTAAGCCGGCAGGGACAGTGACGGGTATTTCCAAGCTGACCCAAGATAATGATGAAAACATCACCGGATCAGGTCCCCCCCTGAACGGCTGGGTCCCGGTTGGGGGTAAGGTTCAGTTCACGTCTGGAAAGGGGAAGACAACAACCCGATATGGCATCAACTTTTTGGCCAAGGGCACCACATCCCAGGCCATGGGTCCGGGATTGTATGAGATGACAGTCGATGTTCCCAAGAAGAAAGGTAAGGGGGGATTCGTAGACCCTCGGGTAGGGATAGGTAGGTGGTATGTGACGTCGGATGGGAAGGGATATGTGAATGCAAAACTCTCCTCCCAGAATAACAACGTCATCATGCAGTATGACGGAGAGAAGGACAGAACTCCCATCATCATACCGTTCCTGGAGGACAATATCCAGGCCGTGGTCTCGGCGACGAACCACACCCCGGTGGATAAAATCCAGGCCGGTGGGACGCTCACACTCAAGGTCGAGCTGATCGAGGGCAACGTTCCCTACCTGGTAGTGTTCGGCACCAACGAGCTGAACCCGGCATCGTGCTTCATCGGTGCCAGCCTCGAGGTGGCGCATGGGCCGCTTTTCATGGCCTCGCTACTGCCCGGCGTGATTCGGGGCGGTTTGGGGGTTGTGAATGAAGCGGGCGAGGCATTCGCCGAGCTCAACATCCCCAACGCTCTTACAGGGATCACGCTCCACATCCAAACGTTCTTCGTCACCCACCAGGGTGGCAATAGCACGTTCCCCATCGAGGTGAACGTGACGAAGTAACGAATACCGGGTTCGGGGTAGTGTCAGGACTTGCGGTTCCTAGTGGTATGTCCTGATTATTTGCAAACTGCAAATACCCGACCCGGTTCTTTTGAATGAAAAGGCCGGGGCGGCTGGGAAAAACGAGCTGGGAGTTCGGTTGTTGTTGCCGATTTATAGCTCTCACACATTTTCCCTCCTATCAGGCCGCCCCGTGTCCTTTGTCGGATAGATTCCCAGTGAAATATTTGGGCTCTGAGCCGTTCATTACCCAGAGACCCTATGTATAAGCTTAACCCGCTTTATCTGTATTTTGGGTTCGGTTCAGGGCTCTTGAATATACATTGGTTCAGTTTTCTGGGATCGCCGGGAGGGGGCATCAAAAGAAAGACAGGAAGATCTCTTCACAGAGACCTCGTTTTACCTACTTCATGTTTCCTGCCCCCTGACCGGTTTGGCCAAGCGGGTACTTTTAATATGTTCGGGGAGGGTGTGTGCTGCGTTGGATTCTTTGAATTCAGTGATGTTGATCCCCCAATCAGCCCTGGTGCATACTCCTCCCCCTTTTTTTAAAAATAAAATTGGCTCGCTGTTTGTGTTGTCAACTTAGCGGGCACGATTAGAAATTCGGATTTATTTGAGGCGGATTGCGTCTGTTGGGCGGGGAGCAAGTGTTTCCATGCGGAACATTTTATGCACATCGCGGGCGAGCTCCTGGCATTTCTTGGCTTCGCCATGAATCATCATGACCCTTTCAGGGCGGGAGCGGAGGCGGCGAACATAGTTTGTGAGTTGGTTCCTGCCGGAGTGGCCTGTCATGCCGTGGACTGTACCTATTTCCATGTCAATGTTCAGGGTTTTTGTCCTTCCACCCTCACCGGCCATTGGGAGTGTTTTCCAGCCTTTCTGGATGCGGGAACCTAGTGTGGCTGGGTGCTGCCACCCTACAAACATTAGGGCGTTCTTTTTGTCAGGGGCCAATCCCTTCAAGTATTCAATTGCCGGGCCGCCAATAAGCATGCCTGAGGTTGCGAGGATTACTGCAGGTTCTGAGGAGTCTATGATGGAATCGCGCTCTTTTGGGGCAACGCGCTTGAACATGTCAGAGAGGAATGGGTTTTTACCGTAGCGGAAAATGTTCCGCTGCATGCTTCTGGAGAGGTATTCTGGATAGGCTGTGTGGATTGCAGTTGCGTCCCATATCATACCCTCCATGTAGACTGGATGCTGGAAGTTGTTGCCCTCGAGGATGGACATGACCTCCTGGCCACGGCCAACAGCAAAGCTGGGGATTAGGATTTTTCCACCGCGCTCCATTGTTTTGTTGATCATTTCCATCATATTTGCTTCCACATCCCTTCTTTGGGGGAGAATGTTGTCTGAGCCTCCGTATGTGGATTCCATTATTAGGGTTTCAACCCGCTTGAAGTCTGTCCAGGCAGGGTCACAGAGGCGGGTGGGGCCGAACTTGAAGTCTCCTGTATAAAGGAGGTTGTGCACGCCTTCTCCCACATGGAGATGGACCAGTGAGCTTCCTAGGAGGTGGCCTGCTGGTTGAAGTGTGAGACGCATGTCTGGGGTTATGTCAGAAACCTCCCCGTAGCCTAAAGCAATGGAATGCTTCACCATTTTCTCTACTGCTTTTTTGGAGTAAGGAGGCGTCTTGCCGTTCCGTTGGCAGATGTCAATGTAGTCCAGGCAGAGGAGTACAATAGTATCGCGGGTTGGTGGTGTCAAGTAAAGGGGTCCTGTGAAACCCTTCTCGTAGAGGTAGGGGATCAAAGCCCCGTGATCAATATGTGAATGGGAAAGGACAACAGCGTCTAGATTACCAATGTCAAACTCCGGCACGTCCAGAAAGGGGTAGTCACCTGTTCCAGGCACAACCCCACAATCAAGCATTACATTGGAGTTTTTTGTCTGCACAAGAATGCAACTCCTTCCAACCTGGCGAGCAGCTCCGAGGAATGATACCCTAACCCAGTCATCCTCTTTAGAAACGTCAGAATTTATTTTCTGGCCTATTCTGTTCAGAAACTTCTTCCTGTAGTCAATCTCTGTGTGGAGGAGGTTTCTAACAGCGCGCACAATTGGAGACTTTATGCCAGGGGCGCGCTCAATCTTGGGCAGCCAGCAGGTTTCATTTTTTATCTTCCTGTAGGTTTCCCCGCCTTTACCGATTACCAGGCCAGGTTTCTGGGCCTCTATAATGACCTTCCCGAGTTCTGGTTCAAAATAAATTGCATGGATGCCTGCATCCTCTGAGATTGTCTTCTCGATGAACTCTTTTGTCTTTTCTGGGTCCTTTGTTATGGAAAGATCGGGACGCAGCTCCACGCGCTTTTTCAGTTCCCTTACAATAGAGCGGATTGTTGATTCTCCATTCTGGAAAAAGTCCTTGTTCTTCGTGTACATTACAATCTCAGAAGCTTCAAATTTCATCTCAGTGATATCTGCATCTGAGGGAAGCTTTTTTTGCAGTTCCTTTAAGATAGACATTATTTTCCTCTCCTTTTACTCAAGAACCGGATATAAAGATAAAAAATTATTTCTTCATTAGCTTTTCCACTTCACTTACTGGAACCCGCCTGAAGCCATTTGCGTCAATCACTGCGAGGTCTATTCCTTCCCCGCCGGATGCAATGTCACGCTGGACTGCAGAAGAAATGGCGTCAACTATCAGTTTCTTCCCTCTTGCAACATCAATGCCTTTTTTGTAGCCATTCTCCAATACCCCAAATGCCATTGGGCTTCCAGAACCAGAGGAGAAATATTCATCCTCTTCTATTAGTGAACCGTCAGGTGCGAATGAGAACAGTCGCGGCTTGGTGTCATAGCCCCCTACAACCAATTGGACAATATATGGGTAGAAACGTCGGGCATAGAGCATATTTGATATTAGGTTTGCTGCTGCCTC
This sequence comes from Candidatus Aenigmatarchaeota archaeon, assembly GCA_016782405.1. Taxonomy (GTDB): domain Archaea; phylum Aenigmatarchaeota; class Aenigmatarchaeia; order QMZP01; family QMZP01; genus BS750m-G81. Next base: position 29,546 of record JADHYO010000003.1, read on the forward strand.
TATTTTAATTGGTCTTTTTTCTTTTAGGTGGTAGAGCCTTAGTTCTGCCTTGATATATCTTTCCAGGGCTTGGGCATCCCCGACAACACCAGCAATAGTCATCCCTATATGATTATCCAGTTGCCGCACTTTTTCTGCTTTTTTGCTTGCCACAAGATAGCCCATTGTGGCTTTTTTCTCTGCACCAATTACAACACCGTCAGAACATATCATGCCAACGGTTGTTGTGCCGGTTTCAATTTTTTTTGGAATTTCCGCGTCTTTTAGCATCGCTATTACCTGTAAATTTAGAAGGAGCCTGTTATAAATTAATGAGCTCGGGGGTTTATAAAGGTTATGCCTAGTGGGGGTTTCACTTCTTCAGCAACCTCTTCAGCTCCTCTTGAAAAGATTGGATATCTGTGAATTCTCTGTAGACTGAGGCGAAGCGGATGTATGCAACCTTGTCTATACTCTTCAACTTCTTAACAACGAGGTCGCCGATTACTGAGCTTACCACTTCCTGGGACGGGCGCTTTCTCAGCTCATTTTCAACCTGATCCAGAAGCCTTTCGATCTTTTCCTGTTTCACTGGGCGCTTCTCGCAGGCCTTCATTACACCCATCTTGAGCTTGCCCCTGTCAAACATCTCCCGCTTACCACCCTTCTTGATGACAACAAGGTCCCCTACCTCCACGCGTTCGTAGGTGGTGAAGCGCTTTTTGCATGACAAGCACTCCCTTCTACGGCGTGTGGCTTTAACGTCAGGGGTTTCTCGCTTGTCAACAACCCTGCTTCCGTCATGGCTGCAGAACGGGCATTTCATTCTAACCTCTTAACTGATTCCTTAATCCAGGAGGGGAAGTTTCCCTCCAAGATGGACTCTTTAGCTACCCAGAGGAAGCCTTCATGATCATCACTGAGCTTCAGCTCCCCGTTTTTTATGGTGCAGAGGAATACTGTCCCTACCACATGGAAATTTTCAGACCATGCTATGGTTACCACATGGACCGGTTTCTGCACGTCAACATCAAGATTGGTCTCCTCTTTAACCTCACACCTTAGGGCCTCTATGGGATTTGTCTCGCCAAATTCAATCTTCCCTCCTGGGATGTCATTTGCGTCAAAATCCTTGTGGACACTGTTAGGCTTCTTCAGGAGAAGGATTTTATTGTCCTTTATTACCAATGCTTTCACTGCAGGGAAGATATTCTGATTCATTCCCACACCACTTCCTTACCTTTTTCTCTGTTGTTTACAATGCGGGCAAGTATGAAGAGGAAGTCTGAAAGGCGGTTGAAGTATTTTAGGATTTGGAAATTGACTGTTTCCATCTTGGCTGCCACTACCCTTCTTTCAACGCGGCGGGTGACTGCGCGGGCGTATTGCAGGGCTGTTGCTCCGGGGGTTCCTGAGGGCAGGATGAACTTGTTCAATGGGGGCAGCTCTTTCTCAAATTTCATAATGAGGTCTTCCATTTTTTTTACTTCGTTCTCTGTCATTTCCTTGGTTCGTTTCAACCGCTCGGTCTGTCTTGGATCAAGTGTTTCCTGCTTTTTTATTGGGTTAGCTAAGTCAGAACCTATTAGGAGGAGGTCGCCCTGGATTTCCCTGAGGATTTCCCTTGCTTCTTTGTCCTTAATCAGTGAGACAGCCAGCCCAATAAGGGAATTCAGCTCATCCACTTCGCCAAAGGCTTCAACTAAGGGGTTGTCCTTTTTTACACATTCTCCTGCATAAAGGTATGTATGGCCGGAATCGAAATGGTCACTATACTTCTTCATGATTCCCTCATGGATTCTTGATTTAAAAATGCGCTATCACACTATGCTTTTTGTTTTATGCGCGCAAACCCATCAAAATGGATTTTTGAATCATCAGGATTGAAGACCTCAACCACTTTGTATTTTCCTTTTGTGTGCAGCTCGTTGTCCAGCATGATATGAGTAGCTTCCAGGATAACAATGCTTGCCAGTGGGCGGGAAAGCTGGCTACCATCTGTTTCCAGGAGCGGGATTTCCCCCTCAAGGTAGTAATTGCGTTGGCCTTTCTTGAGAAATTCATGGACCTGACCGGCCTCAAGCCCTTCGGGGATGCACTCTTCCCTTTCCCTGCTTCCGGCCCGGAATTCAGAAATGTTCCGCAGTGCCAAGTCCGGATTGAATTCAACTTGTATACCCATAGCATCACTTGGGTTTTTGTTTAAAATATTATCAGAGAAAGCAAGCTGAAAGTCCGCATTCTTTGCAGGTTGCGCAGCCTTCACCGAAGTCCAGGTTCTTTGATGTACATTCTGGACATTCTTCCCAACGCTTCATGTCAGCCTTGGTTATGGATTCTTGGCTGGCAGAGGGGTTGGGTTCTTGGCTGGCAGAGGGGTTGGGTTCCTGGCTCGCGGGGGGTTTGGGTTCCTGGCTGACAGTGGTTTCTGTGGATGGGATGACTTGGGGTTTAATGTCGCCGTTTTCCTCTGGGATTGAATCTCCTGTTTTCATGACCTGGATTTTCCTACTCTTGTCGCGGTAGACAGTGCAACCCTTGCAACCGAGCTCCCAGGCAAGGAGATACCCGTTGGAGACGTCTTCCTTGGTTGCGGTGGAGGGGAAGTTTATTGTCTTTGTTATTGAATTATCCACATGCTTCTGGAACGATGCCTGCATCCTTATGTGGGCCTCTGCTGAGATGTCCAGGGCTGTGGCAAAGATGCCCTTGAGGTCCTGGGGGAGGTCCAGCTTCTGGACTGAGCCGCACGCCTTTGCCACAGTGCGCATCAGCTCTTCGGAGTAAAGCCCGCGCTTCTTGAGCGCGTCCTCAAAGTCATTGTTCACATAATAGAGGGTCTGGCCGCCCATTACTTCTGCCTTTGCAAATACTAATGCAAAGGTTGGCTCAAGACCTGAGGAACAGTCAAACATCATTGAAATTGTTCCTGTGGGTGCGATTGTTGTGAGTGCTGCATTTCTCATTTTTATTCCCTTTTCCTTGTAAATGCTTTTGTCCCAGTTGGGGAATGGGCTTTTTTCCTTGGCCAGCTCCTGGCTCATTTTGTGGGCTTCTTCATTAACAATCCTCATAACTTTGTCTGCTGCTTCAAGCCCTTCTTGGGAATCATACTTTATCCCGAGCTTGTGAAGCATGTCTGCAAAACCCATTATACCCAATCCTATTCTGCGGTTGCCGCGGAACACCTTGTTGACCTTTTCCACTGGGAATTCTGAGCGGTCAATTACATTGTCAAGCATCCTAACCGCGATTCTTGTCACCTCCTTCAGGCGTTCTGTGTCGATTTTTCCATCCTTTGCAAATGCCTTGAGGCTTATAGATCCTAAATTGCACACATCACCGTCGTGGAGCATCTGCTCACCACACGGATTGCACGCTTCTATTCTCCCGAGACCGGGAAGGGGGTTGGACTTGTTCACTGTGTCCATGAATATTACACCAGGTTCGCCATTATTCCAGGCAGCTGTCACAACTTTGTCAAAGAGTTCACGGGGGGTCATGTTTGCTTCCTTTATGTCAGTGATATTGCCATGCTCGTCCCTGCTAACATATCTGGGAAGCATCTTTTCTTTTCCAAAGGAGCACATCCAGGGGTTTGTATCGTCTGATTTGACTTTTTCCATGAACTCATCTGTAAGGCCTACAGAGATGTTGAAGTTTTTTATGTCACCCTCGACTGCCTTGCAGTTGATGAAGTCCATGATATCTGGGTGGTCAACTCGCATGACTGCCATGTTGGCGCCGTGACGACCTTGCTGTTTAATTACCCCGAAGGCGTTGTTGTAGACCCGCAAAAAAGAGACAGGCCCTGAGGCCTGGCCCCTTGAGCGCTTTGCTATACTTTGCGCAGGCCTCAGGAGGTGGAAAGGGAAGCCCAGCCCAGCCCCGGCCTGCTGGAGAAGGGAGGCGTCCTTGAGTGTTGTGAAGATGCCGTCCATGCTGTCCTCCATGTGGAGGACAATGCAGTTTGATATTAGCGGGGTTGGGGCTCCGGCATTCGCAAGTGTGCGGCCTGCAGGGGTGAACTCAAAATTGAGCATCACATCCAGGAACTGCTTCCTGATTTTTTCAATTTCCTCGTCGCTTTTATTGTAGTCTTTCTCCACCTCAGCCAAAGTCCTTGCCACCCGCCTGAACATTTCCTCTGGGGACTCTGCTATATTCCCGTCCTCATCTCTGGCCAAGTAGCGGCCTGCCACCACCCTGAGGGCATTTGGGGAGAATGGAATCTTGGTTGTCCTGCCGTTTAGTATTTCCCTTTGGGTGGCCCTGACTTCAGAGCGCTTCTGGCGATAGAGGATGTAAACCTTAGCTGTCTTTGCATGACCGTTGCTTATAAGAATGCGTTCAACCATGTCCTGAATCCCTTCTACTGTGGGTAGTGTGTTTTTAGGTGTTTCTTTTTCAAGGGTTTCAACAACCTGTTCTGCCAGGTTCTCGGCCAGATTGCGATCCTTCCCTCCCACGGACTGGGCAGCCTTGAAAATAGCATTTATTATTTTTCCCTTGTCAAAAGCAACGACTATGTCATCACGTTTCTTTATCTTCTCTATCTTTGTTTTCTTTTCATCAACACTTTCCATTTGACACCACACATTCAAAACACAATATTTTGTGTTCTGAGAACGAATAAAGCACAATATGTTGTGTTTTCCTGATATTACTTAGTCCCAATCCTTTATATTGATTTTTGTGATGTGGGATATATTTCCCAACAAGATGTTTCCAAAACTAATTTCTTAACAGTGTTATTATCTTGGCTGGAAGTCAAAACGCCACTTTTCTAGATTTTGTTGTTTAGGCTGGCTTTTCTTTCTTGTTTTCATGTACCTCACCAGAAAGATTCCCAGAATAACCACTACAACTGCGGCTCCTGCCCACGGGGCTGCCTCGGCAAGGAATCTTCCTGTTGGATCAATGCCTGATTGTTGGGTCTGGTTGCCTTTGGTTTCATTGGCTTCAGGCTCTAGGCACAGGCCATTCACGCATTCCCCAAGGCACACTTCGCTGTAAACCCATTTACCATCTTCACAGACAAACACAGTGAAGCCTTCACCGCATTTTTTAACCCCAGAAGGACACTCTCCCCTTTTTACTGTTTCTTCCTGGGTTGTGGAAGAGGGTGATGATACGCTGATTGGTGGGGGCTGCTGCGATGATGATGAGCTTCCGCCTGTAGACGGGCTTGGTGGTGGGCTTGGTGGGGCTGAGACATGAATTTCAACTGATTCCACTGAGCCGCTTGACTTCTGGCTGTTGTTGCTTATTGCTTGCCAACTGCCCTGAACAAAGTAGGTTCCGCTAGCAGAGGATGGTATACCAACATAATATGTTATTTCCTTGTTTGAAATGCCGGACTTGCTGCTGAACAGCCACTTGATTTGGCTATTGATTATTTTATCAATTTCAGGCGACGCCCCATGGATGGACCAGCCAGATGGGAGGGTTTCAGTTACAATTAAGCCTTCCTGCGTTCCTGTAACAGTCAGAGTGAGCTTGACTTTGAAAACGTCGCCTGAATGGACCTGGATGCTGACAGGGCTCCTACTGATTTCAACCTGGGCTGCTGCATACGGCAGGATGGAAATAAAAATGACAGCGAGGATTAATCCTGAGTGTTTGCCCATTGGTGGATCACCTCGAGGATTTTATTGTCGCCAAAGCGGTTCTTGCTCCATCTGAAAATAGCAGTCAGAACTTCCCCGTCATTCAGCTCCTCAGGGACAAGGCTGTAGTCATTGACAAAATCAAATACCAGTCTTTTGGTAACATTTATTATTGCACTTTCTACCAGATAGCCAGATTTAGAGGCGTTTATTGTTTGGTTGCCGTTGCCTGTGGCATTAATCTCGTACCTGCCACTCTGGTTTGTCACGACTGTCTTATTTACCAGGGTAACATTGGCTTTTTCCATTGGGTTCCCAAAGATGTCTTCTATAAAACCTGACAGTGGCCCGCCAATCACTTCAATTATGGTCTCGCCGAAACTTCCGTAGTAGATGACCCCATCATTGTCAACTGTCTTCCATTCACCTGTTATTTTGTGGGAGCCGGCCTCCGGGGGAGTTGTGAAGATGTAGTTAATTGTTCCGTCTTTTAGGGGGAACCTATCTCCCATGAGCCATTTGACATGTGTGCTCTCGTCGAAGCTGCTGTCTGTGGCTTCTGTGCTTTCTGCCCACACTGAATTTTCTGCGTCTGCTGAATCACTGCCCATTATCTGGATTATTCCCATTGGGTTGGTCTCCCTTACCACTAGACCTATTTGGGATGTAAGGAATGAATAGCTTAGGGAAACATTAACAACCACGTTTGGTTTGTAGCTTGTTTTCAGTGGGGAAAGTATTCTCTTCGCATCTAGGATTTTCTGGGCCTGGGCTTCCCTGTACTTGCTGTTTTGAGGTTCTGGCTTTTCTCTTTCCAAGAAGTCTGCGCTGTTGTTCCCTGTGTCCTGGTTGTTTCCGCCCCACGGTATTAGGAAGCCGGGCTTTCTTTCAAGACTGTGACCGCTTTTCACATCCGCTGCAGGTGAGGCTTCGTACATTCCCGGGTTGTTGAAGCCCGCCTTTTCTCCGTAGCCTACAGTGTCTATTATTTTTGATGGATCTTTCAACCTTACAGAATCAGGACTGTTTTGTAAATCAGCTCCTACTGCAGGGCAGTCCCTGCTAAAAATATTTCTCTGTCCAATTAGGTAGTAGCCATAAGCTGGGACGCTCCCTTCTAGAGGGGCCCAGACCTTCCACTTTCCGTCATTGCCGTTTCCCATCTCAACTACCCAGCCTGTGAGGTTCACTGGAGTTGAGGCGGGGTTGTAAAGCTCGACGAATTCGTTTCCAGTGTCTGTGCCGTCAGGATCGTAAAGTATTTCGCTGATGACAACAGCTGAAGCGCTCGGAAGAATGAGTATGGAAATAATTGCTGCTGCCAGGAAACTTTTCATAGTATATTATTTGATACATAATTAATAAATGGGTTGGGTTTGTTGGTATCTACTCACCTACGGTAAGTGATTCTGAATATACTCATACCCGTAATCCATAAATTCCTTTCCCTGTTTTTTCCATGTTCCCATGACTGACATGATCACCTCATGGTTCCTTGACCCCTTAGGGGACCTGTTCCCC
>JADHYO010000024.1 GCA_016782405.1 Candidatus Aenigmatarchaeota archaeon
CTTTTTTGTTCATGGATATAATTATTAAGGAGAAATAAATGAATAGGAGGACAGCTTATACAATTATACCCAAGCTGTCAGTCTAGTATATGACCAATGAAAAGGAAATTCAGGAAATTGAAGAGGAGATTCGCAAGACTCCGTACAACAAGGCTACCCAAAAGCATATCGGTCTGCTAAAGGCAAAGCTTGCAAAGCTCAGGGCAGCCCCGTCAAAAAAAGGCGGCGCAGGATTGGGGTATTCTGTCAGAAAAACAGGCGATGCAACCGTGGTGCTGCTTGGCTTCCCATCTGTGGGGAAGAGCACGCTTTTGAACCAGCTGACAAATGCTGAATCCCGGGTGGAAGGATGGGAGTTCACAACACTAACAGTAATCCCCGGAATGCTTGAACTCCGCGGGGCAAGAATCCAAATGCTGGATATTCCTGGTATTATTGCAGAGGCTTCTTCTGGGAAAGGCCGCGGAAAGGAGGTCCTGTCTGTGGTGAGGAATGCGGATTTGCTTCTCATACTTCTAGATGGGGAGAAATGGAAAGAGCAAAAGGAAGTAATTGAAAAGGAACTTTACCAGGGCGGCTTCCGCCTCAATCAAAGGCCGCCAGACGTCAAGGTGACGAAAAAGAGCGAGGGTGGCCTGCGGGTGGAAGCCACGAGAAAGCTACCTTTCACAAAAGAAACTGTGAAAGAAGTTCTCAAGGAGTTCCGCGTTATTAATGGTGAAATACTCATCCGCGAGAAAATTTCACTAGACCAGCTCATTGACTGCATGGCAAAGAACCGCCTCTATCTGCCTGCCCTCTTTGTGGTGAACAAGGCTGACATCTTCCAGAAAGAAGCTCCTGGGCTAATGAAGATTTCTGCACTAAAGAAAAAAGGGATTGGGCAAGTGAGAGAGGCCATCTGGAACCAGCTGGAGCTCAAAAGGATTTTCTTGAAAAAACCTGGCAAGCCCCCGGACATGGAAGAACCGCTAATAATGCGCGGCATCATTCAGGTCAGGGACGTCTGCGGAAAAATAAATTTGCTTGAACATTTTAAGTATGCGAGGCTTTGGGGTCCAACAGCCCGCTTCCCCGGTCAGAAAGTCGGCCTCCAACAGAAGTTAAAGGACCAGGACATAGTGGAGGTGCATGACTAAAGTTAACCGGCCTTGAGGAGGCAGTTCATTTCTCTCGCTATCCTTTTCCTCAACCCGAAGGTGTTCCCCTGCCTAGCATAACCCATCCAGCTCTCAAAACTCCTGACAATATCCTCATAGGACATCTCATTATTTTTGAATACAGACCGGAATCTATCAAGCCTCTTTTCCATCTTTCTGACATTGCTCTTCTTGAGAAGCTTGTGATAGTAAAACACTTTGAAGCCAAGGAAGGTAATTCCTTTGTGGAGGGGATAGACTTTTGACTTGTCAGTGTGCAGCTCCAGCTTCAGGCCTTTAAGGAAACTGTTTATCCTCTCTTTGCAGTGCTCCAGGCGTTCCCTTGATATGTCAAGAAGAACGAAATCGTCTACATAGCGGATGTAATATTTTACCCTGAGGCCGTGCTTCACGAAATAATCAAGCTCGCTAAGGTAAATGTTCGCAAAGAACTGGCTGGTAAGGTTGCCTATGGGCATTCCCTTGCATGGTTGTTTGAGTTTATGATTGCCCAGGATTTTTTGTATGAGCCAGATGACTTCCCTGTCTGATATTTTCCTTCTGATGCAACGCAGGAGGACTCCATGGTCAATGGTGTCAAAATAATGCCTGATATCCGCCTTGAGGGCATAGCCTACCACCATGTTGCCATCTTTAGCATGATTTTCAAGTCTCCCGTTCCCGGAAACTTTCTGCTTGAACTGATTGAATCGCTGCAAGGCTAGGGTTGTGCCTTTCCCTATCTGGTTGGCACATGAATCATAGATGAATGTCCTCTCGAAGATGGGCTGGATGATGTTGCACAAGGCATGGTGCACTACCCTATCGCGGAAATGTGATGCTGAAATCAGCCTTGTTTTAGGGTCTCTAATGGAAAACTTAGTCAGGGGTTGGGGATGGTAGGAAAGTGTTTCAAGCTCTCGCTTGAGTTCCAAGAGGTTGTCTTCCAGTTTAAATTCAAAGTCCTGGACATCCTTCTTGTAACGCTTGTTTCTCTTTGCTTTCCTGAAGGCCAGCTCCAGGTTCCTGAAAGAGCAGAGCTCACTGTACAAATTTTCGCAGGCTTCCATGGTTGCCCCCCCCCTTCCACATGACTCAAAAGAGCTGAAATCTCAGAGAGCAGACTGGAAACATATTCGTATTTTCTGAACTTCAGATAGGAAAGATCCTTACACAACCTGAGGAGAAGCTGGAGCTTGTGGACTTCGCACAGGATTTTTCTCCTGTTCGTTGCCGTGTCCCTCTCGCCGAGGCCAATGACTAATTCCAGAATCCTGATGGTTGTGACCTCTATCCTCTGGGACAAAATCAGACGCTGCTTCCTGGGAAAGGTGTTCACATTGGGATACACCCACTTCGCCAAATCATACACTTTTTGGAACAGTTTCTTGTAGGGCATGCCTTCCTCCTGTGAGCAATGTAACCCAGACAGCCCTGAACTATTGACGGGGAACGAGCCAATGTTGGAGATCAGGCCATCAGAGAACGGTTTCCTGTTCCTCGGCTCATTGTCAGCGTTCACGTTCCTCAGGTTCCACCTCGGATACAAACATCCAAGATGAGTCCTTTTGAAGGGACCGTTCTCGGGATTGTTGTGCCAACGGTCCACCGCAGCGAGCGTGTAGCCCGACTACTTAATGTGCCCAACGGACACACACCACAGCTTCACGAATGTCGCTGTTGCATTTCATGGCCTGATAATTTCAGGCACTATAACCGGGCGTGTAGTTCAAGCATACACCAGACTTCCCTTGGGAGAGCCTGCACTGATGCAGAGCCGTCTGGGACAGCTCCCTCTATCTCATAGACAGAGGATACAACCTTAGAAGTAAGGAATTTATTTCTGAACGGTTTTTCGGACAGTTTCCAGTGTTTTGCTGTCTGCGACGAGCCTTCGGTATTCATCAACAGAGACTACTTGGACTCCCCGGTCTTCCGGACCTGCCTCGCTCCGCTCGGCGGACCTACTGACGGGGAACGAGCCAATGTTGGAGCTCCAGAGCCCCGGCTCATAGACAGCGTACACGTAGAAGGGACCGTCCTCGGGATTGTTGCGCCAACGGCCCCCCGCAGCGGTTCCTTGGCCTTCTTCCCTACTGTAAAAATATGATACCTCTTTTCCCGCGATTTCCTCTGGGATGCCTGCTTTGACCCAAGTCTGGACTGCCTTTTTTCTGCTTTCGTTTGTTGCGAAGGGAGTTCCGGTGTCGGGCCTGTATGCGCCGTCCACGGTCATTTCAGTGAATCCTGTCTTGGGAACAAGAATGTATCGGACATCTGAGTGCTCTCCCAAGTTTGCCTTCCAGCCGTCTTCTGTATCCTCGAATCCTGCGGGGTGGACGATCCAGCGGACAGAGCGGTCAGTGTCAAGGACTTTTCTGAGCTGTTTCCCGCCATTGTAGTCGCAGGCGTCATCAGTGACGTTTCCTTTTGGTCTTTGATGGAATACATGATAAACAGTCTTGCCTGCCTCCAAGGCTTCTGCCGGAAGGTCAAGCTCCTGGCCCATCTCATGGGCAAGGCCGATCTCATAGAGGCCTCTCAAATCCCTCAGTGCGCCCGAGTAAGCGTGGATGTCCTTGAACGGCTCTCCAAGCCGTTCTATTTCCGTCCCTACTTCTCCTTCAAATATGAAGGGAGCGAGCCTGTTAAGGTCTCCTGCCCCGTATATCTGGATTCTAGGAACCGCTACTCTCTGGATTGTTTCAGGCATAATCGTCACTATTTTTTATTGTAGGAAAGGTTTATAAATGTTTGGAATAAACCACGCAGCTGCAGCAGTGGTATTCTGCAAAAACACTACCTCAGTGTATGTTACATTTGCACGAAAAACATGTTATAACACGCCTTCCTTTTTGAGTTTGACTAGTTCTTTCGCCAGATTTTCAGGGAGTTCTTTGATTGATTTATCCATTGAATCTATTCGTGAACTCATGTGCTCTATATTCTTGCTCATTCCAAGGCCAACCCCAACAAATTTTGAGATTTGTTTTAATTGCAAAGCATCGCTTGCGTAAGGGGATATATCTGGAATGGCAGGTGGATTGCCATTCATCTCTTCCCATTCTGACATATGAAACTCTTCAGGGAGCTGGGGAAACTCCCTTTTGTTTCGCAACTCATTATTCAATGCTCGCATTATTTTGTCAAGTGTTTTTTGTTCTTCATCAACAATTATAATCAATTTTTTGGGGTCTTGTTCATCATTCTCTACGATTGCTTTCTTTATCCCTTTCTCAATTAGTGTGGCAGTAACAATGCTGCGGAATCCAACATCCTGCACGTGGTTGGTAATCTCTAATTTAGATCTCATGCGAATGTATTAGAAAAGCAGGAATATAAAGAAATTCCTTCATAAATAAAAATGATGTTATGTTTCGTTCATTGAAAAAACTGGAGATGGAGCTGGATTCTTTCCAGAAGGAAGTGGAATCCTTATTTTCATGGGGTATGGACAAATACAATTCCTATCAGGATTTCACAGAAAATTTTGCTGCAGATTCCCTGGGAGGCGGATTTTTCGGGGAGAAAATAGAACTAGAGGAAGAGGAAAGTATTGAAAAAGAATGGGAAAGACTAGAGAAAGAAGGGGAAAAATGCTTCCGTGAAACCATGAGGAATGCAACACCTTCCCTGCCAATGTACCCAGGAATTGAAATCCACAGAGTTCCAGCAGGTCAACTTGGTTACGGAATTTTGGGGAGATGTTTCCCCTACTCCGGCCTCATTGAGATCCGTTCAGATTTGTATGGGGACGATTTCCAGGAGGTCCTGACCCACGAATTAACACACTTGCAGAACCCTCAAATGGGGGAGATGGATGTCAGGGCAGCCACCCGCCTGAAGCTGCAGTTCACTCCGAAGTGGCATTGATTTCCTTGAGAATAAATTCCACACGCTCCTCCACTGAAACAGGGGGAACAGCAATTACTTTGTAGCCATGGAACATGTAAGCCTTCTCTATTAATTTAGTAAGTTTTTCAGCATCTTCTCTACTTTCCCTTCTTGCTGAATCCTTTTCCATGAATCCCAGGGGAAGAAGTAAAAATATTTTATTATATTTAGTTTTACGTGCAACCTCTGACAATTCAGATGGTGGTTCGATGCCACCCAACTCACAGTAAGCAAAATTGTCTATAACCCCGCGATCCAGGAAATATACCCCATCAGAAACACGAGACTCAAATTCCTTTTGTATATGTGTGACAGCTACATTGAAATCAGCAAGCCTCTTCCAAGGAACAAGATCGCCGCCGTTTTTCACCTGCTCCTCAATGATTTTTCTGGAAGCCTCTTCTATTATTCCAAAGCCGCGTCTTCTCAGAGCTTCCACAGTGGTGGTCTTGCCTGAACAGGGACCGCCAGTAATCACATGCTTTTTTAATTCCATATATTATCACTTTACCATGGAGATTGAAACTACTACTGCAATATTGCTGGTATTTTTTATATTTCTACTTCTTTACTGGATATATTCCCTTAAGAAATCACAAAGGGGACTGGAGTTTGGTAAGAGAAGTCTGTCAGTGAAGTATGGGAAAACAACAGAGCAATTCTTCCCCTTCATGAAAGACTATCCATTCCAGCCAGGCGGGTTCAGATTCCTGGGAACCCCTATTGACGGGGTCCAATTTGAGAAGGATAAAGTTGTTCTTGTGGAGTTCAAAAGTGGGGATTCCCGCCTATCAGCACGGCAACAGGAAATCAAAAGTTTAGTTGAAAAAGGAAAAGTTGAATTCAGAGAAATAAGAACAAAGTAGCTTCTTCTATAAACTAGTCAAATAAGCTCTTCTTCTTTAGTGCTGATGGGCTACCGCCAGCATGCCACGTCAGTCTTGGCCGCACCTGCACAGCATAGATTCTCTCAGAATTGTCATCCAGAACAATCGCAGCTCCCTTTGTCCTGGGGAGTGTGTTAATATATTCCTGGATATCATCAAGCATGTAGGTTTGCATCACACCGCGAAGAGCTTCTAAATCAGCCTTGGCAGTCAGTCGGTGTGAAATTACTAAGTCTGCCTGGGCAAGTGCGTCCTCATGCAAACGATTAGGGCGTTGTGTTATCATCAGTAAACTTATCCCTGGTTCGCGGCCCTGCTTGATTATTGTATGCAAAGGCTCAGATGCTGCGGTCTGGCCTGTGGAAGGAAGGAACTGATGACATTCGTCAATTAGCATCCATACCATGGGAACTGTTTTCTTTCTCTCCCCACTCATAACTTCAAACTCTTCTGCCTTCCTTGCCATTAGTCTTTTCTGGAATATCTTCCTTGCAAGCAACCCCACTAACATTCCTTTGACAGACCAACCCTGGGAAACTGACATGTAATGGGAGACGTCAATAACAGAAATTACCCCGGGCTGGAACAAATCATTTACAGGGGTGCCTGTCTTCTCGAAAATGCCCCATTCCATTGCCGCAAGGAAGCGGTTCACCAGAGCATCTTTTATTTTGGAATCAATTTTTTTATCTGCCTGGATAGCAAAAACAATATCATTGATAGAATAATAGGAGCCATTCCTCTCTTTTACAGCCTTGATTATTCTTTCTATTACAATCCCATATTCATCAATTGGGGAGAACCCAAATGTTAGAATCCAATCTGTTGCGGTTAGCTCGCCTGCAGGAAGTGTTAGCGGAGCATCCACTGAAACGCCGGCTTCTTTGTAGGATTTCACATAACCTTTTGGGACAAAGAGTTTGATAGGAAGCCCACGAGGCTTCATGCCCCACTTCCGCAGGAGGGCAGCGTCCTTTGTATTGGGCTGCTTCATCGACCAGTAAATCCCCATCGTGTCAAACATCAATACAGAGAGGTTGTTCCTAACCTGCGGAGGCAGGAGCGCAATCTCCTCAGCGATCACAGCACCACTGTAACTCTTCCCCGTCCCTCTCTTGCCGCAAATTAAAAGCACGTGAGGTCTGGTAACATCCATTTGCAACGCATTGGTAAGGTGGGATTCCTCCCCCTCACCGACAATGTGCTTCCCAATAAAAGCTGTCCCGCGAATCCCGAACTCCTTCAGGTCCTCCCTGTTCCTTCCCACAACAATTTTCTCGACAGCCATGAATTTATATATTCTTTTCCTAACTAATAAAGCAGGAATAAGGAGGATAATATGGGACTAGTTGAAGAAATTCTAAAAAACAAAGAAGAGCTGCTGGTAAAGTTTCTGGAGATTCTTGAAGGCAAGGAATCAAGGGCCAAGGTTAACCTGGACGGCATTGAATTCCATGTTGGACAGTCAGCAGTTAAGATGAAGGGAACAGTGGAATTCACATTCATTCCACTAGAAAAACTGAAGTAAGGGGATTTGGGGTCGCTGGGAGTCGAACCCAGAGATGCCGGTTTCTCTCATCGTCAGAGACTCGATGCTCCATTCCAGTGATGGCTGGAGCCGACTAGGTTACCATTACCTCACGACCCCCCAGTATGAATATTCGTTTTTACCTTTATATCCCTTTTCCACATTTATCTCCACAGGGTGAACTTCAGCTTCTTCAGTCCACTTAGCACCACAAACCGCTCCACCCGGACAATGGTCTTTGCTGTTGCGTAATCAACACCCTTGATTAGGTTAAGCCCGCTCAGCTCAACTACGGTTCCGTTTGGGTGGTCAATCTGGAAATAGTATTCATAATTCCCTATCCCCATCAGGACCTTGGAGCGGTTGTAGTCGATTGTTGTATTGACAAAATAGAGGACCTTGTCCCCATCAAGCACATTTTCATTGACAGCAAACCCAATAACCTGGACTGTTTCATTATTCCAATCTGAAGGGAGGCCGCTGGTCCTTATTAGGGCTTCTGTAACCTCAAGTGAGATGTCCTGCATCTTGGAGAGGCTATTATGCTCTTCAGCGTCCGCTGAGAGCGTGTTGAATGTGAAAAAGAACAGCGCAATCATAGTTGTAAAAATTACAACTGATATTATCAGATCAAGGGACCATATTTGGGCCTTCATAGAACGGTTACCTCCCCTCCAACATTCCTCAGCATATTGGACCCCTGACTAAAGTTGCCGCTTACATCGGTTATCAACGCCTTGGAATACGTGTTACCATATACCGTAAGCACCAAGAAGTTGGATGATGTTGAGATGCTATAGTTGGCTGAAATGATTTTCTCTGGTAATGTGACGTTCATCATGAAACCGTCCCCCTCCAGGTAGACAGTGTTTATCTTGCTACCTGTCTCATCAAGCAGGTTCTCAGCTTCCTGTTGGAGTGTGGAAATCTCAATTTCCCGCGTTTTGACAACACTCACCACAGCGACAATTGAAAGTGCTGTCAGTAGTAGCATGATCACGAACATGAATTCAACAGAAACCTGGGCTTTCATTGTTATTTATTGTCTCGGGAGGAAAAAAAGGTTTTACTGTAGATAACCCAATATAATACTTATGATGAGGGGATTCTTCCTTTCACTGGACGCAATAGTGGCTGTGGGACTTCTCATGCTCCTTGCCACTTTTATTGCAGGATTTTCCATGGGAATCACAAGCGAGGAGCTGCAGGCAAAGCAGGTCTATTACTTAGGGAAGGACATCAACAACATCCTCTTTGAGGTGGAAGTAAAGGACCTTTTGGAATTTCCGTCTGTGCAGGGATATTATTCCCAAGGCCTCATTAGGGACGAGGACTTTAACCTGAGTTTTATTGAGCTTATTGGTTATTGGTGGTCAGTTGGGAACTTTACCCAGGCCAGAAATGTGACCGGGGAGGTCCTGGACTCACTAGTAAACAGCAGCATCTTTGGGTATGAAATATTCTTTGACAACACCAGCATGTACAACAAGAGCAAGACCCAGGAACGACTGCTTGTCAGAACCTACTCGTTGATTTCAGGTTTCGAGCTTGGCAGGCAGCCCAGCGGACACGTTGCATCAGCATTTGTCCGCGAAGCCAGGAAAAACACAAGCATGGTTCTTGCGTTCAGCCCACAGGGGAGCGGTGTCTGGGAGGATGAAAATGTATATATAACGAAAAAATTCTATGTGAATTCCACTGAGATTGTGGACATAAGCAATGCCATTCTATACATTTCACTCCATTTCGGAAA
Source organism: Candidatus Aenigmatarchaeota archaeon (assembly GCA_016782405.1). Taxonomy (GTDB): domain Archaea; phylum Aenigmatarchaeota; class Aenigmatarchaeia; order QMZP01; family QMZP01; genus BS750m-G81. Next base: position 9,202 of record JADHYO010000024.1, read on the forward strand.
CGAGAACATAAACGCGCAGAAATTCAATCTCAATGGTGAAAAATTGAATCCCGTTGAGATTGCCGAGGAGGAAAAAGAGATAAACGGGAGGAGAACCACCCTTTACTTTGGCTATGCAACAGCTGATACTGAGGACATCAATTCCGATGCGTGGAACACCCTGGAAGTGAGATTAAAGGGAAAAATTGTAGTTGGGGATGGGTGGCATTCCCACATCCATCCAGGCTTCCGCCTGGAACTTGAATTGCAGGAGAACACCAGCCTGTATGTCTCCCCCCTTGAAAACACCACATACTACTTTGACAACATTTTGAGCGAGGGTAACGACGGTGAGAATAAAAGGAGCGGGGCATGGGCCACCATGCCATTCCACATCCCCCAAGGGGCCAGTGATATAAATGTCACGCTCTTCATCCACGGGCAGAACATCAACTTTGCTGACCCCGGCGACCCCGAGAACGGGATTCCGGATGAGGTCCCGGAGAAGCACAATATCCAGGTCTACCTCAACGACGTCACTGTTGACCTGACAGACCCTGTAGAGGAAGACCCTGAGCTAGAGCAGGAAATAAGGCTGAACTATGAACTCACTGCTAATGTTATCAACGGCACGAACGTAGTTTCTGTTTACCTGAACGCGTACGGGGACTACTTCTGGGGAAAGGATAACACAATCCTCTATTCAGACCCTGAGAATGACCCTGATGATTCCTCCTATATCCAGGTTCAGTATGTGAGGCCGTCACAGGAAAGGAGGCCAGGGCGCATCCTTGTTGGTGACCTGGATAGCCTGGAAGGGATTAAGGAAAACCCAAAGATTTTCAACAAGAGCTTCAATGGAAGCGAAGTCTCCAGAGTCTTTCTAAACCTGGCCCAGCTGGACAGCGAGAACGTCACTGTTAACGTGACCTATGCCAGCGCAACGCAGAAAGCGTTCCAAACCCCAAGGCCATACGCAACCCCCTCAACAATTTTCATAGACCCACAGATTCTCGGGGCAACTGAAAACAATACCCTGAAAATATCTGATGTATGCAATGACCAATGCGACATCCTGCCTGAATCCTCATTGGAATATTATATCTGGATTCCATTCCACGTGGGGTACGGGGACATCTTCCCGAACAGCACCACTGCCAATGCAGATGCTTTGGAACGCCTGTCAGAGATGCTGAGCCAGTATGTTACAGTGACGGATTTCGTGAACCGTACAATTTCAGTTCCGGAAATCCCCTTCATGTGGGGACCTGCAAGAATGGAGGTTAGGGTATGGTTGTGAGAAAGAGGCAGATGTCCGGCCAGTTTTATTCAATTATTGCGGTTCTCAGTGCAATCCCTGTCCTGCTGTTTGTCACAGGAACCCTTGTCAGCATCCAGGACACAGAATCTGGAGTCAGGGAGAA
>JADHYO010000004.1 GCA_016782405.1 Candidatus Aenigmatarchaeota archaeon
CATGCAATTTCATTCAATGTTCCAATTCTACTTAATTCTCTACCCATACGAATGAGCGTACTTCTAATTTGGATTATTGCCGGTTTGATAATTTACAAATATGATAAGCAGCGGAATTTCCTTTAACTAAGGCTTATGAGAAGTGGCTCCGCCACTTGGGTGACTGAAAGGAACATCATAAGCAATGTTAAAGGAGCGAAATTGTGAGCCAGCGAGTGAAACGAGCGTGAGTCGGCGGCGAAACGTTTAAGAATTGAACATATTAACTGATATTATGGATGATGGTATAGTGACTGGTAGCAAGGATTTCCTTGGAATGAAAAAAGGTTCATTCATCAAATATAAGAATAGGACTTGTGACGTTGAAAGTCACCCAATTACATTAGAAAGCAGGCGATTCGGTGAATTTACTGATCCGGATGGAAACGAGGGTGTTATATTGGAGGGGATGATTCACCATAAAGTGCCTTGGACTTATGATTTAACAGAAATGCGACGAATTTATTGTGAGAGTTTCAAACTTCCCAAAGGGGCTGTACATATATACAGAAAAAAGACAATAGAAACAACAGTCATAGATTTGATCGAATAGCATTTCTAAATTCGCCGCCGATTTCCTTTAACTAAGGCTTATCGACAGCTTCCCTTCGGGAAGTTGGGGCGAACCTGTGAGCTCGATAAGCAATGTTAAGTGACCCGAAGAATTTATTCTGAGGGCGAGCAGACGAAGTCTGCGAGAGTAAAAAGCGTCCCCTTCAAGAACGAAGCCAAGTTTCTGCTTCTTGTTTTGTCAAAAAATCTCTACTGACAAAAGTATTGGAAGGATCATCTTGTTTTACGGTTGGTTTATTGCTAACAAATGCAAATCTTTCTACACCAACCTCATTATAACCCGCTACAACGTTCTTATTGCGCCAATCAATAATTTCAGGACTTAACTCGTAATTGAAGTCGCGCATATCAACAAGAAGTCTTTTGGTCTTCCTTAATTTTACTGTTTCAATCCATTTGAGTGCACAATGCTTAAAGTCATCATCTGTGAGATTTTTTGTCTCCTTTTTAAAACAAAGCTCTAGAATCCCATCAGATTCAGAAACCGATATGAATTGATTATTGAAATATACTTCCATACAGCTATAACTAGTTTAATATATTAATAATATTTTTGAGAAGGCAAATGTCTAGGCGACGCTTTATTTCACTTAACTAAGGCTTATGACTTGTTGCTTTAGCAATAAGGGCGACCTTGGGAGCGTCATAAGCTATGTTAAGTGACCGAGTTGTGTGCAACTCGGCCAGCCTCTGAAGGAGGCTGAGAGTCGCTGGTGGAGGGTTGTAAAAAAGCTGGTATGTACTCTCTGGTTAATCGATTATCATAATCAGGGAGATATAGCATACGGGGCCAATCCATTTCATCAAAGTATCCCACAGCCTGTGGTTTTCCTTCAACCCTTATATCAGCAATCAAAGGTTTGCGGCTTCCTGAATCTCCCGGGGGATAAACCTTAAAACCAGCTTGAAGTAATCCATTCTTAAACGTTTTCCCTTCCTGCAAACCATCAAATGAATAACATTTAATTTCTCTCATATTTTTAATTAACCACAAAATTTATAAATACCACCGTAGCCAGCGATTTCACTTAACATCGCTTAAACGCATTGCGTTTAATGTCACTGTGAGGGGTTTTAGGCGAAGTTTTTTTCGTTTAAAAACAGTCACTGCTGGCTCTCCAGGGAGATGTGCTTGATTTCTAGTTTTTCTTCTCTTTTTGCGCGGATCCCCTTGCGGAGCATTATTAGGCGCTTTTTTGGGCCTGGGACACTGCCTGAAACAATCAGGTAAGATCCTTTCAACTGGCCGAAGTGTGTCCAGCCACCCTTTGGGGTCAGGGATTCGCCGAACTTGAGGATTTGTTTGTTGTACTCTGTCCTAGTTTGGAATCCCATCTGGCCTGCCATTGCTACAGAATTGGGAAGTATACGGGCAACGCCGCGCGGGCCCATAACACCAACGTGGCGGCGCTTCTTTTTGGCTTTTCTGTTGCGGATAGTTACACCGAACCTTTTGACAGGGCCTTGGAATCCTTTGCCTGTTGAAACAGCTCTAACATCAATGAATTCACCTTCCTTGAAAATTTCATTGGCTTTAAGTTCCTTTCCAAGGAAAGCTTTAGCCTCGTCCCAACCACCTTTAACAGGGAGTTCAAAGAGATCTGGTTTTTTCTTGCCAGTGGCTTCGCGTGGTTTTGTGTGAACAACCAAGCGAAATTCGTCTCCCTCTAAGGACTTTTTTGTTTTCTTTGGGGTAGATGTTTTCCTGGGGAGGTCCTTTGAGATGGAATCGGCCCAGACTATACCAGTGTCGCGGAGGCCTTCAGAAGTTTTTTTGTATGCTTTTATTCCTGCAACCACGAGTGGTGGGACTGCCAGGACTGTGGCGGGGAGGAACACTTCCTTGCCATGGCGTGGGGAGCCTTTTCTAACATTGACAACAGAGACTTGGGTCATGCCAGCTTTGTATCCAGCAAAGCCTAGCAAGCCTTTGCCTTCTGGCAGGGAGCCCATCTTGGGATGGATCCTCTTTGCTCGCTTCTTGGGCCAGAAGGCCCTACTCCCAGCAACTGGTTTGTGTCCTTTTGCCATATTACACCTTTTTTAATTATTACCTCAACTTTACTGCTGTCCCATAAACCAGGATTTCAGCAGCTGATTTCATTACCTGGCTGGTGCTGAAGCGGATATTTATCACAGCATCAGCCTTTAGCTCAACTGCCTGGTCTTCCATCCGCTTTAGGGCTTCCTCACGTGCTTCCACGAGCATCTCTGTATACTCCTTTAGCTCGCCGCCTACAATCTGGCGGAGTCCAGAGACAATGTCCTTGCCAAACCACTTGGCGCGGATGGTGTTTCCTTTCACCACTCCCAATATCTCGCTGATTTGCTTTTCTGGGATTGAATCAGTTGTTGTTGTTATCATAATATTACACCCTTCGGCCGCGGCGGCCGCCTTTCTTTCTGCAACCATCATGTGCGATTGGGGTTACATCCTCGATCGCTCCAATCCTTAGGCCTGCCCGCACTAAAGCGCGGATTGCAGGTTGGGCTCCTTGGCCAGGCATTTTCTTTTTCTGGCCTCCCTGGGCCCTGACCCTCAAATGAACACCAGTAATGCCGCGTGAAAGCGCTTCCATTCCAGCTCGTCTGGCTGCCTGCATGGCAGGATAAGCCATTCCTTTGTCTTTGGATCTGGATGTTGCCATCCCGCCTGAGTAGCGGGCAATTGTTTCAGCTCCAGTAAGGTCTGTAATATGAATAATTGTATTGTTGACACTTGAGTAAATGTGTGCAACACCCCATTTTGGTTTTTTCTCTGCCATACTTACTCCTCTCCTCCCTCATCTGCCTGTTCAGGTGCAGCAGCCACGCCTCTTCGGGTAGGGGGTTTGGGTTGCTTGAATGATGATTTAATTGCAGATTCTTCTTCCACAGTAACAATGTATGAAGGGAATACGGTCTTCCGGCCTTTCACTCTCACAAAACCATGGACAATTGACTGTCGGGCTTGTTTAGTTGTTTTGGCCATTCCAGCCTTGAACACAATTGTTTCCAACCTTCTTTCAAGAAGGTTACTTACGGTCAAACCAAGTACATCATCCAGGCTGGATCCTTTGGGGAGAAGCCCAAGCTTTGCAAGCTTCTTCAATAGAATTTCCTCTTTCTCTTTGTCACTAACTGAAATAAGTTTTCTTGCTCGCTGACGGAATCCGCGGACCATTTCTTCTGCTATCCATATTTCCTTTTTTCTTCTCAAGCCGTAGCTTTTCTTCAGCTCCTTACCCTCTTTGAGTTGTTCAGTATCATACGGGCGCTTGGGCCTCTTGAATCGCTTTCTGAGTTTTTTCATAACATCACTTCTTCTTTGCCTTTGCGGGTTGTTGCTTTGATCTGCTCACCCCAACCGTCTTCCCCTTGCGGAATGAACCGCGGGTGCGCTGCCCACGGACCGGAAGGCCGGCAGCGTGCCTGATACCTTTGTATAGGCGAAGCTTCTTCATCATGTTCAGGTCTGTTCTCTTGGCAAAATCCAGGGCAGATGCACTAACATGCTTGTCTGTTCCTTGTATTAGATCCTTCCTCCTGTTCAGCATCCAAATAGGGAGAGAGAATTTCTGTGGGTTCTGAATAATTTCAGCTAGTTTATCAAGTTCTTCCTGTGACAATGATGAAAGCTTTTTGTCCCCAAGCCCTGAAATCTTGGATATTGCATTACTAAACATAAACCCAACGCCGGGGATCCGCCTTATTGCTGCTTTTACTGGCTTGTCCCCTTCCAGATTGGTCTCTACAAGCCTTATTATGTTCCCGGTCTTACCTGCTTTCCTTTCCATATCATCACTAATGCATCCATTATTTATATATTATAAGCTCCCTAAAGGGATTTTATAAGGGGCGCTCTTTTAAAGCATCTTACATAAGAAGTGGCTATGAAAGTCCAAGTACACACACTGCATGGGGAAAAGAGGGGAGAAATTGCCCTGGGAAAGGCTTTTTCCACTCCGATAAGGGAAGATATTATTAGAAGAGCCTTTCTTGCTGAATCTTCACTGAAAAGACAGATCCGCGGAGCAGACCCACTAGCGGGCAAAAGGACGTCTGCGCATTATCACGGTCTTAGAGGATACAGATGGTCAATGATGAACAGGGAGATGGCAAGGATGAAGAGAATTCATGGTCAAGGGTTTCTCAATTACACTGCACGATTTGTGCCCCAAGCAACAAAGGGGAGGAAAGCACACCCCCCAAAGACAGAGAAAAATTGGGAAAAGAAAATCAACAACAAGGAGCGGATTTATGCGTTGCTTTCTGCTATTTCAGCCTCTGCAAAGGGGATGGTTGTTGTAGAGGACAATTTTCAGGAGCTGAAAAAAACCAAGGAAGTTGCTGCTGCCCTGGAAAAGCTTGGCATTATTTTCAAGGAAAAGAAAACAATCCGTTCGGGTAAGGGGACTCGCAGGGGAAGGAAATACAAAAGGTCGCGTGGGCCATTGATTATTGTAGCTAAAGACAATAAAGTGCCCAGTCCTCCAGGGTTTGATGTGAAGATACTCAAAGACTTACAGGTCTCTGACCTTGCTCCAGGAGGCAATCTAGGAAGGGTGTGCATCTGGACGCGCTCTGCTGCTGAGGAGGCAGGGAAATTATGAAAGAGAAAAAACCAAAAACAAAGGAGAAGCCTGTGAAAGATGTAAAGGAAAAACCCAAAGTAAAGGAGAAGTTGCCAAAAAAACCAGTAGCAGAGGAGGCTTATGATCCTTGGAAAACGTTGCTGCACCCGCACTTGGCCGAGAAGGCAATGACAATGGTGGAACTGCAGAACAAACTAACGTTCATTGTCAACAAAAAAGCCACCAAGGGAGAGATTGCAGAGGCAGTTGAGAAAGGCTTCCATGTTGAAGTTCAGAAAGTTAATGTTGAGGTTACAATGAAAGGCCTGAAGAAGGCGTATGTTACACTGGGTCCAAAACATTCAGCAGCTGACATTGCGACCAGGCTTGGCATGATATAGGTGAGCGTATGGGAAAGAGAATTATTCAGCAGAGAAGAGGGCGCGGTTCATCCACCTACAGGGTTCCTGAGAAATCATTCAAACCCCACATCATATATCAGAACAAGAAAGGTGTGGTGAAGGACATTGTCTCCAATCCACTCTCTGACGCACCGTTGGCAAAGATTGAATACGATGATCATTCACATGGCTATATTGTAGCTCCTGAGGGAATTAAGGTGGGGGACCACTCACATGAAAGGGTTTTTCCGCTTTCAGAAATAAAGGAGGGAAGCCACATCTGCGCAATAGAAACATTCCCACATTCTGGCCCCAAGCTCTGCAGGAGCCCAGGGACTTTTGCTGTTCTTGTTTCCAAAGGAAAGAAATCAGTTGTTCGCCTTCCAAGCAGGGAAAAGAAAACGCTTCATCCAAGCTGCCGCGCAATAATTGGGATTCCAGCAGGTGATGGCCGCGCAGAGAAACCTTTTGTGAAGGCTGGTTCCAAGTCACATGCAATGAAAGCAAGGGGCAAGCTCTACCCCAGGACCTCTGGGAAGGGGATGAATATTGTTGACCACCCTTATGGTGGGTCAGGTCACGGCAAGGTGAGGAGGCCTGTTTCCCGTCATGCTCCGCCAGGAAGGAAGGTTGGGACAGTTTCCCCCAGGAGGACAGGGAAGAAGAAATAAATTGTTTTCGGTTAATTTTAATTATGAGAGTAAAAATAAAAGATTTCAAAAATAGGGCAGAATCACTGGGAGGAAAAGTTAGAATAAAGAGAGATCAAAGTATAGGAGACTATCTCCTGCAGATAGGAAACAAGTACGGCCTTTTTACTGAATATACGTTTTTAAAGAAGAAGCCTGGTATTGGTCTTAATTATCTGAATAGTGTCTACAAAATGCTAGACCTTGCTTCTAGGTATCTTGATGAGGAAAGCCTTGGAGATAATACAGATAAAGCAAGGTTAAAAATAGATGGTCTGAGTCGCTTAATAATTAATTATATCTTCAACCCAAGGGACAAAGAGACTTTAAGCTCAATGGACGATAATATTAATGATATCATGAAATTGGTTGATGAAACAGTTGAAGGATAATATGCCTAAGTTTATATTCCGCGGGAAAACATGGGAAGAGATCCAGGATATGGATTTGAAGGAGTTTCTTGAGATAATGGACTCTAGGCAACGAAGGTCCTTGAAGAGAGGCTTTACTGACGCTCAGAAGGCGTTGCTCAGGAACATTCAGGCTGACAGGAAGAAGTTTCACAGAACAAAATCCAGACAGATGATTATAATCCCGGAAATGGTTGGGGTAAGGATTGGAGTTCACAGTGGGAAGGAATATGTTCCTTTGGACGTAAAACCTGAGATGCTTGGCAGGAGGTTGGGGGAATTTGTTCCTACAAGGAGAATGGTGAAGCATTCTGCACCAGGTTTCGGTGCAACCAAGTCCTCCAAGTTCATACCTTTGAAGTGATGTAATGATGTTCTCAGAACCTGAACTTAGGGTCGGGATTGTTGACCAATGACTTGTACCCACATATATTGTTGAATTGCGTAAAAATGGCGAGAGAACACATAAAAGATTAAAAGGGGAAACCGCAATAAGAAGATACATAAGTTCCCTTGAAGGGAAATATGCGGTGATAAATGACGGGGCAGGCGGGCTCCCACTTGGAATGGATAATTTAAGGGATCTAGGTCTGCTGGAGGAAGAGTATGCAAAAATATGTAAAGAACCCGAAACCTGAGAAGTCTGTTCGTGTGTTTGGCAGGGGCTTGAGAATCTCCAGTAAATCTTCTGCTATTGTTTGCAAAGTCCTCACTGGGAAGAGCCTCCCAAAAGGGCAATCCCTTTTAGAGGGGTTGATTTCCCGGAAACAAAACCTCAGCGGGAAGTATTACACTAATGTGGTTGAGGAGCTTTCTAATTTGCTCAAGATAGCTGAAGCAAATGCAGAGTTCAAAGGCCTTTCCCCAGAGAGGATGTTCATCCATGCTTCAGCCCACCAAGGCTTCACATTCCAGACCCCGAGAAGGTTCAAGCTTCGCGGCCGCCAAAGAAAGATTTCACATATTCAGCTTATTCTAGAGCAGAGATAGCACGCCTGTAGTTATCCCTTTAAAAACACAGGTCGCTACCTGAAAGAGACCCATAATCTTTCAAACACTGAGCGTTGAGTATCTACCATCTCCTTATTCTGGATGACTATACCTATTATTTCCTCTTCTTTCATCGTTAAAAACGCAATTTTGTTTTTGTAGATAAAGTTTGCTGTGTTAATTTTAAAATCTTCAGGTAAAAACCTAATTTCCCTCAATTCGGATTTATCTTTCTTCTTGTACTTCACAATAAACTTTGTTCTTTCTTGAAGGATTCTTGTTGAAATTTTATGACTCACACGCCTCTTTATCCACCTAGGGAAATAGTAATGAAGAGTCTCAAATATCTTTGCCGAGTTAAGCTGTAATATTTCATTTGGATTTGATTTTATTATATCATCCAGAATGGTTTTGAGTCCAGATTTCCCCTCATACATTTGAAAACTTGGTTTTTCTTTAACTGATTTTCTTAAGGCTTCTAATTCTGGTAAGACCAGTTTCAAGTTGTCTTTTCGTTCCTCCAACATTCTAATTAACTTATGAGGATCAGTAGCTTCATAATACCTTACTCCTGATTTGATAACATGGGAAACTAATCCTCTCTCTGAAAGTGTTTGTAAAATTTCATATGTGGTTGTCCGAAGCATGCCTGCTTTCTTTGCGATTTCATTTGCTTTAGCGTTTCCAATCTTTAAACTGGCAAGATAAACCTTAACTTCATTATCACTTAATCCATATTCCCTTAAAACCTGTTCTTTGTTAATCATATTCTTCTATTATGCTTCCGTATTTAAATATTCCGTTTTTGTAGTAAATATTTGACGACACAATATAATAAACCCAAATTTAGAACTATAGAAATGACCAAAAACGATGACATTAGGACCAATTTAGATAAGTTTGGGAAGAGGGGATGGGCTCTGAAACCATATGACATGTGGGGTTCAGATAAGCCATGCCCACCTAGATTAGTTGTAAATCCGTATAAGGGATGTACATTTCAACATCAATATTGTTATATTGCTCCGCCAGCATATCGTCAAGATGGGTTTCGGACACATTTACAGGATAGAATAAGAAAGGCAAAAAAATTGGGATTGGATAAACTAGTGGTCATGGTATCATCAAGTACAGACCCATTTCAACCCATTGAAAGTAAATATAGAGATTCTCACTATGCTCTTCAAGAGCTGTTGACTAATGATTTCCCTGTGCTTGTAATGACTAGAAATCCCCAAACACTTTTAGAAGAAGATTACTTGGAGATTACTCGTCACCCTAAATTAAACATTGATGTTTCTATCCCATCTTTAGAAGAAAACAATCCTGACTCAATCTATTACAGTCCAATTGCAGCACCGCTTAATGAGACGTACGACGTAATGAGAAGGCTTACGTATATGGGAAAGAATGTAAGGGTAAAAATTGAACCAGTCGTTCCAACAGCAAATGGTATAGATGGGCAGAGTAGAGAGGAGTTAGATGAAATAGTTGGAAGATCCGTCGAAGCTGGGGTTAAGATGATAATCTCCAAAACAATGAGATTAAATCATAGTGTGCCTCGTGAAATGTATGAAAAACTCATCGGATATTATGAAAAGAATGGTATTAACGAAGGATCAACATTGGCTCTATCGATTGATGTTAGAAAAGAACTTTTACAACCAGTTTTGGATGCATGTGAGGAACATGAAATTGATTTTTGTTCATGTGTTGATTCTGATTCGCTGGATGGGGATAATTGTCGCGTTTGGGTTCCCGATCATTGCAGATAATAAAAGACTTGGGTTCACTCCATAGGGTCGGCAGTAACTATTTAAAACAGCGATCACTAAGGAAAGGTATGCTCAAGCAGTACTTTGTGAATCAGGGTCTCAAGGAGGTCCAGATAGAGGATTTTATTAGGAAGAAGTATCCCAATGCAAACTACTCCAGAATGGAGTTGCAGAGGACCCCTTTGGGAATAAAGATTGTTATTTACTCTTCATCCCCAGGAAGGATAATTGGCAGAGGGGGGAAGACCATCAATGAAATTACTGAGATTCTTAAGGAGAAATTTAATCTGGAGAATCCCCAGGTTGATGTCAAGGCAGTGCAGAAACCGGACCTTGACGCAAGGATAGTTGCGAAACAGATTGCCTCTACTTTGGAAAGGGGGTTTAACTTCAAGAGAATCGGTAACATTATGCTCAAGAGGGTGATGGCAGCCGGGGCAATCGGTGCCCAAATAATGATCTCTGGAAGGGTTTCAGGGGGAAAGGCAATGAGGGTCAAGTTCATTGACGGTTATCTGAAGCATTCTGGGGAGCCAGCAAAAACCATGGTGGACTATGGGTTTGAGGAGATCTACCAGATGGGAAGGTCCAAACCAGGTAAGGTTGGGATCAAGGTGAAAATAATGAGGGAGTTCCAGTTAATCACAGGGGAGAAAAAATACTCCCTGAAAGACATTATGCCTGGGGCAAGGGCTCCAGAACCTGTTGCTGAGGATGAGAAACCTGCAAAGGAAGCAGTGAAAAAAGAGCCTGCAAAAAGCCCAGCAGGGAAGAAGCCTGCAAAGGAAGCAGTGAAAAAACCAGTTAAAAAAGAGCCTGCAAAAATCCCAGCAGGCAAAAAGCCAATCAGGGGGGAGAAGGCTTAAATACAAGCTTTTTATATTATTAAGTGTCTTATTGCATATGTCAATTTTAAGAACAAAGGACATGCGGAAACTTGGAGAAAAAGAAATTGAAAAACGGCTTGCTGAGCTTAAGTTAGAGATGGCAAAGGAGCGGGCCAATATTTCTATCGGAGCCACAACTGCCTCCCCTGGAAAGATAAGGGAGATAAGGAAGACAATTGCACGAATCAATACCATAAAAAAGGAGAAGATTGGCTAATGATTGGTATTTGTCCCAAGTGTGGATTAAACAAGGAACTTTGCATTTGCGAGTCCCTAGCAAAGGAAAAAGAAAAAATAAGGGTTTCAGGGATAAAAAGGCGGTACGGAAAGTTCATCACTATTGTTCAGGGCATGAGCAAGGATGTTGAACCCAAGAAAGTTTTGAAGGAACTCAAGACCAAGCTGGCCTGCGGTGGAACACTCAAAGATGGTGTGATAGAGCTTCAGGGTAACCACAAGGACAGCATAAAGAAGATCCTGGTAAAGATGGGATTCCAGGAAGACCAGATTAATGTTGGTTAGAATCGCACTCTAAAGAGGTATTAACGTATTAAACACCGCGAGGCAACTATTTTTATGATATCACCTAAGAACCTGGTCCGCCATGAATTGATTGGCCTGAAGGCCAGTGTTGAAAAATCAACCAGCGCCTCTACGGTTGGGTTGGAAGGGAAAGTGGTTGATGAAACAAGGCAAACCCTCACTATTGAAGTGAAGGGGAAGGAAAAGAATCTTGTAAAGGAGCAATGCGCATTCCTTTTCACTATCCCCTCAGGGGAAAAGGTCTTGGTGGATGGAAAAGTCCTCGTGGCGCGGCCTGAGGACAGGATTAAGAAGAAGCTCAAGCGATGGTAAGGTTTAAAAGCTGCAGGAAGAATAATCCTTATGAAAAAATCAATAGGCTTGGATGTAGAACCTCCCAAAAGGGAGTGCACAGACAAGAAGTGTGTATGGCATGGTTCCCTTCCTGTTAGAGGAAAGGCTATCACAGCTATTGTGAAATCTGTCAAGGCACAGCAAACTGCAGTGGTTGAGTGGCACTACAACAAGTTTATCCCCAAGTATGAACGATATGAAAGGAGGAAAATACACTTCCACGCACATAACCCCGATTGCGTAAAGGCAAAGGAAGGGGAAAGGGTGGTAGTAGTAGAATGCAGGCCATTATCCAAGACCAAGAGTTTTGTTGTGGTAGGTCCTGCAAGGTGATGATTATGAAAGCTGTTTCTTCTAAGGTGACAAAGACCCTCATGCCTGAGACAACCCTGGTCTGTGCAGACAATTCCGGTGCAAAAATACTGCAGATCATATCTGTCCGCGGGTACAAAGGGACAAGGAGGACAAAACCCAAGGCAGGTGTGGCAAGCCCTGTTAACTGTCGAGTCTACCGTGGGAATGAGAAGGTCAGGAAGCAAGTTCATAAAGCAGTGATTATTCGCCAGCGGAAAGAGTACAGGCGCCCGGACGGGACAAGGATATCCTTTGAGGACAATGCTGCAATCCTGGTAGATGATAAAGGGGAGCCAAAAGGAACCCTGATTAAAGGTCCAGTAGCCAAGGAGGTGGTTGAGCGTTTCCCAATTATAGGAAAGCTCGCCAATATTATAGTATGAGCACAATAACATTTGAGGACTTCCAGAAGCTTGATCTGAGGATTGGGACAATTGAAAGTGCAGAGAGAGTGGAGGGAGCAGACAAACTCCTTAAGCTGGAGGTCTCCCTTGGAAGTGAATCCAGGACGTTGGTGGCAGGGGTTGCGGAGAGTTACAGACCCGAGGAGCTTCCAGGAAAGCAGATTGTTGTGCTGGTAAACCTTGAGCCCAAGACATTGCGCGGTGTTGAGTCAAATGGTATGCTTTTCGCAGCAGTTGCAGATGGGAAACCAGTGCTGCTGCAGCCAGACAAGGAGGTTCCAGCAGGAACAAAGGTGAGTTAATGAAGCAAAAGTGGTCAAGTTCATGGAAGAGCAGCTCGCAACCGAGGAAGCAGAGAAAGTTCAGGCATAACGCTCCGCTACATGTGCGCCACAAATTCCTTGCAGCCCATCTTTCTGCAGATTTGCGGAAGGAGACAGGGAAGCGTTCGCTGCCCCTTAGGAAAGGGGATGAGGTCGTGGTGCTTCGCGGTGGCTCCCGTGGGGTTAGGGGATCAGTGGAGTCAGTGGACCTCAGCCGCGGAAGGGTTACAGTGGATGGTATTAAGGTGAAGAAAGTTGATGGTTCTGAAGTTTCCAAGCCGCTGAATCCTTCCAATTTAATACTTACCAAGCTTAATCTTGATGACAAGAAAAGGAAGGCAATCCTTGAGAGGAAAAAACTTCCCGGGGAAAAAGAAAAACCAGCAAAGAAGGAAAAAGAAAAACCAGTGAATGAGGAAAAGAAAGAAAAGTCTGCAGAGGAGGCGAAGAAATGAATGAGTTGGTGTTAGCCCGGGATGCTGCCCATCTGGCAGGTGGTGTAGCCATAAAATATTATGGCAAACCACTTGAAACAATAAGCAAAGGTGGGGTTGATTTTTACACAAAAGCTGATACTGAAGCAGAGAACGCGGCGCGGGAATTGCTGAAGCAACATTCAAAATACCCGATTTTTGGTGAAGAGTCTGGAGGAGACCGTGATGCAAAAGAACTGTGGGTAGTGGATGCTATTGATGGAACCATTAGTCATAATTCAGGGTTGACATCTTGGGCTTCTGTAGTCTGCCTGGTTGACGGTGATACTGCAAAGGTCTCTGCTGTTTATATTCCAACTGCTAAGGAAATGTATTATGCTGAGAGAGGCAGTGGTGCAATGTTTAGGGGGTATGAGGCACAACCATTGCCAATAAAAACAACTGAGGAGGAAGACCCGACAAAGCTTATAGTGGGTTTTGATTTGGGGTATGAAGGTAGGGGCTGGAAGCTTGACGGAGTGAAATCGTTTGCTGGGGATGTTAGGTATCCCATTGCTGTGGGTAGTGCTTCTGTGGGGGCATCCCTTGTGGCTGCTGGGAAATTGGGTGCTTATATTATTTGGGATGTTGATATTAACGACACCCTACCCGGGGCATTGTTGGTTGAAGAGGCTGGCGGGTGTGCTGTGAATGAGCGGGGGGAGCAGTTTACCCGAAATGACAGGACGCTGATTGCAGCTGGAAACGAAATGATAAAAGGTTTTATCCTTGGAAAAATAGGTGAATGATTATGGCGCATTTAAAGAGATACAAGATGCCCGGGTTCTGGGGACTTGGGGTGAAGGGTGGGACCTTTGTGGTTAGACCAAGGGGTCCGCATTCTAAGGGCTTCTGCATCCCGCTGCAGGTTGCAGTAAGGGACCTCCTTGGGTATGCAACATCTGCAAAGGAAGCAAAGAGTATAATTTCCCAGGGAAAAATACTGGTGGACAAGAAGCCACGCAAAGACAGTGCATTTGCAATAGGTTTTATGGATACAGTGGAGATTCCTGGTTCTGGAAAATCCTGGGTGGTGGATGTTGGAAGCAAAGGGCTGTTCCTTAAGGAATCCCCTAAGCAAGAAAGCAAGCTATGCAAAATTATAGGGAAGACATCTGTGAAAGGTGGGAAGAATCAGCTAAACCTTCATGACGGAAGGAATATTATTGCTGCAGGGGAAAAATACAAAACAGGTGACACCCTGAAGATTTCATTGCCAAAGCTTGAGGTTCTTGATCACTTCCCGCTAAAAAAAGGAAGTGATGCAATAATTGTTTCAGGGAAAAATATGGGTGTTCGTGGCACAATAACAGCCATCACAGAAAGGAAATACATGCTGGAAAAAGCTGCAGTAACATTGGATGCTGATGGGAAGAAGGCTGAAACCCTTAGAAAATATGTTTTTGTCATTGGTGGCAAAGGTGCAGCAAAGCCTGGGAAGGGAGAGGTGAAGTGATATCATGAATCCGATGAAAGACCTTCGTTTGGAGAAGGTGACCCTCAATATGGGCGCAGGTGATTCTGCCCCGCGTTTGGAAGCCTCCAAGAAGGTGCTTGCAGTTCTTACAGGAAAGAAGGTGGTTGTTACAAAGACATCAAAGAGGACAACATTTGGAACCCCAAAGAAGAAGGCGATAGGGGTGAAGGTAACACTTCGCAAGAAGGAGGCTGTAGAGCTTCTCCAACGGCTCATGAAGGCGGTTGAGGCTAAGATAAAACCTTCTCAGTTTGATAGTAGCGGGAATTTCTCATTTGGTATAAAGGAATATATTCATATCCCAGGGGCAAACTATGATCCTGACATCGGTATTCTTGGTTTGGATGTGGCAGTCACATTAGAAAAGCCAGGCTTCCGGGTTAAGAGAAGGGCAAAGAAAAAATCTGTGGTGGGAAAGGGTCACACAATCAGCAAGGAAGAGGCAATAAAATGGGCAGAGAAATTCGGTTTCATTGTAAAGGAAGAAGAGGAGGAAACCTTTTATTAAAGGGTTTCAAAAGAAATTATGAGTTACGAAAAGAACGTGAAGCAGGTGGAAAACAAGCCGCTCAAGCTCTCCCGTCTTGAACGGTTCAACCTTTCCAAGAAAAGGAAGTTTGGGAAAAACACTCACAAGTGCCGTCGCTGCAGAAGGACAGGTGGCGTGATTAGGCAGTATGGGTTGCTCTACTGCAGGCAATGTTTCAGGGAGGAAGCAGAAAAATTGGGGTTCAGGAAATATAGTTGAGGTATAATATGAGGCATGATACTCTCGCAGATGTGTTTTCAATAATAAAGAACACAGAGGAGATTGGAAGGAAGCAGGCAATAGTGCCTTCCAGCAATCTCGTGAAGAACGTTCTTCAAATTATGCAAGAACATAAGTACATAGGGAAATTTTCCCCTACAAAGGAAAACAAAATAAGTGTTGAGTTGGTAGGGGCAATCAATGACTGTAATGTTGTCAAGCCAAGGTTTTCTGTTGATAAAAGTCAGTTCATAAAGTGGGAAAAAAGGTTTCTGCCTGCGCACAGCAAGGGTATACTCATACTTTCCACAACTCATGGGGTCACAGACCACCAAAAAGCAAACAAACAGGGGGTAGGGGGACAACTTCTTGGTTTTGTTTATTAAGGAGTCATTTCATTATTATAATATCTGCTCAGGGGATGCATATGAAAGAAATATATGAAGAAATTCAAGTTGCGATAAAGGGAAAGAAGGTTGTAATAGGTTCCAGAGAAACCTTGAAAGAAGCGAAGAAAGGGGAAATAAAAGTGGTTATCCACTCTTCCAACATCCCTGATTCGCTGCAGAAGGATTTGGCGCGCTATTCTGAAGCCTCTGCGCTTGATGTTAAGGCATTTGACGGGGACTCTGTTAGGTTAGGGCAGGTTTGCGGTAAACCTTTCAGCATACTTGTTATTGGAATAAAGAAGTGAAAAATATGGATGTAAAACTTTCAACACAGAACATCAGAACAATTGCCATGTTCGAGAAGGTGACAAAAGTTAATGCAAAGGACTGCATAATCACTGACAACGCGCTGTATTTCCTTGTGGACATGGAGAAGGCAGGGATGGCTATAGGGAAGAACGGGGCAAACATAAAGGAACTTAGGAGAATTTCAGGGAAGCATGTCAAGATTTTCCCTTATTCACCAAACCTTGAGGAATTTATAAAGAACATAATCCCAAATATAAAATCAGTTGACATAACCGACAAAAGGGTCACAATTTCAGTTCCGCACGAGGACAAGCTAACAGTGATAGGGAAGCACGGGGAGAATATCAACGCAATGCGGGACATGTTGAAAAGGCATTTCGATGTGGAAAGCCTTAAGCTGAGGTAATTGAATGATAATCAAAATGAAGAAAAAAGGAAAGGATAGGATGGACTTTGTACTGGAAGGGGTTTCAATACCATTTGCTAACGCCCTCAGGAGGGTAATGGTTTCTGAAATACCTGTCCTCGCAGTGGAGTGGGTAGATATTAATGATAACACTTCCCCTATCTTTGACGAGATAATTGCACACAGATTAGGGCTTCTGCCTCTGGTTTTTGACCCAGCCAAGTTTAAATTCCAGGAAGACTGTTCCTGCAAGGAAAAGGGTTGCCCATCTTGCCAGGTAACATTTGTATTGGAGAAGAAAGGGCCTTGCATGGTCACTTCAGGTGACCTCAAATCTTCCAACAAGGATGTAAAGCCTACTGATAAGGGTTTCATAATTGCTGAATTACTGCAGAACCAATTTATCAGTCTGGAGGCCACTGCCAAGCTAGGGACAGGGAAAGATCACGCGAAATTCCAGGCAGCCAATACCTCTTATCAGAATCAGCCTGAAATGAAAGGCGGGGAAGTGAACACAAAACCTGAATCATTCCTCTTCCATGTTGAAACAATTTCCGGCCTTACCCCACAATATATCGCAGAGAAAGCAGGGGAAATCCTAGCAGAAAAAGCAGCTGCGTTCAAAAAGGAAGCAGCGAAGTTGTGATTTCCAGCTATATTAAGAAGCTTTAGACACCTCTTCATACCTCTTTTATATCTTCCTTCCAAAGAAACAATGAAGAGGGAAGGCTATGGCAGAAAAGCTGGGTGTAGTGAAAGAGCTCCTGGGGGATGCTGATATACGCGAATTTGCATACCAATGGTTTGAGGGAAAAAACGATGATTCCATCAGGCAGGTATATAGACTCCTAAGGCAGTACGGGCTGAGCAATGAAAAAATAGCAACTCATGCCCCACTACTCGGAAGAGACCCAGAATCCATAAAAAACAATCACCAATACCTAAAAACCCTTGGACTCACCGACAGAAAAATAGCATCCCAAGCCTCACTGCTAAGAAAAGACCCAGAATCCATAAAAAACAATCACCAATACCTAAAAACCCTTGGACTCACCGACAGAAAAATAGCATCCCAAGCCTCACTACTCGGAAGAGACCCAGAAACAATAAAAAACAATCACCAAGCCCTCAGGGACTTAGGACTCACCGACAGAAAAATAGCATCCAGAGCTGAATTAATCGGAAAAGACCCAGAAACAATAAAAAACAATCACCAATACCTAAAAACCCTTGGACTCACCGACAGCAAGATAGCAACATGTGCCTATTTGCTCGGAAGAGACCCAGAAACAATAAAAAACAATCACCAAGCCCTCAGGGACTTAGGACTCACCGACAGAAAAATAGCATCCCAAGCCCAACTACTCGGAAGAGACCCAGAAACAATAAAAAACAATCACCAATACCTAAAAACCCTTGGACTCACCGACAGCAAGATCGCATCCAGAGCTGAATTAATCGGAAGAGACCCAGAAACAATAAAAAACAATCACCAATACCTAAAAAACCTCGGTCTTACCGACAGAAACATATCAACCAATGCCCATTTGCTCGCAAGAGATCCAGAAACAATAGAAAGATATTATCAATACCATGTCGGACTGCTCAGGGAGGATTACTTGGATAGGGGTTCAGGAAGAGAGCTGATTCTCAGTCATGCTTCATTATTAGGGATTCCGCCAAAAACCATGGAAGCCAATGTGCAATATCTCTCATCAATCGGAATAGATTACCACAATGGGTTTTTACTGGGGTCCAGGCCGAGCACAAAGAGAAGAAAACTAGCGTGGATGTTGAGGGAACTGTTTGATTACAGGGACATTCCTCGTGATCATAAAAGGGAGGTAATAGGTCGTTTGTACCATTTTGTCAGGGAGAATCCGAGAATTTTGGCTAAGTCATTGCATTCCCTGGAGAGAAGCATGGATAAACTGAGGGAAAGAATACAGGAATATTAGGTAATTTCTCCACAAGTATCTTAACATCCTTGTCAGGGGAACTGACACAGGTCCCAACAGAAGCAGCAAATGCGTTCCTGCCGAAGCTCTATATTTATATAAACATATCCCTAAAGCTATAGAACTATGGGTCAATTCGGCGCTCGACAGATGGGGAAAAGAAGGAAGAAGTACAGGTGGTCTGCCAGCCGAAGGAAGAGGCAGCTTCTAAAGCTCTGGGCTAAGGACCCTCTCAAGGGATCACCTAGAGGGAAGGGGATTGTTCTCAAGAAGAAGGGAGTGGAACAAAAGCAGCCGCACTCTGGGATTATCAAGTGTGTTTCGCCAAGCACAAAAGTCTATTTAAGCAGTGGCTGCTGCATGGAGATTAAGAGAATGGAAAGAAAATGGAAAAACAATGAGGTTTTCTGTTATGACAACAAAATAACGTCTTCGGGTCTTGTTGATTTTTTCAAGCTAAAAAAAAGCGATGCTTCTAACAGGACCTCATACAAAATTATTACTGATACCGGCAGAAAATTAAGGGCAAGCGGTGACCATCCCATGTATTCCGAAAGAGGAATTATTGAACTAAATAATGTGAAAAAAGGAGACAAGCTGGCAGTCATGCCTTCAACTCCTGTTGAATATAAAACCAGCGCAAAAATAATTGCTGATTCTGGGGCTGTGGAAAGGCACATACCAAGCAATTCCAATGCTAAAACAGCTTTAAAAAATCTTGCCAAATCAAACCTTCTGCCCTTAAGGATGGATAATCCAAAACTGCCAAAAATAATAAGAATCATGGGTCATCTGTTTGGTGACGGCACTCTGTACAAAGTAATAGACAAATATGGGCATACCCAGGCAAGAGTAATATGCTCAGGTAGCATCGAAGACCTGAAAGAAATCAAGGCAGACATAGAATCTATTGGATTTCACACCACACCAATATACACAAAAAAATCCGAAAGCAGCATCACAGCACATGACGGAAAAGTGAGAGTAATTAAAGGCTACTCTAGCTGCTTTGCTTGTGCGTCTTTGGGATTTGTCGCTCTTCTGGAGTTTTTGGGGGTTCCGAGCGGTGATAAGACAAGCAAGCCTTTTGATATCCCGAAATGGATAAAAAAAGGGCCTCTATGGGTAAAGGAAGAATTCCTTTCCTCTTATTTTGGGAGCGAATTGGAAAAGCCCCGGACAGGCCGGAAAGGAAAGACATTCCATCCGCCTTCCTTGGCATTCAGCAAGACAGAATCTGCTATGGAATCAGGAAGGGCCTTTGCAGAGTCCCTTGAAGAAGTCCTTTGCGAATTTGGGGTAAATATATCCAATATAAAAGAAAGCAAATGCGCCATCAGAAAGGACGGGTCAAAGACTTACAGGCTTACAATTTACATTGCCTCAAGCCATGGAAACCTGAAAAATCTGTTTGGAAAAATCGGATACAGATACTGCAAAAAAAGGCAGACTTTAGCCATGCACGCATTGGCCTATATAATGCACCATCAAAACAGAATGAAAGAATCAAAAAAGGCATACATGAGGGCAATGCAGCTGAAGTCAAGAGGGAAAGACGTATATGATATTATATATGAGCTCAAAACCAAAAGGGATTATTTTGATGTGTCAGAATCCCAAATAAAACACTGGTTTTTTAATGACATATCAGACACGGATAAGCTTGGCAGAACATTGAGAATCCCTCCATTTGAAAGCTGGAGAAAGAAGGCTTCTGAAGGGCTGAATGATGGGCTTGTCTGGGAAAAGGTCATAGGCATTGGTACAATAAAGTGCCCCAAATTATATGATTTAACCACAGAAAAAGATTCGCATAATTTCTTTGCCAATGGTTTTTTGACAGGGAATTGTGTGCGTGTCCAGCTTTCCAAGAACGGAATCCCTGTTACAGCCTTTGTCCCTGGAACAGGTTCAATAAAGTTTATTGATGAGCATGATGAAGTCCTGCTCGAGGGCCTGAACGGTAGTCAGGGCGGTGCTGTTGGAAGTATGCACGGTATAAAGTACAAGGTTGTTGCAGTTAATGGTGTGAGCCTTTCAGAGCTGGTAAAGGGCAAGAAGGAGAAGCCAAAGGGTGCATAACATGACTGAGCAAAAAATTCCCAAGCCAGTTGAAGCGGTCCCTGCAGCAGAGGCGTCAGCAGCAAAGCCTCCTGAAAAGCCAGTTGAAGCGGTCCCTGTAGCAGTTGCTCCTGTAGCAAAGCCTCCTGAAAAGCCAGTTGAAGCGGTCCCTGCAGCAAAAACTTCTGGGAACAAAATACTTCTTTTTGGTAATTGGGATTTGGGTGGGGTTGCTGTCAATGACCTTGGATTGAAAAGGTATGTTAACATTTCCCCTGTTGTTGTGCCCCGTTCAGGTGGACGCTACGGAACAATCCAGATTCAGAAAGACAAGATAAACGTTGTGGAGCGGTTCATCAACCGACTCATGGTTCCAGGTCACCGGGGGAAGAAACACAAGTACACATCAGGGAGGTGCACAGCTTCTACTAATGCTATTTACCTGGCTGTCAAGGAAGCGTTTGGGATTATTGAGAAAAAAACCAAGAAGAATCCTGTCCAGGTTATGGTTGATGCTATTGAGAATGCAGCCTTCCTTGAGGAGATTGCATCTTACCGCCTTGGTGGTATTATTGCCAGGCAGTCTGTTATAGTCTCACCGCAGCGGAGGCTGGATCTTGCACTCCGATACTTGACTCAGGGGATTTATCATTCAGGCTTTGGAAAGAAAGGCTCTCTTGCAAGGAACATCGCTGAAGAGCTAATTGCTGCAGCAGGTAAGGACCCAAAGAGCCACGCAATCAGGGAGAGAAACAGAATCGAGAAAGAAGCTGAAGGCGCTCGCTAGGTTTTTGGAAAAAATAAAAAATGCGGGGGGGAGGATTTCCGTCACCGTTTTTGGGTGCAGCCTTTTTCCAAAAGGATGCGTTCGAACCCCCGAAGGCACTAAGCCACAGGATATCTCAGGGCATGTTCTGTCATATGGGATTTCTCCCTCAACACACTTAAGTATCCTCTTAAGTTTAGCACACGTGGCTATCACCACGATGTCCTGCCCCGTTGGCCACTTGGGTACCCCCGCTGAAATTGGAGGGACAGATGGTTTCAGATTTTGAGGTCTGCCATTTCTCCAGGGTCGCTACAGGGATTTGAACCCTGACCAAAGGCTCCACAAGCCCGTATGCTACCATTACACTATAGCGACCATGCTTAATTATGATTCCTTTTATTTTAATTGATGTGCTACCTCAAAAGCGAGGGCGGGAAAGTATTTAAAGGGAGATTGCAATATAATCATTACTGCCTACGGGCGGAACGAGTTTAGGCGACTAGGCGATGACAATTTTTCCACCGGATTACCGGTGATAATGAGAGCTTGACTGAATTGTTAAGTTTGATGTATACCTTTGTGACGGAAATATCCCATTGGAAAACAATAACAAGGAGTACAAAACCGCCAAAAATAACAAATCCGGTTGATCCCGCCGGAGGTGACTGCTATCCGAATCCGGTTTAGCTATGCAAGTCTGGGGTTAAACCCAGGCATACTGCTCAGTAACGCGTAGTCAATCTGCCCTTGGGCTTGTTCTAATCCCGGGAAACAAGACCGTTCACTTGGACAATTGGATTAAGTGAACCTTCTTTCTACTGGGGCCGAGGAACAAATAGGCAAAACTTGCTGGAATGCTGTTTTGCTGAACTAAGGATGAGACTGCGACCTATCAGATTGTTGCTAGGGTAATGTCCTGGCAAGTCTATAACGGGTACGGGCCTTGAGAGAGGGAGCCCGGAGTTGGATTCTGAGACAAGAATCCAGGTCCTACGGGACGCAGCAAGCGCGAAACTTCCACAATGCACGCAAGTGTGATGGAGGGATTCGGAGTGCTTTCTCTTTTTGAGGAAGCTTTTGTGCACTCTAAATCAGTATACGAATAAGGGGTGGGTAAGACGGGTGCCAGCCGCCATGTTAATGGTAACTTTATTTTTAGCCATTGACACGGTAAGCGGTAATACCCGCGCCCCGAGTGGTCACCACGTTTATTGGGTTTAAAGCATTCGTAGCCGGTTCAATAAGTTCCTAATGAAACCGGAGGTAGGGCCTACGGGCTATGCTTCTAGCATGAAATCCCTTAGCTAACTAAGGGGCTTGTTGGGAATACTATTGGACTAGGGACCGGGAGAGGTGTAGGGTATTCCGGGGGTAGTGGTAAAACGCACTGCTTGCGCAGGCGCAGCAAGTGGGCTTGCAATACTTTAATCCCCGGAGGACCACCTGTGGCGAAGGCGCTACACTAGAACGGATCCGACGGTCAGGGATGAAAGCTAGGGGAGCAAAGCGGATTAGATACCCGCGTAGTCCTAGCTGTAAACGATGCCCGCTAGACATTGGCACTCTTACGGGGGGTGCCAGAGTCGTAGGGAAACCGTTAAGCGGGCCGCCTGGGAAGTACGGTCATGAATCTAGGAATATTAGACCTCGAGTCAATAATGACTATGAACTTTTCAGAGATTGACTCAAAAGCATATATTGCAGGAGTGATTGGTGGGGATGGTCACCTTAATAAAAACTTTATACAGATAGATGGTGACTCCCCTCAATGGTTACAAACAATTAATACACTGTTCACTACCTGCTTCAACAAACAGGGAAGAGTATATCACAAGAAGGGAAGTCGTGGATACCGATTATACATATCATCACGATCCCCTGTCCATTATTTTCATGAAAAATGGAATATACCCTTCGGTAAGAAAAGCAAAATTATTGAGCCACCCAGGTCGTTAACCCAAGAACGCGAATTAAAGTCATTCCTTATAGGATGGTTTGACGCTGAAGCACATGTCGAACATTGGAAACATCCAAGGACAAAACGGATATATCTGAGAATCCAATTCAAAACGAAAAGCGAATCAATACGAAATTTTCTTTTGACGATTCTCCAAGATAGCGGTGTCAATGCAAGTGTCTATAAGGACAATGAAGGAAGTTTCAGACTTCAAATAGGTTCAAGAAATGATATTACCGAATACAAGCAAAATTTCATTTTTTTGCATCCAAAAAAATCAGAACTATTGAATTCCTAGATTCACCGGAAGCAAGGCTGAAACTTAAGGGAATTGGCGGGGGAGTACACAAGGGGTGGAGGCTGCGGTTTAATTCGATTCAACGCGAGGAACCTTACCAGCGGCGACAGCAGAATGAAGGTCAGGCTGAAGGTCTTACCAAACAAGCTGAGAGGAGCTGCATGGCCGTCGTCAGTTCGTGTCGTGAGAATATTGTTTTCACGTCATGAGAACCGTGTTCCGATACAGGTGTCCTGTTAAGTCAGGTAAACAGCTAGACGACTTTATTTTATATGTCGTCTTTCTGGTCTATCGAACGAGACCCATATCCTATGTTGCAACCTGTCCCTCCGGGGGCGGGGCACTCATAGGAGACCGCTGCTGATAAAGCAGAGGAAGGAATGGTCGACGGCAGGTCCGTATGGTCTGAATCCGCTGGGTTACACGCGGCCTACAATGGCTGGGATAATAGGATGCCACCCTGTAAGGGGGAGCCAATCCTCAAACCCAGTCCAAATCCGGATCGAGGGCTGCAACCCGCTCTCGTGAAGCCGAAATCCCTAGTAGTCGCTGGTCATCAAGCACCCTTTTAGAAAAAGGCTGCACCCAAAAACTAAAAGAGTGCGTGAAATCTAGCGGCGAATATGTTCCTACTCCTTGCACACACTGGGCTCAGAAAAACAGAAAAGCTTTATAACACATGAAGACAATAAGTCTATATGAAGCGTGCAAGATACCTAAGGTTAGTAGCTCTTTGTCTCTCGGATGGTGGAGTTGGTTTCAGTAGTGGAACAAAGTATATCCACTTTACAAACCAATCTCCTATCCTATTGGATCTTTTTAAAAAAGAGATTAGGAAATTCTCCAACTCTAAAATCCATAAACAAATTAAGGAAAGGGGGATTACGTTAAGGGTTTTTGATAAAAATCTAGTGAAAAATCTCCTGGAAATATCACCAAATTTTAGGACCAAGCCAGTTGATCATCACCCTGTAAACAGAAAAATCCAGGAAATAACAACTCTTAACGGTATTAAATACCCAAAAATCAGAATTCCTAACGATATATTCATATCCAAGAGAGACAAATCAGAATTCCTTAGAATATATGCTTCATGCGATGGTTATCCATCTATATTCCCCAGGAAATATTCTTGGTCTGCGGTTGAAAGGATCGTAGCTATAGTGGCTCAACATCCGATTATAAAGAAAAGAATCTCAGAGCTTCTGACAGAATTTGACATAAACCATAAAATTAAAATGTCAGGAGTCTTTATGCGAAGTAGAGAAGCTATTATAAAATATAAGGAAAACATTGGCTTTGTTGATGGTGTTAGAATGACAGGAAATTCAAAATTCTGGAAAGGCGTAACAAAAAACAAGGTTCTGGATATTATATCAAAATCTTATGATATTAAATTCCCTTCAAAAGATAAAAGCGATGTTCTTCGTGTGTTAAAAAGTGTCTGAAATCTTTCTGGGTTTAGGTGTAAACTGCCCGTCAAGCCAACCGAGTGGATTTATGGCGAGCTTCTGGTTCTTGCCAGAATCAAGTCATTTTTCTGCAAGGTGGGCTAAGAATCTTCTAAGGTTTCTTAGCAGGTTAGCAATCGTAAGATGGCTAGATGGGCAAACTGACTGCTTCGGCAGGATGATAGTTTAGGGAACATTTAGTGGTCCGACAAACAAGGTAACCGTACGGGAACGTGCGGTTGGATCACCTCCTTATTTTGTTTCCACCGGGATTCCGAATTAGCGCAGGCTTTGCCTGTGTTTTCCGAAGTTGAGGGCCGATAGATCAACGGTAGATCGCCTGCCTTGCAGCGCACCTTTTTAGAAAAAAGCTGCACCAAAAAAGTGAGCAAGTTAGCAGGAGGCTGTGGGTTCAAAAGCACTTTCTTTAAAAAAAGAAAGCGCCCAAAGAAAAGGGCTGAACATCCCACTCGGTCCATTGCTTCAATCTAAAGCGCGCAGGGGTATACAAAAAGTTATATAAATACAGACTTCAATAGTTTGTATTATTACATAGGAGCCACTTTAGCTGGACAGGGTCCTCCACATTTGGTGACAGCGGATATGGGGTGCAGCAGGTAGTAGGCAACATCTATCTGGTTCTCTGGAGATGAGAGGCTGTTTAGAGCAACAGCTGTATACAGCTTAATGGCGTTCATGCTCATGCCTTTGGCATTGGGACTGGTCCGGTGTTCCAGAAGAACATCGAGCTGGTGAGATGAAGCGCCTCAAACATTGAGGTGTGGAATGAAGGGGAATCATGAAGAAAAAATACTGGCTTCTGACCCCCAAGCAAAAACTTGGGGTAATGAGGAAGTGAACACCATCTGAATTCCTTTAATGATTCATAGGTGAGTTATCTCGACCAAACAGTCTCGTGAAAACAGGACTGGACCAAACAAGGATTTTCGCGCTGTATGGTGGATGGCTTGGCTCAGACACCGATGAAGGACGTGGCAAGCTGCGATAAGCCCGGGCTAACCGCAAGCAGGTTTTGAACCCGGGATTTCCTAATAGGACTCCTCTTGTACTCCCGGAATTTATTCTGGGAGAGGGGACGCGGAGAAGTGAAGCATCTCAGTATCCGCAGGAAAAGAAATCAATTGAGATTCTGTTAGTAAGGGCGACTGAAAGCAGAGTAGGACAAACCGAAGCTGCGCTGAAAAGCGTTAGCGATGTGGGGTTCGGACCAGTGCTTGGCCCAGCTCCCTGATCTGAAGTTCCCTGGAAAGGGACGCCACAGACGGTGACAGCCCGGTAAGACAAAGGGAGAAGGTTAATAGCTGGTATCCAGAGTATGGCTGGTTAAATTTCTAGCCAGAATGTGGGGGACAATAACCTCCAATCCTAAATATAGTCTGAGACCGATAGCGTACTATGTACGGTGACGGAAAGCTGAAAAGAATCCTTAACAGGAGATGAAAAGATCCTGAAACCATACAGTTATAGGTTGATATGGCCTGTAGTATCTGTTCCGAAGGAAACGAGGAACAGTTTCAGGTTATATCGTCCGTTTTGAAACACGCGGCAAGGAGTTTACCTCTGTGGCGAGCCGGAAGGCATAGCGAAAGCGAATCTTCCGCAGCCTTGCAAAAGGCCAGGGAAGTGGGTATGAAAGTGCCCAAGTCACTGGGGTAAGACCCGAAACCGGACGATCTAGCCCTTGGCAGTGTGAAGTCCTCCGAAAGGGGGATGGAGGCGCGTTAGCAGTACTGAGATTCAAATCGTTTGCGTGACCTGGGGCTAGGGGTGAAAAGCCAATCGAGTTCGGTGATAGCTGGTTCCTCTCGAAATGGGCCCCAGCCCAGCCTTGCTTGAGACAGGTAGAGTGGTAGAGCTACTGATCAGGTAACCAAGGGGAGAAATCCCCAGTTGCTTTGTCAAACTCCGAATACTTTACCGTCGTAGAAAGCAGGAGTGCGGAAACGGGGTAAGCTCGTTTTCCGAAAGGTAGAGAAGCCTTCTCAGGGTTAAGGTCCCTAAATGCTTGTTAAGTGATGAAGAGAGTTCCTAACCACAAACAGTGGGAACGTTGGCTTAGAAGCAGCCATCGCATAATGAGTGCGTAACAGCTCACCCACCGAGGTTAGGTGCCTCGAGGATGGACGGGACTAAACAAGCTACCGATACCTTGATCCTCCCTCTTAGAGGGAGCGAAGTAGAGAGGTGTTTTATGAGGGCAGAAGCTTTTTCGTAAGGGAAAGTGGACCTCATAAAAACAAGAATCTTGCTGAAAGTAACAGCGAAGTAAGGTGAGAATCCTTACCACCTAAAGGGCTAGGGTTCCTCAGCAACGGTCATCGAGAAAACTACTTTAATAGTGAAAACAATAAATCGCATGGATTCCAAAAAAATTCTGGAAATTGTTAAAAAATGGAACATCAATTATACTCCGGAATTTCGCGGATTTCGTTGTGCCAAATGCCAGAAAAAAATGCACAAAGCATGGCATATTTGGCTTAATGAAGGCGGTTACAAAATTGAAGTTCATTTCTGCAGAAAATGTGGAAAAGATATTGGACTTAAGTGATGTGGTTTTCTCGGCCGAATCGGCTGAGGGTTAATGGCAATAGGAACTTTATATACCTGGTAGCACAATAAATAACTGATGATATATGGAAATATTGAGGTTATTGCCCCCTGATACAAGAGTACAACTACAAAACTATTCGGAATTGGAGAAGCTCATAGACACCCATAGAAATAATATAGAGAAAGTCCTTAAGCGTTCAAAGCAACAAATTTCTCTATATAAAAAAGGGAAAACGAAACTGAGCATAAAACAACTAAGAAAACTGTCAGAAATTTTCAATTTTAAATGGGAGACTAATATCGAAAATTTCGGTCTTGAAGCTTCTAAACATCTCATCAAATTACCAACAGAAATAAAAATTTCTGAAAATTTAGCGTGGCTTCTAGGCTTTCATTCGACGGAAAATTCAGAAACACCTCACTCATTTGGTATTTGTAATTCAGATATCAGGTTAGTGAAAAAGGCAATAGATGTCATAAAGGAAATGAAATTCCCAGAAGAACTCATAAAAATAGAGGTCAGATATACCAAAGATATTGATATACAGAATCTTATACAAGAAGTTGTCAAGACTTTGAGTAGAGACGCGAAAACAGTCAACACAAGGAAGATGGAAGAAAAAAGTCTCACAAAAAAACCTTTGTATACAGCTCGTATAAACTCAAGACTAATAAAAGAAATATTTAACAATATGCATAATACAATTCTTGGGCATTTCAGTAAATTTCCACTACCAATTCAGAAAAGTTATATCAGAGGGATTTATGATGCAGATGGTTGGTTCAACAAAGCGAAGAAGATTATAGTTCTTGCTCAAAAAGAAGAAGAAACCATAGATTTTGTTTATGGTGCTTTAAAGAGATTTGGAATACGAACAAGGAAGGAATACTGGAAATATAGAGATTATCATGTTTGTGTTATTGTTCATGGTAAACAAGGGGAAAATCTAAAAAAATTCATCAATATTATTGGTTTTTCTCATCAAGAAAAAGCTATCAGAATGAAGAAATTCCTATTGTCAGCTTAAGTCGGTCCTAAGGGTTGCCCTAACTGGAGCAACTCGAAAGGGAACACGGTTAATATTCCGTGACTGAAAGAATACGTGCGGCGACGCAAGCCAGGTTCCTGACGCTTTGGGATATGCCAAGTGCAGTCATGCATTTAAATCATGAAGCCTTCTGAGTGTCGTAACGACGAGAAGAAGGTGAAGTGACGAAGGCCGCAAGGTTTGGCTGATTCCTGGAGCCCGTGAAAAGGGAACAGGGAAGAATTTCTTTCATCCGTACCGAGAACCGTCTCTGGTGCCCCTCGCTGAAAAGGCGAAGGTGTGTTAGGAGAAATCAGTCTAGGGAATTCGGCAAATTAGCCCCGTATCTTTGGTATAAGGGGTGCCTACTACCTTCCTTCGGGAAGAAAAGTAGGTCTCAGTAACAAGGGGGTTCCGACTGTTTAACAAACATTTCGACGTTCTTAAGGAACGTCTATCTGGGTAACAAACGTAGGGGGCTGCTAGTCCGAAAGGATTTGTATAGCTCCTGAGGCCTGTCCAGTGCGGGTGTGTGAATCCTGGTTTCAACCGGGTTAAGCCCCCGTAAACGGCGGCGGTAACTCTGACCGTCTTAACAAGCGGTCAAATGAAAGCCCGATATGATGGGCAACGCTTGAGATATAGGTAGCGTAAAGTCGTTAAGCTGGATAACAGCAAAGCCATGCGTAATCCCTTGTCGATTAATTGTCGACCTGCATGAATGGCTCAACGAGATCCCCACTGTCCCAGACTGATGCCTAGTGAAATGAACGTCCTGTGCATACTCAGGAGACTTCTAGTGGGACGAGAAGACCCCGTAGATCTTTACTACAGTCTGTAGTTGTGGTATAGGAACGGCTGTATAGAGTAGGTGGGAGCGCAGCACCCATTTCGTTAGGAATGGGGAAGGCGAAAGTGTAACACCACCCTGTTGTTTCTATACTGCTTACCTTTAGGGGAACAGCTGCAGATGGGTAGTTTGGCTGGGAGTCTGTTAGGGTTATTACTATCTATCCTACCAGACCAGCAAGCGGCACGCCCTTGACAGGAAATCAAGGGCGCCCTAAGGTCACCTCATCGAGGTCAGAAATCTCGAGTAGAGTGCAAGCGCAAAAGGTGGCTTGATAGGATCCCGGACAACAGATCTCTTCTGTAAGGAAGATTTCGGTTATAACGGATCCTAACACGAAAGTGTGGGCTAGCGACCCCCTGTGTCCTCATTATTGGGGGCCAGGTTCGCCAGAAAAGTTACCTCGGGGATAATGGAGTCGTGGCGGGCGAGAGTTCCCGTCTAGCTCTTGGACTTCTCATTAAGATTAAAAGCACCAAGCGCGTTGGAGAATAAATCGACCTCGTACATTGCTTCTCCGCCGTCGGTTCGGCTCTTCCTGGACATGCAGCAGTGTCCAAGGGTGGAGGTGTTCACTCATCAAAGAGCCACGTTAACTGGGTTAAGTACGGTGCGAACCTTTTGCGGACTTGTCCGCATTTGGGCATAAGCCAGTACGGTCTTTATCTACTAGAAGTGTCGATTGCCTGAGGGGAGGATACATTCAGTACGAAAGGAACAATGTGTTGTGGCCTCTGGTGTATCAGTTGTGGAAGCACTGCTGAGTAGCTACGCCATCGTGGATAAGCGCTGAAGGCATTCAATAGTTTAACAGCTTTTGTTTTTGGCTCAAGCTGTTGGCCTAACTAAGCGCGAAGCCACCCCCGAAAAGAGGCAGTCATTGCTCAAACTGCTAGGCGACTAGCGGCGAAGGCAGGAAGGTCCCGTAGACTACGGGTTTGATGGAACACGGGTGTACGCACCAAGGCAACGAGGTGTTCAGCTCAGTGTACCCAATCCCTGACAATCCTTGGTCAAAGGCTCGCTGTGTAAGCAGCCTGTCGGCTTAAGAGATAACTCACCATTGAATTTTTTTTCTGCGAAAATAAGCCCCACAAAGAGTGAGTCTGTCTAAATGCAAGAGTCCATATTGGGATAGGCCTAATTAAAATAAGGATAAATATTGATTAACAGCGTATAATTGATGCGTAGCAATGAGGGTGAGTGTTATTAAAAAAGATGGAAATTTCACTCCAGCAGTTGGTTTATAAATAAATTGAAATCAACAACAAAATACCCAGTACAAGCCCGTTTGCTATCAGAGAAAAGACCCATGTTACAAGTGATTTTCTCCAGCTTGTCATGAACATTAGTTTTATCACTGCTATATTGATTAGAAGTGATATTACCAGTGTCACGAGCGAGTACACTGGGAACAATAACAGGAACAGTGATGTTATCAGCACGACAAGAACAGCTGTAGCAACAGATTTCAAATATGTTCTTTTCCTGACATGAGCGAACCATGCCCCTACCCAGATAAAGAAAGCACTAACAAGAAAGAAAATAATCTCAAAAATAAAAATCTGAGGGTATCCCCTGTCACCAGCTGGAAGGCGTTTTCTAGGACCATCCCATACTCCTTTTCTTTTTGCTTTCTCTCTTTATATCTATTGGTATTAGCTCTGCTTCCCACTCCTTGAGAGCGATGTTTGTAGGGTCAAACCCGTCTGCTTCTTCAGGGCCGAGGTCAATCATCAGAGGGGATCCCTGGGAAATCTGTAATGCCCTGGCTGACACGATCCTTACCTTCTCAAACTTGGAATATGAATCCTTGGGTCCCATTTCAATCACCTAAATCTAAAAGGAAAGAATAAAGGAAAGTTTATTTTAGTGAAGATTGTCAGCCCTCTTCTTCAGTGCTGTCCTCGCTGCTCTCTTCTTCATCTGTCTCTTCATTTTCGTCATCGCCTTCCTCTTCCATTTCCAGGAAATCCATAGCAACCTCCTTACTTGTTATAGTGTTAACAAACACAGCATGATTCAGTATTCCCTCCCTTCGGGTTGTGGGGGTGGAGTCCTTCCACCTCCAGATATGATTATGTCATCAATCCTCAGTATCATCTCTGCTGCTTCAGCTGCTGACTTCACTGCCTGAAGCTTTATTTTCAGGGGCTCCACAACGCCTGCCTTAATCATGTCCTTAAACTCTCCTGTGAAAACATCAAGACCTGTGTTCTTGCTCTTCTCATGGGATGAGCGAAGCCCAGCAAGTTTATCAATTTGGTCAAGCCCTGCGTTCTCAGCAAGGCTTCTCGGAACAGATTCCATTGCAGTTGCAAATCCAATGATAGCAAGCTGCTCCCTTCCTTTGAAGCTTTCTGCATACTTCCTCAACTCCCTAGCGGCTTCAATCTCAGGAGCGCCACCCCCTGAAACAATCTTTCCAAGCTCAAGGGCAGAAGCAACTCCCTTGACAGCATCTGTTACTGCTCTCTCAGCCTCATCAACAACGTGCTCTGTCCCTCCCCTTAGGAGGATAGTGACTGCCTTGGGTTCCTTGCACTTCTCAACAAATATCATCTCATCTCCTGAAACCTTCCTCTCCTCCACAAGACCAGCATGTCCCAGGTCATCCTTATCAATTTCATTGATATTGGAAACAACCTTCCCTCCTGTGGCCTTTGCAAGAAGTTCCATATCAGACTGCTTTACCCTTCTTGCAGCAAGCATGCCTAACTTTGCAAGAAAGTGCTGCGCAGTGTCATCAATACCCTTCTGGCACAGGACAACATTTGCCCCTGAGGACTTTATGCTTTCAACCATTTCCTTTAGGGCCTCCTCTTCCCTTTCAAGAAAGGCCTGCATCTTTTCAGGGGAATCTATTGAAATCTTTGCATCGCTCTCAAGATCCTTGACCTCAACTGCAGAATCAAGAAGAGCTATCCTTGCATCCTCTATCTTTCTGGGCATCCCTGAGTGAACCACCTCCTTGTCAAGCAGCATGCCTTCAATCAGACTTGAATCGTTCATGGAACCAGAGGCTTTCTTCTCAATCTTTATGCTGTCAGTATCTGTTCCTGCCATCTTCACAGCCCGCACAGAAATCTTTGCCAATTCCCCAGAGGCTCTTTCTGCTGATTTACCTGTCATTGCTGTCTTTGCTATCTGCTCTAGGATGTCTTCATTGCTGATTTTCACAGGGATTGACATTTTGTCAAGAGTTTCAAGGACCCTTTCCCTTGCCAGCTGGAAGCCGTGTGTGATGACAGTTGGATGTACTTTCTGGTCCAGCAAGATTTCAGCCTGGTTCAGAAGCTCCCCCGCAAGAACAACAGCAGACGTTGTGCCGTCCCCCACTTCCTTGTCCTGAGTCTTTGCAATCTCTGCCATCATCTTGGCTGCAGGGTGCTCTATCTGCATCTCCTCAAGAATTGTAGCACCGTCATTTGTTATGACTATATCACCCATAGAATCGACCAGCATTTTGTCCATGCCTTTTGGTCCAAGAGTGGATTTAACAGCATCTGCAACAGCTTTTGCTGCTGCTATGTTATTCCTTTGGGCATCTCTCCCTCTGCTCCTTACACTGTCATCTGAAAGAATAAGGATGGGCTGCCCTCCTAGTTGTGCGATATTATTTGCCATGCTACCTCTCTTTTATTTACCATAAAATGGAGGGGAAACAATAAGCCCCTCGCTATTAAGTGAAAATATTAAAAATTCTGATACGGATTAAAGCCTGATTATTTTTTCTTGTTTTCCTTCTTCTTTTTCTTTGCCAATTGGACCACCTGAAAATCCTATATACATTTTATGGATATAAAGCTATTTCAAAATTTCTTCAGGGTTATTACCTAATCAATGCCAGCTACGAGAGCATCGAAAGCATACCTGGCTTCCGAAACTGTCAGACAGCCTTGAGTAGGAGCCGCATTCCTGGCAGTATCCCTTCCAGTTATCTCTTCTTAATTCCATGTGCATCCTTTCGCCTCCTTCTTTCTTTCAGGTTGAAGAATTCCGTGAGTCTAGGAATACGGCTCATCATCACATCCCTCCTCCGGCCCCTCTTCTATTTTATCTTCCAACAAAATTCCATGCATATTTCACCTCAAATTAAAACTGAGAATGGGTCATCCATATCCATATCATTCACCATATCCTCAGTCTTGGGCGTAGTCCTTTCACGTGGTCCCATTCAATACCCTCCTTATGCGTCACCCAGACGCACCTCCTGCATACCCATCCGTCATCGGTGGGTTGCAGAACCCTGTCATACCCTCCGCACGTGTCGCAGATATTAAAATCTGTGAATCCCGCAACTGGCGGTATTAGTTCAAGCAAGGCTTCCATTTCTCCTCCTCTGGTGCTTTATCATTTGCACCATCGAATATGGCGATCACCCTTAGAGTAGTCACCAATATTGAGAGTCAGAGCGGATTTATAAGCCTATTTCAAAATCAGTTCAGATTATTTCCAGAATTAGAACATAATCTGTTTTCGTGTTATGAAAAATGGGATTAATATTTACTAAGACAATAAGAAATTATGACGATTGATTCATTCGGTCTTGTACCAGGGAAATTCATCCGCGGCAAATATCAGATTTTGGAAAAACTGGGGGATGGATGGGAAGGTGAGGTTTATCTTGTTCGAGAAGTTTCAACAGGGATTGAAAGAACTGCCAAACTATTCTACCCACACAGAAACAAACACTTCAGATCCAGCAAATTCTACGCAAAAAAGCTGCACAAACTCAGGGAGTGTAATATAGTAATACAATATCATTTTCAGGATACAGTATACCTCAGAGGCCAGAAAATAACATATCTCATATCCGAATTTATTGAGGGGGAGCTGCTTAGCGAATTTGTTGCACGTCAGCAAGGAAAAAGACTAAACTATTTCATTGCATTGAAACTTTTACACAATTTATCCCAGGGGCTTGAAGAAATTCATAACCTGGGAGAATATCACGGGGATCTTCACACAGACAACATTATAGTGGGCATGAAAGGTCTTGAGTTCGAGGCCAAGCTTCTGGATTTGTATAACCTGGGCAGCTCAAACGCCCCCCTGAGAAAGGATGACATAGTGGAACTAATACATATTTTTCATGAAATTTTGGGTGGTAATAAAATGTACTCAAAATTGCCAAAAGAAATCAAGAACATTTGCTGTGGTCTAAA
>JADHYO010000005.1 GCA_016782405.1 Candidatus Aenigmatarchaeota archaeon
TAATTCTCCTGTAGCAATCCTCGAAGAATGGCTTCAATTCGTTAATTATTTTTAACATATGTTAATTATTATTAACAATCATTTAAATATCTATTCCTTGGGTTCCAGTGGGAAACCTATTTAAAACCCGCTGTTATAGTATTTAATAGATTTTAAAAGTTTCAAAAGTAGGTGTTTATCTATGGTTACTGCCTATCCCCAGGCCTCCCCGAAGCTGCCGGATGAGTGGAGGGATGTTGAAACGTCTCCGTACTTGAAGTTTTCTGATGAGAGAAAGCTCCGGCTGGCTGGGCTGCTGAAGGATGAGAGCGGAGCCAAAATATTAAAGTTTCACCAATCACTTTGTCCTGGTTGTGCTGAGGAGGCTAAATGGAGCGGCCTTCTTGTGGATGCAGTGACCTTTGAGAAGGGTGGAAAGGTTTGGATGAAGAAGCGGTGCAATGAGCATGGGGTTTTCAAGGAAGTTATTTGGTCAGATTGGGATCTTTACAAAAAAGCAGAACAGTTCCAAGATCCAGGAATCCAGCTAAAAAATCCTCACATTGAAAAGTCCAAGGTTAACTGCCCAATGGATTGTGGTTTATGTAAGGATCATGAGAGTCATACTGGCCTGGGAAACATTGTTGTTACTAATCGCTGTGACTTGAGTTGTTGGTACTGCTTTTTTTACAGCAAGGAAGGTGAGCCAATCTATGAGCCAACAATGGATCAGATAAGGTTTATGCTCAGGAGGATGAAGAATGAGAAGCCTGTTGGGGCAAATTCTGTCCAGCTAACTGGGGGAGAACCCACCCTGAGGGAGGATTTAATTGATATTATCAAAGCAGCCAGGGAAATCGGCTACTCGCACATACAGCTGAATACTAATGGAATCAACCTCGCCAAGAAGGATGGATATACTCAGCAGTTGAGAGAGGCCGGCATCTCCAGCCTTTACATGAGCTTTGACGGCCTGACGCCTCAGTCCAATCCTAAGAACTATTGGGAAGCTCCAAAGGCATTGGAGAACTGCCGCAAAGCAGGAATTGGGGTTGTCCTGGTTCCGACTGTTATTGGTGGGATAAATGATCATGAGCTAGGGGATATGGTTCGCTTTGCGTCAGCGAACATGGATGTTGTCCGCTCTGTTAACTTTCAGCCTGTCTCTTTGGTTGGGAGGATGCCTGAGAAAATGAGGATGAGGCAAAGGATTACTATACCTGGAACAATCAAGAAGCTTGAAGAGCAGACTGATGGTATGGTGAACAAGGAGGATTGGTTCACTATCCCTTGTACCAAGGGGGTTACAGACTTTGTTGAGGCTGTGAAGCAAAAGCCAAAATACAGGCTGTCAGTGCATTTCTCGTGTGGGATGGGAACATATGTGTTCAAGGACGACTCCGGGAAAGGGCTTATTCCAATCACAAGGTTCTTTGATGTCCCTGGATTTTTTGAATACTTGGGCCAGATGACTGAGGAGCTGAACTCAGCAAGGTTCAAGTCTGTGAGAAAAACATATGTTCTTTCAAGGCTTTTGCTCAATATCAGGAGGTTTGTTGACAATAAAAACAAACCTAAATACCTCAGGCTTGCAAAGCTCCTTACCGGAGCAATCGGAGGCGGCGACTACTCTGGACTTGGGGAATTTCACCGCAACTCCCTCTTCCTTGGTATGATGCACTTCCAGGATCCATACAACTGGGACATTGACCGCATTCACAAGTGTGATATTCACTATGCTGTTCCAGATGGTAGGGTGCTGCCTTTCTGTGTGTTCAATGTGATTCCCGGTCTTTACAGGGATCCTATCCAGAGAAAATATTCCATCTCCCCAGGAGAGTGGGAGAAAAAAACAGGCAAGAAGCTTGCAGATGATAAGCACCGCAGGAATGTGCGCCCAGAGGAGCTGGAAGAAATCAAGAAAAGATATGATCCTCACAGGAGGTGGAAAACGAAGCCAACACTGTGGACAGACTGGGGTGACGAATCCAGCGAGGCCTCTAAAGCAGAAGCAACGGCTCCAGCAAAAGCATCTGCGGGGGCGAAGCACCCTGCTGGGGGATGTGGGGCGTGTTAAAGTTTTTAAGCTTTGATTGTAATAACTGTTAGATAATATGGCGACATACAAAATAATTTATGACAGGGAAGCATGCATTGGTGCAGGTGTTTGCGCTGCGGTTGCGGACAAGGTCTGGGTCATGAATGATGACGGCAAGGCTGACCTGGTCGGTGGCAAAGAGGAAAACGGTAAATGGGTTCGCGAGATAGATGAGAGCGAACTTGAGGCAAACAAGCAGGCTGCTGAAGGCTGCCCAGCTGTTGTAATAGAAATAGTGAACAAAGACACTGACGAGAAAGTATTCCCCAAGTGATGAACCTGGGTTTTCATTACCATTCTGTATTTTCTTTGTTCTCTGGAGAACTCCGGAAATCTCAGTGAGCCTTGTATGTGCTTGCATTAAGAATGGTCATGCCAACTATTTTTCCGTTTCTCCGCCTTATAAGAACATTATTTTCCTTGAGCTCGCTGTCTTCAGCCTTTTGGGGCTTCTCAAAGCTAATGTAAATCACATCTGCTCCCTCATCATAGTCAATCCACATGTGTTTGGCCTTTATTCTCATGACATGAGGGACTACCATCATTGCCTCTGAAGCTACTTTTTCCATACTATATCCCTTTTCTTTAACTTTTCAATATGTGTGGTGAGAAAGGCTGTTATAACGAATCCGTCTCTTCCCACTTCTTTATATACGCTTATAATGTATTTATGGTTTTGCTTTTTTGCAGCGAGAAGCTCGCTTCCCAGGCCACGTATTATCATGTCGGGCGATTGTATTGCCTCCAGCACTGCGTAAGAAAGGCCTGCCAAATCATCATGGTTTTCAACAATATGAAACCACCTCTCTTCTGTCAACCGTATATGGATGCCATTTCTTGAGAGCGCTGTTCCTATAATAAGGATTTTTTGGAGACTGGCAATAAATATGGTTAAATTTCCCCGCCCCAATTATATCCTATGGAAAAGCTACTTTTCGGTACAGCAGGAATCCCAGTGGGGACCAAGCCACGCAATACGCTTGAGGGAATAAAGCAGGTTAAGAAGCTTGGGCTCGGTTGCATGGAGCTGGAATTTGTTAGGAGCATTAATATTTCAGATAAAAAAGCCCCCGAGGTCAGGAAGTTAGCCAAGCAAGAGAACGTCCTTCTGAGTGCTCATGCTCCGTATTTTATCAATCTCAACGCTGTTGATCCAGAGAAAAGAAAAGCATCCATTGGGAGGATTCTCAATTCCGCGCGCATTCTCAACCTCTGCGGCGGTTGGTCGGTTTGCTTCCACGCAGGTTTCTACATGGGCATGCCGCATGATAAAGTTTATCAGAGTGTTCGTGAGTCACTGGAGGCTATCACAGAAGCATTGAAAACTGAGGGAATCAAGCTTTGGGTCCGCCCGGAAATTGGTGGGAAACCAACTTCGTGGGGCTCGCTCGAGGAAATAATTAAAATATCCCAGGAGTTGGAAGGAGTGCAGCCCTGTATTGATTGGGCACATCTCCACGCAAGGTCATTGGGGAAGAACAACTCATATTCAGAATTTGCCGCTGTGCTAGAAACCATTGAAAAGGGTCTTGGTAAGGAGGCCTTGAAAAATATGCATTGTCATGCTGAGGGGATTGAGTTTGGTCCCAAAGGGGAGAGGTCTCATTCAAACCTTGGCTCCTCCCTGAATTACCAGGATTTAATGAAGGCACTTAAGGACTTCTCTGTTAAAGGTGTGCTAATTTCAGAGAGCCCGAACATTGAAGGGGATGCATTGTTGATGAAGAAGGTGTATGATTCCCTTTAAACAATTTAAGCGGTGCGCTATAATAATAATCCATGAGGATTTCAGTTTCTCCTGGGACAATGGAAACAATAAAGGCAAAGCTTCTTGTTGTCCCAATCCTCGAAGACGGGAAGCTGCTTCCCTTCCAGAAGAAGGAGATGGTTGGGAAGGAGGGAAAATCTTATCTTTTGTATGATGGTTATAAAGGCTCTGAGAAGGTTTTTCTAGTCGGGTTGGGAAAGAAAAAAGATGTTAGCTCAGAGAAGGTAAGGAAGGCATTTGCCTTGGCTGTCAGGAAGGCCAGGGAGCTTGAGACTGGGGAGCTAACTGCTTTCTTAGCAGGGTTTCCTGGTCATGCTGAAGCAGCGGCAGAGGGCCTGCTTCTTGGGGCATATAGCTTTGATAAATACAAGTCCAAGAAAGACGGAAAGGAAGTGAAATCATGTGTTATTGTCGCTCCAAAGGCGGATGTTTCATCTGCAGTTAAAATATGCGAGAATGTAAATTTTGTCCGAGACCTGGTGAATGAAAATGCTGATGTGATGACACCAGCTAAATTGGCTGCGGTTGCAAAGGACGTTGCGCGGAAATGTGGATTGAGGTTCAGGGTTCTTGAGAAGCCTCAATTGAAAAAGCTTGGGATGAACTTGCTGCTGGCAGTGGGTCAGGGAAGTAAATGTCCTCCCAGGATGGTGGTTTTGGAATACAGTCGGGGGAAGGGTAAACCTATTGTCCTTGTGGGGAAGGGAATAACTTTTGATTCTGGAGGACTAAACCTGAAGCCCAGTAATTATATTGAGACAATGAAGCAGGATATGGGGGGTGCTGCTGCTGTGTTAGGGACCATAAAGACTGTAGCAGAGCTAAAGCTGAAAATAAACCTTGCTGCTGTTATTCCGCTTGCTGAGAATGCCCTGGGGAGGGATTCCTACAAGCCAGGCGACGTCTTCAAAGGGTTCTCTGGGAAGACCGTAGAAATTGAGAACACGGATGCAGAGGGCCGTCTTATACTGGCGGATGCGTTGGCCTGGGCAGAGAAGAACCTGCAGCCCCGGTTGCTGGTTGACATAGCAACGCTGACTGGCGCTGCTCTGTATACTTTCGGGGAACTTGTTACCCCGGTGATAGGTACAGACAAAAAAACTGTGCAAAAACTTTTTGCTGCAGGAGAACGGACTGGCGAGAGGGTTTGGGAACTGCCTCTTTACGAGGAATTCAAGGAAGAAGTTAAAGGGGAAATCGCTGACGTGAGGAACCTTGGCTACAACAAGCGTTATGCAGGAACCATAATGGGTGCTGCTTTCCTGAACTCCTTTGTTAAGGGCCCACTTGTCCATATTGACATTGGTGGGACCGCTTGGTCAGCGAAGGGCCGCGGCTATATCCCCAAATGGGCCACTGGGGTTGGGGTTAGGTTGCTGACAGAATTCCTTAGGGGAATGGGCAAGTAGTGTTTGCTTACTTGTCAATACGCTTTTAGTTACATTTTTATGCAACCTCACCAATTAAATTACAATGATCGAGGTTTTTTACTCTGACAGGAAAGCTGTGAAGGTTCCGCTGGAAAAGCTCCGGACTCTTGCGAGGCTTAAGAAAAGGATCTGGGTTGACTTGACAAACCCCACCCCGAACGAGGTTACATTGGTCAAGGAAATATTTGGCATACACCCAATCACTGCTGAGGACATTCTGACCCCAAACACTCGCGCAAAGATAGAGGAGTTTGATCGTTATATTTTTGTGGTTCTCTACGGGATGATAAAACAAAGAAACATCAGGCTGATGGAAATGGATTTTATTCTGGGGAAGAACTTTCTTGTCACATCTCACAAAGGAATTGCAAGCTTTAACAAACTGAAATCTGAGGGCAAGAAAATGAGCTCCCTCTTCAAGGGAGGGATGGACTTCCTTATGCACAGTTTAATTGACATGGAGGTGGATAATTTCATTCCAGCAATGGAGGCATATGACAATGCAATAGACAGGATTGAAGCAAGGATAATAAGGGATCCAGGCCCTGACATACTGGCAAAAATACTTGACCTGAAGAGAAGGATAAACAAAATAAAGAAAATCATTATCCCCCAACAGGAAAAGATTTCTTTCCTTGCGAAAAACAAGTACAGCCTAATTTCACCATCATGTCAGACATACTTCCGGGATGTGCATGACCACTTCTATACTGTTACAGATATGATTGAGGATTACCGTGACACGCTTTCAGGGAGCTTTGACGCCTATATGTCTTCTGTTTCCAACACCACGAACGAAGTGATGAAGGTTTTGTCGGTGATGGCCACAATAATGCTGCCGCTAACTGTCATTTCTGGGGTCTATGGAATGAACTTCCTGGTGCTTCCCGGTGCCAAGGACCCCCTTGGGTTCTGGTATATTATTGTTATCATGCTTGCACTGATTGCTGTCATGCTTGGTTTTTTCAAGAAAAAAGGATGGATGTAATTTTTAAAACCGGAAGCTAATTCTTCAGATGGAAGAACGCATTACCACAATGAGGGATGCCCAGAAGGTTGTGAAACAATTTGCTGAGCGCAACCGCTGGAATGATGCTCCCACAGTGGACAAGTTTGATCACCTCCATGAAGAGTTAATTGAGATGTCGCAACACCTCCGCTACAAATCAGAGGAGGAGCGCATAAAATATGTTGCAGACAACATCGCTATTTTCAAGGATGGGATTGGTGACTTGTTCTTTGCTCTTTGCAGGCTTGCAAACCAGCTTGGTGTGGATATTGAGGATGCGTTCAACGCCGTGAAAGCGGAGATTCTTGCAAAGTATGACCACAAGGACGCAGAGAACAATTTGGTTAGGAAGCAGGATTGATCCCAGAATTTGGGGGAATCATTATATTCTGCAAAGCTAAACTTTTTTCATGTTGGAACAGTTTCCTGTTGCTCCAATGCTTTTGGTACTCTTGATACCACTGGCTTACAGCTTCTGGAAGAGGAAGGAGCGCAAAGCTGTTATTGTAGTTTGCATTGCATGCGTTTTTACTGTTGCTTTTTACCCGCTTGTAAATATCCTCGCCAACTTGGTCCCTACAGTAGGATATTTCCTTGGGAAGATTATTCTCTTTATATTCATTCCAATTCTTGCTGTATTCTTCCTGGAGAAATGGTCCCTGAAAAACATTTTCATTGATTTTGGTGTGAGAAGGAAGGCTTTGGGTAAAAGCGTTTCCCTTGGAATTGCTGCAGCAATAGTAACTATAGCAATCACTTTGCTGGTTTCAGTGACCCAGTGGGACCTTGCCTTCAGGTCAATAATGTTCTTTGAATCCTTTACTGAGGAATTCTTTTTTCGTGGATTCCTGCTGCTCTACCTCATGAAAAAAACCACACCAAAAATAGCTTATTCAACATCTGTCCTTGGGTTTGTGCTCATCCATCCACAGCACTTCAATTCCCTCTTTCTCATATCCACAATAGCCCAAGGGCTGCTGCTGGCGTGGGTTGCGGGAAAAACAAAAAACATAATTGGTCCATGGATTGCGCATGGAGCGAACCGCTTTTTCCCCTCGCTTCTCAGGATGATTTTTCAATGACATGCTCTGTGTATGGGTCGCCTTTCCAAAGATGCTTGGTGACCTTGCGGCTCCAGTCTCCGAGAATGTGAGAAATTTTGAAGTCCATGAAGCATGAATCCCATTTCTCTGCATCAACCTGGCCCCGCAGTCCAGGGAATGGGTCCTCCAAGAAGCGGTAAATGATTTTGTTTCCCTCTAAAATAATTTCCACAGGGAGCCCGAGATTTTTGTCATTCTCCTCTACCACTCGCTTGAAGTCCTCTGGTTTTCCTTTTTCAAACCCCATTGAATCATAAACCGCTTTCAACCTGGTGGCAAAGAATTCCCTGAAAAAAGCAAGTGCTTGCTCCTCCCCGTGCTTTTCTTTATAGAGAAGGAAGATGGTTTCTATTGATTTGAAGAATGCAGTATTCATTATCCCACTCCCAGTGTGGCCTTCAGCTCGGCGGAGGGCTCCCATGGTGGGTCAAAAACAATCTCCACTTCTGCATCTTTTACTCCAGCTGCCACTGCTTTTTGCTTGACTTCTTCAACCAGGGCTTGCCCGTAAGGGCAGAACGGGGAAGTGAAGGTCATTTTAATCTTGGCTTTCTCTCCTTCAACCTTGACTTCATAAATCAACCCTAAGGTTACAACATCAATGTCTAGTTCTGGGTCTTTCACTTCTTTTAGAGCTTCCCACACCTGCTTTTCAGTTACCATGAAAAAATTAAGTAGTTGGGAAATAAAAGCAGCTACTAGCCTTTCACATTAGCCAGTGGCGAAAGACGTACGACCTTCTTTGAAATTCCTGCCTGGTGGGTTGAGTCTATGACAGCGTTCACATCCTTGTATGCGCCACCCGCTTCCTCAGCTAAGCCTTTTAGAGAAACTGTTTTAACATAGATGCCTTTCTTTTCCATGTCCTTTAGGAGCTTGTCTCCCCTGAACATGTGGCGGGCCCTTGTCCTGGACATTGTTCTTCCAGCTCCGTGGGCTGTTGAGGAGAAGGTAAGCTTTTCTGCTTCCTTTGTTCCGACCAAGAGATAGGAGCCTGTTTCCATGCTCCCTCCAATGATGACTGGTTGGCCTATGTCTGCATACTTTGCAGGGATGTCCTCACGGCCAGGTCCAAAGGAGCGGGTTGCTCCCTTCCGGTGGACTAATACTTTTTTCCTCTTCCCGTCCACTTCGTGCTCTTCTACTTTGGCAGTGTTGTGCGAAACGTCATAGATTTGATGCATTTCCATATCCTCTGCGGGCATGCCAAAAACCTTTGAAAATGATTCCCTAATCTTG
Organism: Candidatus Aenigmatarchaeota archaeon; assembly: GCA_016782405.1. Lineage (GTDB taxonomy): Archaea > Aenigmatarchaeota > Aenigmatarchaeia > QMZP01 > QMZP01 > BS750m-G81. The sequence goes on from JADHYO010000005.1 coordinate 8,627, forward strand.
TGTGCAATTGCCTGCCTGTTTGCAAAGCTCATGTTAATTGCTGCCTTCATTGCAGCGAAATAGTCCTGACCTTCCTGTGACTGGAATGGGGCGCATGCAAGCTCGCGGTCTAGGATTTTAATATTGAATTTAGGTCCCATCACATCCAGGAAAAGTTTTAGATAATCTGTTGCAACTTGGTGGCCAAATCCGCGAGAGCCGCAGTGAAACATTACAACAATCTGCCCAGGGAAAAGTCCAAACTTCTCTGCTAATTCCTTTTCAAAAATATTTTCTTCCTTCACCACTTGGATTTCTAAATAATGATTACCTGAGCCCAGGGTCCCGATTTGTTTTAACCCGCGGGAAACAGATCTTTCTGAAACCTTGGACTGGTCTGCACCAGGGATGCAGCCTTTCTCTTCAGTGTATTCCATGTCCTCTTTCCAACCATAACCCTTTTCAATGCACCAGCGAGAGCCCATTTCAACCATTTCCCTGAACTCCTTTGGTGAAAGCCTAAGAATTCCGCTCCTTCCAACACCAGCAGGAACCTTGTCAAAAAGCGTGTCAATCAGCTCCCTTAGCTTGGGCTGCACATCCTTTACAGTGAGGTTTGTTCTTAGGAGGCGCATACCACAATTAATATCAAATCCAATGCCGCCTGGGCTAATCACTCCAGATTCCAGATCCATTGCAGCAACTCCGCCAATTGGAAAACCATACCCGGATTTGCCTCCTTTTAGCTAAGCTAAAAAGAAGTGGCCATCGGGCATGCAAAAGGCGTGGTTAATTATGCCTGGAAGCGTGGCTACATTTGTGGCCTGGTCAAACACCATCATGTCCATCTCATCCAGGAGTTGCTTGCTGGCGATGATGCGGGCCGGGACCTTCATCCCTTGCTTAAAGCTTGTAGGGATGTCCCACATGTAGTCGTTCACTTTCTGGAAATCAGGCTTCTTCAATTCCCTTCTTTCAAATCCCATGGTTACCTCCTTATCTTATCAATTTCATCTGATATGACTATCAAACAAAAATATTCACTCCCCCAATTGTTTTTCCATGGACCGAATATCTTTGATCGAATATTATATTTCTGTAATAAAGCATTTAAAAGTAACAGGTTCTTTTTCAAAATAGAATAGAACCTTATCTCATTTCTCGACTCCCTTTTCCTTCCTTTTTGAAGAATGAATTGCAATAATTTTCCCCTTTCCTGAGGAATAGACCAATTATAATCCATATAAGAATCTAAAGCATCCTCAAGTTTTTTTGATTTTTCAGGATGTAAAAATCCAATATGATTTTTAAATAGTGCTAAATTATCTTTTCCGCATATGTTCATTGCGTAAATTTTTCTTCCTTTCTTTGGATTTATATTCGATTTTATTGAGAAGTTGTGGAGAAGAGCACTTTGTATTTCTTTCAATCCCCCCTCATTCACAGATTCCAAACCTATTTTTCTATCCTTTGCTTTCAATACCCTAACCCAACCATCACAATCAAAATAAGCTCTCATCCACCTCCTTAAACTTTTTTTGTTCATTGTTGGCATTTTCCATTCATGTGAATAAAAAGAACCAAACTCAGATGTGAGCCTGATGAACAGTTTTTTGTTTTGTATTTTACATCTATCTATTTGTTTTGAAATTATCGGTTTAATACCAAAAACAATATTGCATTTCTTCTGAAAATCTTTAAGAAGGGTTATGTTCTTGTTCCTAAGAGCGATATAATAATATTTGTGTTTTTGTGTTATAGGATTTGTAATGACATACCCATCTGAGCACAAATATCCATGTATTGCGGCAAGGTTTTCGTTTGATATCATATTATTTTAATTGGTTTGATTCCTTAAATACCTAATGTTTGTCCGGCAAATTGTGTTGATATTGTTTTTATACCTAAAAAATCAGTATAGTATTAGAAGCAGTGCTGTTTTATAAGCATTACTCTAGCAAGTAAGCCTTGAAAATGTCAAAGTCGCCATCAGTGGTATCAGGTTTTATGAGGGCAACAGTTAATCCACCCTGGGCGCTTCTTGCGGTTGTTGCACCGAAAATACCGTTTGGATTGTCTGTGGGTTCGCCGTTCCCATCAAGTATTTCAAAAAAACCTATTTCTTCTTTCGCAAAATCTTCAGTGAGACCTGTCTCCTTAATCAATGAAATTGCTTCTTCATAATCCGTTGTGGTCCTTAAAGGATAACCAAACCCATCGAATGTTGGGTAATCAGGAACAATTATCCCAGGCTTTGGTATTGAATGGTCGTGGATATCGCTTTTATCAGCCCTGATCTTCCATCCTTTTTTTGTCCTTTTAAGGAGGTTAACACGCTTGTAATGGTTTCCGAATATTTTACCCTTCTTCCTTGTGGAACCAATTGGCTGTGGGTGATGACTCGGAAGGGTGTAGAAGAAGCTGTTATGCCAAGCCCTACCACCATTCTTGTAATAATTGTATATTTTTACTGCGGCAGAAAGCACTGACCTTGGGACGTTACCCCGGATTGCGGGCTTTTCAACACTCCCATTGCTTGATACAATCCTTGTTGTTTTCATTATCCTGCCAATATCATAAAGAGCTGTGACGTAGCTTAGTGGGAGTGAAAATCTGCTATCATAATAGTCTGATGGTGGTTCTCCGCGCAGATTTGGGTCTACTAATGATTCTGCCATCTCAACCCTTGGATGGTAACCGCTGTAATAGAATTCATCAACTATGAATGTCCCTGGCCTTGCTATCGCAATATCTTGGCTAAATCCTCGCTTCATGCCTGTTTATTGACCGAAAGATATAAAAACCAATAGCAGTTACACTATTAACCAGTCGTACCAACTTGCTGTTTTGAATTCCTTGGGCCTGTCGAAGCCGCTCACGTATGGCTTGATATCCAGGACAGGGGAATTGTCAACTGCATCCAATCCCTCCACATGAAGAACGTTCTTTTCAATCTTGACGATCCTTGCCAGCCTAAGTGCTATCTTGTTCGGCCTGTACTGGCTCCTTGAAGCGAACACGCCAACCTTCGGCAAGCCCTTGACTGATGGCGGTCCTGGGTGTGTTTTTAGTTCAATCCTTTCCGCCATGTCAAGATAATACAGCACAAAAACGTGGGAGAATTCTTCCAATCCCTCCAAACCACTGGCAAACCTTTCCTCGATTATTATTTTGGAGCTGGTTTTTGTTTTCATTCCTTTCTCGCACGCAATAACCAAGTCCTTGGGGCGTGTGAAATGGGATGACACAAATCCAATAGGCTCAAAACATATATTACCCATAACAACCCTTTGGTTGCTGGCTTAAAAAACCCTCAACTAGACGTCCAGAACAACAAAGGCTTTCCACCCCTTCCCCGCTTTCTTGACAGAGAATTGATGGTAGGTGATTGCTTTGACATCCACCTTCTGGTTGTGCTTGATGCTGATTTTCTCTCCGAAAGCCTTTCCCTTCAGAAAATATTTCTGCCCGCTAGTGATTTTCACCTCGAACTTGGAGAATGCCATCTCCTCTGAGTCTTTAAGGTAAATAAGCTCCTCAATCCACTCGAAAAACAACTTCTCCATTGAAGCGGCTTCCAGCTTGATTTCCATAGCCTTGGATGGTTTCACTTCCTTCAGGTCAACCATTGACTCGAATGTGGCCTTTGCCCCATCCACCATTAGATTCTCGGGGCTTTTAGCCTCAACAGAAAAGGCAATGTCGGCCAGGGTGACCCCTTCATGGTATTGATAACTCATTTCAACCTCAGCCGAAGCTCTGCCTTGCGCCGCAGGCCTCGCATTTCATTAGGGTAAAGCGGCCCTCTTTAACAATCTTGGTGTCTGGCTTGCCGCACTCTGGGCAGAACACATAGCTCTTAACATATATCTCAATCTTTTTGTTTATCATGTCCTGGGTGAAATTCCCGAGGACGAACAACCGCTGGCCTGAGAGCTCGCCCTTGGTTGCCAGCTCTTTCAACAGGAATTTAATGAAGTGGCTGGGGTCCCGCCTGAGCGTTGTTGAAATTTCAAGCACATTGACTATTATTGTCCTTCTCCCTGCCACTTCCAGAACAGCTTTAGGGATTTCAAAACGCTCGCCTGAACCCTTTCTTTTTGGGACTGCCTTCATCCCCTTCTCCAGCAATGTTTCATAGTCCATACAAGATATTTGGGAAGCAATTTAAATAAAGCGAGCAGTTCCGAAAAGGTTTATATACAGTCGCAGCCAATATATACTCACAACTATTGAACAAAAAACCAAAAACAGACTTTCACTCAACTGCCATTGAATGAAAGTTAAATTATAACTACCATTGAAGCCGGAAAACGACTTATTCTGGAGTATATTTAGTTGAATATACTTAAAAACCTTTCCGTACCCGAACAGGTATAATCGAAAACATATGTTCGAGTATTTGGCAAAGGCTTTAAATAGGAGGGAAAAAAATGGAAGAAGCAAAAATGCAAAAGGTTTTCGAGCAGAACTTCAAGGACTTTGCCCCTAAGGAAGAAAAGGACATCAATCAAAGCATCCAGGACGAGTTTGGTGTGGATGCGCGGGAAGCGAGAATCCTTGTTTTGGGAGCAGGCGGTGCAGGGAACAATTGTGTTACCCGACTCTCAGAGCTTGGGATACAGGGTGCAAATACAATTGCTGTCAACACTGATGCCAAGCACCTCCAGGTTAGCAAGGCAGACAAAAAGCTCCTGATAGGGAAGGAGTTGACCCGCGGGCTTGGTGCAGGCGGCTACCCAAACACAGGGAAGAAAGCAGCAGAGGAGAGTGAGAAGGACATTCGTGCCTTGCTAAAGGAAACGGACATGCTCTACCTGGTCACTGGCCTTGGTGGCGGGACTGGTACAGGAGCATCTCCAGAAATAGCAAAGATGGCAAGGGACATGGGAGCCATTGTCATTGGATGCGTGACCATGCCCTTCAAGATTGAAGGTGCAAGAATCCGCAGGGCTGAAGACGGGCTTTCCCACTTGAGGCAGGTTTGCGACACAGTGATCGTAATTGAGAACGATCGCCTACTGAAAATCGCAGGTGACCTTCCGCTGCAGCAAGCGTTTGGTGTGGCAGACAACCTGATAGCAACCATCATCAAGGGCGTTACCGAGACAATCGCAACTCCCAGCCTTGTGAATCTGGACTACGCAGATGTCAAGACAATAATGCACTCTGGTGGCGTTGCAGCCGTGGGCTTTGGTGAATCTGACACACGCAATCGCGCTGAGGAAGCAGTGGCTAAGGCAATGACCAATCCGCTATTGGAAGTGGACTACGCCGGCGGGACTGGTGCGCTGATACACATCACAGGCGGGACAGACCTCAAGCTAGATGAAGTGAACCTCATTGGGGAATATGTTGGAAGGCAGCTCGATCAAGACGCCCAAGTCATTTGGGGCTCAAGGATAGATCCTACATTCAAGGGGAAAATTCGTGTGATAACAATTGTCACAGGAGTTAAAAGCCCTTACATCCTCGGACCAATTGACTTGGAAGAGCAAGAGAAAACTAAGACTTACGCATCAGAACTGGGAATCCCCGTTGTCACTAAGTGATGGATTTCCTGTTCATTTCTTTTTTTATTTGCCAGCTGCAGCTATGCCCAAAGGAATGCCAGCAATGAGGCCAGGTTGTAGAGCACAATCCCCACTACAAAATCAATCACTTCCAATATTAATCCGCCAATCCCCGATATCAGTGCGAAAACAGGGGAAAGTAAAACCAAGAGCAGGAGTGAAAGCACCAAGACAAGGATACCTTTCATGCTTCTTTTTGGTGAATTGAAAAATGCAAAGATTGCTCCTGTTAGGATGCCAGCTACATGGGAGATGTGGGCCACGTTATCCACTGCGATTTCTGCTGGCTTGTAGTATGTTGCCAGTGTTTCGAATACTATGAATGTTACTGCAACAATTCCAAGCGGCAACGGGAAGACGTATAGGTGGACCCTCTTGATTGGGTTAAGGAGCATTGCTGCTCCCATGATGCCGAACATTGCTCCTGAGGCCCCAACAACTGGTGAGGCAGATGTGAACATAAATACAAAGTTTCCTAGCAACCCTGCCACAAAATATATAGCCAGGAACCACCCCTTTGGGACCTCTTCCTCCAGGATTCTTCCAAAGAAGAACAGGCCGAGCATGTTGAAAAACAAGTGGGAGGCGGACACATGAAGGAAGAGGCTTGTTACCCATCTCCAGGGTTCTATTGCAGTGCCGCTGGAGAAAGCAAACGCGTTGAAAACGTTTTCCATGAGCTTTTCAGGCATTGAGAATACGAGCAGGAACACTATGATGTTTGCTATTATCAAACCTTTTGTGATTGGGTTTTCCATGAGTAAGTATTAATGGCGGCGAGTTAATAATAACATATGAAGATGCTCAGCCCCGGCCAGACATCTGCATTGCTAAAAAAACACAACATACCTGCAGTGAAACAATTTCTTGCAGTCTCTGAGAAACATGCTGTTACCTTTGCAAAGAGGCTTGGTTTTCCTGTTGTCATGAAAATCTCCTCTCCTGAAATAATCCACAAGACCGATAGTAAAGGCGTTTTAACAGGAGTGTCAAACGAGAAAGAGGTCAGCTCAGCCTATGAAACAATCCTGAAGAATGCAAAAAAACACAACCCCAAAGCAAGGATTGACGGGGTTTTGGTCCAACAGCAGCTGGAGGGCCGCGAAGTGATTATCGGAGCCAAGCAGGATCCCCAATTCGGGCCAGTCCTTATGTTTGGTCTTGGCGGGATTTTTGTTGAGGTTCTTAAGGACGTTTCCTTTCGCCTGATTCCAATCCAGCAGAAGGATGCCAGAGAGATGATTTCTGAAATCAAGGGCTACCCCCTTCTTGCAGGTATTCGCGGGGAGAAACCAATTAATTTCAAGAAACTTGAATCTGCTCTTTTGGCTGTTTCCAAACTGGTTGAGAAAACCCCAAAAATAAAGGAGCTGGATATCAATCCGCTCTTTGCCTCCCCTAACGGGGCATGGGCAGCTGATGTGCGAATCCTCATCTGATAGCTTAAGAAATAATTTCGTACTCCCCTACTTCAACTCCAAATATTCTCCAAAGTTTTGTTCTGAATTTAGAACCTTCTTTCAAACCAGGTAATATAGTTTCAGTAACCGAGTTTCCGTTTACCCGGAAAACAAAATACCCATCTTCAAAACTGATTCTAGTGTGGACAATTTGGTGTGAAACACCACTACCGCTTTGTGTGGTTTCACCAACAGCGGTTATTATTTTTGTCGGTCTCACAGTATTACTAAAATCAAGTGAAACTTCCTTACCTTCCTCAACTCCTATTGATGACCAATCAAAATTTGAAGTGCCTCCAGTTTCAATGACCCTATCAACCTTAACAACAGCTGAATCACTTGGGGCGTTGTAAAGCTCCTCACCCTCAACATAAGATTTTGATTGATCAATAGCGAGATCATCGAGTGTTGATTCGCCCAGAGACAATGAAACAACAGTTGCTTCAAACTCAATATAAGGTGACATAGCAAGTATGGTTTCAGTTTGGCTGAAATCCACACCAACCCAAACACCGGCTATAACCACCAACACAATTATTCCAAGAATTAAATAATATTTCTTCCCCATATTTATTTATTAGATTGAATTTTATTTAAACCTTCTGAAATTGTTCGGTTGAGTTTAACACCGATTAGTTGTTTTAAAAACCCTTTCAAAATTTCCAGGCTTCATAGAAGGCTTACAAACTCCACAACTGTGAGCCCAGCTTGGTTGATTATTTTCTTTAGTGTTTTCTTGTTCAGTTCTTTGTGATTTGGAACAGTTAACCTCCTATGCGGTGGGTTTATGTGGCGGAGAATAATGTGGCTTCCTGTCTGGTGGTCAGGTTGATATCCAATCTTTATGAAAGCTTTTACTGCTTCATGACCAGAAATAACAGGTAGCTTAGGCATGTACTTCTACCACTTCCTCAAAAATTGGAGGGGGTATTGGTTCATTGTGTTTTTTCAGGCTTTCCAAATAACCTTGGACAGCGTCCTTTATGTTTTCCAGAGCTTCTTTCCTAGTTTTTCCCTGAGAAACGCATCCGGGCAGGGACGGACATTCAACTGTATATGCGCCGTTTTCATCCTGCTCTATAACTATTCTGAATTTCATTGTGTCCATGTCATTAATTGGTTTTTTGGTTTAAAAGGGTGAAACCAATGGATCACACACTCTTCACAGCTTTCTCGAAAATTTCCAGGCCTTTGTCAGCCTGCTCTTTTGTCAGGACAAGCGGTGGGCACATCCTCACAACACTTTTGCCTGCAGGAAGCATGAGCAAGCCAGCTTTCTCAGCTGAACAAATAATTTTCTTCCTCTCCTCGATACCGAAACGTTTGCTTTTCTTGTCCTTGACAATCTCTATTCCAATCATCAGGCCTCGGCCTCTAACGTCGCCGATTATTTCATAGCGCTCCTTGAGCTCCTCCAGGCGAGTTAGTATGTGCTTCCCAACATTTTTCACATTCTCCCCCAGGCGCTTCTTCTTCATAAAGTCCAGTGCAGCTGTTCCTGCAGCACACGCCAGAAGATTGCCTCCGAATGTATTGGAGTGGGATCCTTCAGGCCATCTCATAATGGATTTCTTTGCAACCATTGCTCCGATTGGGAGTCCTCCGCCAATTGCCTTTGCCAGGCAGACCAGGTCAGGCTTTACACCAAAACCTTGCAGAGCAAGGAACGTGCCGGTCCGGAAGCAGCCAGCCTGAATCTCATCCCCGCACAAAAGGATTCCTTCCTCAGTGCAGAGTTTTCTAAGTTCCTTGTGAAACCCTGCTGGCGGGACCACATAGCCACCTTCCCCTTGAATGGGCTCCACAAAAACAGCAGCAACATCGCCTTTCACTTCCTTTACCCTTTTCACAACACTTTGGATGCAACGCTCTGTCAAGGATTCGTCATCCAGCTTAGAGCGGTAAGGATAAGGAAATTCAGCATGCTTCACTGGAAGGAATGGGCCAAATCCTTTCTGCTGGACTGGTTTGCTGTTTGTCATTGAGAGCGAACCCATTGTCCTTCCGTGGAAACAGTGATCAAATGCAATTAGCCATTTCTTTCCAGAGGACCATTTCGCCAGTTTAAGCGCTGCTTCAACGCTCTCGGTCCCGGAGTTTGTCAGGAACGCCTTCCCAAAACCTGGCAGCAAACTGAAAAGCTTCTCAATAAACCTCACAGAGGTTTCGGCATAAAAATCAGGGAACCCTGCATGCAGTCCAAGGGAAAGCTGTTTCTTCACAGCGCTTACAACCTCTGGGTTTGAATGCCCAACATTCATCACAGCAATACCAGCAGCAAAGTCCAGATACTTGCGGCCGTCCATGTCCCAAAGCCAACAGCCCTTTCCCCGTTTGTAAACAAATGAATGAACCCTTCCATAGGAAGGAGAAGCAACCCTGTGATCGCGGGAGATGACCCTTTGGGATTTTCTTCCCGGGGTCCTGCAAGCAGCCATGTTTTATTATTGCCTCTCTGAAGACTTAAATGGGATAAAAGCCAAGTATATATTGGTAGCATGTTCCGCAAGAAAAAACGAAAATCAAATCCATTCTTTGCTATATTGTTAGTTGGTATTGTGATAGCTTTGCTGGGGGCTGCTGCTTCAGGATACACCCCAACAGCTAGTCCTGCAGGGAAATTTTTTGATTCAGATGGAGGACTTGATATTCCCACTGTACCGGAAACCTATGCTGACAATCAGAACGGAAATGATAATAATCCCTGCACTTTTTCCCAACCCTGCAAAACTATCCAGCGGGCTATCAATGCCGCAAGCCGTGGGTACACAGTCTATATCCGGGGAGGAACAACCACCACCCGGATGTATAACGAAAAAATTACATTTACTGTAGGATCTATAACCCTTACAGCATACCAGAATGAAAAAGTAGCCCTTGACGGCATTGCCGTAGGGGGAGGGGTTTTAAGTGTTTTAAGCGCCATTATCACTGTTCCCGGGAGGTCGGACATTACCATTAAAAACATTGAGGTGAGAAACTCCGATGGGTTTGGCATTCTTGTTGTTGGGAAGTCAAAGAGAATTATTCTGGAAAACATGAACATCCACGACAATCGGGGTATGTATGCCATCTTCATAACCGCGAGCAACGGAAGAACAGAGCAAGCAAACAGCATAATACGAAACAACAAAATACATGACAATCATGGGGGAGGGATTTTTGTTGAAGATGATGCTGGTTCCTATATTATTGAAAAAAATGAGGTTTATGATAATTTGATTAGTAAACCCTTCAATATGGATATTGTGGAAATTGATATTGGAGGAAATAAGCTCCTACATGATGTGATTGTCCGCAAGAATAAGGTATATATCACTACCAATGGACAGGGTGCAGGCTACCCATATATGATTCGCATGAGCGGACCCTCAGGTGGGGTGTTCAATTATGGGTATGTACTTGAAGACAATTCAATTTATTCTGCCTGGGGAAGAAGAGATAAAATGGGAGTGAAAATTCAAGGTACTGTACCCACCATTGCACGGTACAATGACATAACGAACGTTTTAGTTGGGTTTTATTTTGATGAAGCACCAAACAATGCTCATATTGTCCACAATACCATCTACGAGAACTTCAATTCAATAGTATATTCAATTCCAGGGAAAACACAAGCAACCCTTGGAGTTAAATTATACAACAATCTTCTCACTAATTCAGAATCCAGTATCTATTATTTAGATCAATCAGTTAGTCCTTTACATCTCTCTATCCTCCATGACGGGAATTTCATTGCTCCGCATCTTTCTTGTGCTATCAATTGGCTAGTTTATGATGGTAAAAATAAAGTATGGAACCCGCAAAGATTCTGTATTGGTGTAATGTGTCAAGACAGTCATCTCGATTTTTCAAACTATAAAAAATCAAACGAGGGACAGGATACTGCCAGCACACTGTATCCTCTCGATTACAAATCACAGACGATTTATGTTGACCCTTACCCAAACATGGATTACCACCTCAAAGCGGGCAGTCCAGTCATTGACAAAGGAACGCACTTGACAATTACCCAGGCAGTGGGAACGAACACTGACAAAGTCCCTGTGGGAGATGCAGGATTTTTCCTGGATAGCATGGGTGGGATGAAATCGTTTGATGTTATAAAAATAGGAAATAATCCTCCAGTAAATGTCATATCAGTTGACTATAGAGCAAATACCCTTACTATTGACAAAAAGATATCTTTTTCCATAGGAGAAGGAGTCTGGTATTCTTATGCGGGTAATGCTCCAGATCCAGGAAAGTACGAATGGCATGCTGAATCGCTTTATTGAATTAATACCCCCTGTGCATTTAAAGAAGGGGTTCAAATTTTTTCATGGAGAATGAAATTCACGAGATTGAGAAGAAGATATTTTCCACATTTGCTGAGGTGGCTTCCTCTATTGGTTACAGCCCTTTACATGGGCAGATTATTGGGGTTTTGCTTGTGAAAGGCAAGGTTCTTTCGCTGCAGGAGATTGCCCGCGAAACTGGCTATTCCTCTGGTATGATTTCGCTTTCACTGGACCTCCTGGAGGTTCTTGGTGTTGTGAAGAAAATAAAGAAAACTGCAGACAGGAAGCTGTACGTAGAACTTTCAGGGGACCTTCTGGAATGTCTGAAGAACGCAATAACACTCAAACTTTCCAAGTCAATTTCCTCCTCACTGACAGAGTTTGAGGGGGAAAAGAAAAAGCTGGAAAAAATCCCTGGGACAGAGAGCGAAAGGGTACTGGAAACAATCCAGACCCTGGAGAACGAGATTAAAAGGCTTCGTAGCTATGTTGATCTGCTCTCAAAGGCAGGCCTGCCCTAGCTTTTAAAGCCGGTTTTCTAGTTTTCAATATGAAGCGGGATAATCTTGTTTGTGGGGATGTTCAACCTGAAGTTGGGGAGACATGGCACTTTCTTCTTAAAACAGATTACAGGGTTTCTACATCTGATGCAGAAAAGTCAAGGGAAGTGGTTAGGTCAGGTGAGCCTGTTTACTCTCCTCCACTGTCAGGTGAAATAACATCAATTAGTTCACATGAACATCCAGGTGGCACTGAATACAGCGGTGTTACTGTTGATGGCTATTCCTTTAAGGTTGGCTTGGGTGAGTGTGCTGATATTGGAAAGCATGCTATTGAATTCTTCGGGGCAACGTGGTCTAGCCTTGCCCCTGCTGCAATGAATAAATGCGCTGCTGCTAAAGGATATCTTGATTCCATAGGTGAGCCAACAATACTTGCAGAGTATGATGTAAATGCTCATTTCGACTTATTCCTCCATCATTATGGTAAGTTGTTGGAACGAAGGGTGGTGGACTCTCCTGTTCCTCTTACAGTAGTGGATGGTGAAGATTATATTCTTGGGGAGCCTCAAGAAGAAGAGACATTAGCAGAAGTCAAGGATCTAAAGATATTTAAACCATCCCTTACAATACCATTATTAAAGTGATACTATGATCGTACCGATAAGATGCTTCACTTGCGGCAAGCCCATTGGCCACCTCTGGGATGAATACAAAAAGGCAGAAAAAGCTGGTCGCAATAAGAAAAACACCCTGGATAAGCTTGGGCTGGAACGCTACTGTTGCCGCTCAATCTTCCTGACGCACGTTGACCTGACGCACAAAGTTGGGATTTTCAAGAGGTAATTACTCCAAATCTTTTCTGGAGAGTATTGCAATGCTGGAGTTGAAGTTCTCTCTTTCCATTCCGATCAGGAACTTGACACCTTTTCTCTTTGCTAATGAATTCAGGCGGAAGTCAACCTTGCCGTCAAAGATTATTGTGTGTGGGTTTTCCATTGTCTTTAGGACATTTTGCAGCTCGGTTACTGGGACCTTTCCAAGGAGTTCATTTTCCGCGGAATAAATGCAAGCAGCCCTTGTTCCTACAAGCTCTTCAAGTGTTTTCTTGAAGCGTTCCTTGTCTGCTGCTGAGACCTTGGTAGTGCTTTTGAAGCTGCGCTCAAACTTTTCTGCTTGGGGTTTTTTCCGCTCTCTGAATTGTTTTGACATACTTGTCTTGTATTGCTCAGCTGACAGCTTGCTCCTGAGGCTCGTGAAAACCTCCTTTTTTGTGAGGTCCTCTACCTCTTTTCCTTCAGGTGCTGTGGCTACAAAGTCTACTTCCCCTTTCTGAAAGAGCTCTTTGCTTATTAGCTGGCCCCCGCGGTCCCCGTCAACAAATAGTGTGCTGACCTTTTCCTTTGTAAGGTCTACAATCGCTTGGGGGATTGATGTTCCTTCTAGAGCTACGGTGTTGCGTATGCTGTAGCGGAGGAGGTTGAGTATGTCTGCCCTTCCCTCCACGATTATTACTTCTTCGGAATCCTCCATATCAGGTCCGCAAGGCATGCCTTTGTATGTGCTTATTTCATGTGTTCGGACTGATTCTTTGATGCTCTCGGAGATTTCAGAGACACTTTCCCCAGTGTCCATGAGGCCCTTGAGTATGTCGCGGGCCTTGTCCACAACATACTTTCTCTTCTCTGAGCGGGTATCCTCTACCATCTCCAATACTATTTTAGCAGCGCACGGTCCTATCCTCTCAATTGTTTCCAGTGTGGCTGCAATGAGAGATGTTTCAGCTGCATCTAAGGCCGAGGGGATTGTTATTTCCCCTTCAGAAGTTCCGTCCTTTGAGGTTATTTTTACCTCAATCCTTCCAATCTTTCCAGCTTGCTGTAGCTCTCTAAGATCTAGATCACTTCCTAGCAAGCCCTCTGTCTGCCCAAAAACCGCTCCTATAACGTCAGGCTTCTCGATAACTCCCTTTGCTTTTATCCTTCCTTTTACTATGTACTTTATTGATGTTGGCGCTAGTTTCGCCATAATTATCACCTTCCTTTTTATATTGCCTTGCAGCCTTCTCAAAGCTTTCAATTCCCTTGAAATCTTCTATCCTTGTTTTTCCGAATCCTCTTATCATATTCCTCAATCTTCTGCTGGTTTTTATCCTCCTGGACTGGAGCAGTGTGAGCAACTTTGCGCACAACCGCTTACCTTCGCGGTCAAAGTCCGTGAGGATTACAACCTCTTTTTCCTTTTCAAGTCCCTGTACAACATCAATCAGGGGCCTCCTGTTAATCGGTATCGAATCAATGCCCAGCTCCTTTAGGGAGCGGACATCTTTTTTCCCTTCAACAATGACCGTCCTTTCTTTCAGTTCTTCAAGTATTTTTTCAATATCAGCCATATCAAAGTGCTGCAATGCTGAAAAAAATATAGATTGGAGCTTTATAAAGCTTCCTCTTAGTGACTGCTGAGTGGTGGCTAAACACGAGGCTGCAAGCGTTATTTCGCAGCAGCTTTATATATGTTTTTTCTAATTGTTACTCAATAATACTAAGAAACCGTTATCATACTCCCACACACATTCAAGCCACTCAGCAAATGCTGACCATCGCCCAGATAACTTTGCGCTGGAGAATGGTGATGTATTAAGGAACCCAGCCTACGAAAGTCTTCATGGTGGGTTGGTTTTGTCAGCTGCAGCGCTGCTGTTTCTTTTTCATGCAAGATTTTTCAAAAACCTGAAGATAAAATCCAAGGAGATAATCATGACAGTGACACAACAGGGTGATTTCTCGAAAGAATACCTCAGGGAAAGACTCATTGGGGCTGCAGAGCGAGTAGGAGACAAAAATCTCCAGGCAAAGGCTGCATGCCAATGCCTGGACATAATCGTTTCTGCAATAATGAAGGGCGACCCAGCTCGGGTAATAAAGGAATTCTTCATCGGTTTTCCTGACGGTGAGGAAATCACATCTGCCATACTGAACCATAAGGGCAAAAATCTCAAGCAAGTGGTGTATGCGGTAGCGCACACTATTCACCGGACAAGAAGTGCATCCGCGGTCAAAGCGGTTTGCAAACTCGCTTCCACACTAAAAGGCAGGAAACTCAGGCGGGTTATGATTGCAGTCGAAGAAATTGCCCACTGGAGCATAGACCCCTCCTCTAAAATTAAGGCAGTTTGCTTAATCATTCCAACACTAAAAGGCAGGAAACTCTGGCGGGTTGTGCGTAAACTCATGGTCAACAGACGCCGCCGTAGATTTGTAATGTACTCTGCGGTCGATGGAGCTGTTGAGGAGTTGATGGAGGCAGCGAGTAGGGAGTGATAGAAAAATCAATCTAGCTCAAGGAGAGAATCATGACAACAACAAAAATTGACTTGTCGGACAACGGTCTCAGGAGAAGGTTTGTCCAAATTGCAAAGCAAGTAGGGGATATGGAGCTCCAGGCAAAGGCTGCAGGCAGTTGCGTTTATTCGGTTATTTCCACAATAGTGAATGGTGATGATCCAACCGCTGTAATAACAAAGTTCTTCACTGGTTTCCCTCATGGTAAGGAAATCATTGCTGCCCTCCTGACTCACCAGGGAGAGGCTCTCAGTGAATCCGTGTGGGCAGTTGTAGAACGTATTCGAAAAACCAGGGAGCTCTCTGAAGCCAAGAAGGTCGCCGAGGCCCTTGATCAGGAAGCAGTTCACACACTCGCTTCCACCCTTGAAGACGACACCATCAGACAAATCATGGAAGCAATTGCAGAAACTGCCCTATATGTTCCTGAAGACTCTTCTGCGGTCCAGGAAGTTTGTGCGCTCGCTTCCACCCTCAAAGGAGAAGAACTTATCCGAGCCATGGAAGCAGTCGGAACAACTGTTCGCTGGACTGAAAAATCCTCTGCAGTTAAGGACATCTGTTCACTTGCTTCCACTCTCAAAGGAGAAGATCTCATCCTAGCCATGGAGGCAGTTGCGGACACTGCCTCTGTGAGTGGAAACGCTTCAAGTGTCAGGGAGAAGGTTGCTGAGTTGATGGGGGGATAGAAAGAAGTAGAAAGGTCAATCCTGCCAATCCAAGTTTCCTTTTAATGGAGGTTAGTCATGCCGAGAATATGGGTAAGGATCCTGAGTGAAAAACGTGTTGGCAAGGATGTAGTTCAGACACCAGTTGAATCTGTTAAGGTGGTTTTGATAGCACCGAACGTGTGGACAAGCCAGCCCGTGGAAACCGATGCTACTGGACATGCGGAATTCAATTGTGCTTCCCACGAAATGTGGCATGGGGTTGGGTTTGAAGTTATTGTCAATGATGAAACCTACAGAGACAACTTCACCTGGGAAGACGACAAGACATTCCCTGTCTTTGTCCGAGAGAAGGTGAAGCAGACCTAGCGACGGATATTTTCCATGCAGATTGAACAATTCCCAGGTTGTTCTTTCTGTTTGTTCTGTCAACTTAGCGGGTTGTCTCAGAGAATTAAACAAGCCCCTGGATAATGTCGCTTTCTGTGATTATTCCAATTAGTTCTGTGTCCTCCACTACTGGGAGCCCACCCACCCGAGAGCTTACCATGAGGCGGGCTGCTTTGCCTACGTCCTCCTCGAGACCAACTACTTGGACGTCCCTTTCCATTAGGTGGGGGACTGTTCTTTTTTCCTTTCTTAGAGAGAGAAGGCCTTCTGGCTTTAGGTGTGAAAGAATGTCTGAAGGAACCATGATTCCAGTTAGGATTCCCCACTTGGTTACTGGCAAGCGGCGGTAGCCACCCTTTACCATTATATTCGCTGCATCCAAAATGGAATAGGATTCCTTTGCATGCGCAGGTCTCTTGCTCATTAACTCAGCGACAGGGATACCAACCCTGCCGCGGATATTCCTAAGGAAGTCCCAGTCAGCAATCACCCCAACAAGCATTCCTTTTCTTGTTATTGGATGCGAGCCTCTCTTGAGGTTTTTGAATTTCTCCAAGGCTTTCTCTAGTTGGAGGTCAGCCTCAATAGTCTCTACCCTGGCGGACATTATTGTTTTCACTTGGGCCTGGAGCGGATTTTTCCTTTTCAGAAACTCTTGATACTGGTCTCCTGCACCGCAGTAGTTGAGTATATCAGTAGCAGTTACAATTCCCCGGAGCTTGCTGTCCTCCTCAACTGGCAGCTTCCGAAAGCCTCTTTCAAGCATTAGATTTGCTACCTTGCCAATAGAATCATTTTCACTGCAAGTGACAGCCCCACGGGAAGCAATGCTGAGAACCTTGGCTTTTGGGGAGAAGAATTTCTTGAATTCCAATCCCTTCCTGCGGAACATGTTATTACTTGGAGGGGTGGTATAAAAATCTTGGCCAGTCTATCTTTCATTTCCTCATAGAAAACCACTCTGCAAACTTCGAGGAAAATGAATCCCTTAGTCTAACTTCCCGCCATTCTTGGTATTCATCCATGCCCATTTCTGCTAGGGTCTTGGTTTCTCCTTCAGGAACAAAAATAAAGGAGAGGTCAGACCAGAAATGTTCTCCTTTCTCTCCTCTCGGTTGCTCGGAAAGTGTTCCCTTCACAGATGATTCAAAATACACAGGCTCCTTGAGAGATGAATCAAGGTAGGCAAGGCAGTTCCTGAACTCACATCCCCGCGGCTCACCATCAACCAATTTTAACAACCCGGGGATGCCGATTGTATTGAGGGCAAGGTTTACAAAAGCACCTGGAAAACCATTGCAAGAGTGGATGTAAAAGCCAGCATCCTGGGCAATTGCGGGCTTCTTTATGTGATCATACGCAAACAAAACCTTTTCCTTTGCAATTTCCTGGAGGTCATCACTCCTTGGTTCAGGTATGTCCAGGTGAACTTGAACAACTTCAATATCATACCTCTTGAGAGAAGAGCTAACAGAATTGATCTTTCCCTTGTTTGTGGTTGCAAAATATACTTGCTGCATACAATAAAAAAAGATTCTAAACAATAAAAATCTTGGTGTTTTTTTAGATTAGAGCAGGCGACGTTTCCGTAAGCTTAATAAATCGAAATATCTTATTATTAGACATGAAACAAGAAACTCAAATCATGGAAAAAATCAACAAAATTGAACAGGAAGTAATGGAAATAAAAGCCCATATGGCCGATGTTGATAGTATTATGACCGAAGAAGACTACGAGGCTCTTCTCGCCTACAGGGAGGAAAAGGCAGCCGGAAAACTCACTTCTCGTGTTGATATTGTAAAAGAACTTGGATCATAATGTTTGATGTTCTCTATTCTAAACAAGCGAGAAAATTCATCTTGACTGCTGAGAAAATTTCATCCAAGAGACTACTTAAGAAAATAGAAGAGCTTCGGTCAAGGCCAGTAATGCATGATACCAAAACTGTTCAGGGTTATAAAGAGAAACTATATAGGGTTCGTGTCGGAGATTGCAGAATCCTCTATGAAGTTGATTATTCTAAGAATCTAATCGGTATCGTGAAGATTGATAGAAGGCAGCGAGTTTATTGAATCCAGATTCTTGATTTTCGAGAGCAAGCGATCCATAAAACCTTTATAAAATAACTCAATATTGCTAGTGATTAATTCTCCTCTTGATTGTCATTGCCACTAGGATTGTTACTGAGACCAGAATTATCTTTGCCCAGTCTCCTAATGAAAGAGCAACGGTCCCGAATGCTGTTTGCAATGGGGGAAGGTAGACAACCAACAGTTGCAGGAGAATGGAGCCACCGACTGCGAGGAGGAGCTTTCTGTTTGAGAAGAAGCCAACACCGCGGCTGCGGACATTGAACACGTTGAACATTTCAAACATTACCAAGCAGGAGAAAGCCATTGTTTGGGCCTTTGCCAGGTTTGGGAGCTCGCTTGCGAATATCCAAAGGGTTCCTGCTGTTATTATAGCGCCGGTAAAGAGGATGAATTCTAGGGCCTGGCGGGAGAGTAATCTTTCCTTGGCGGGACGGGGTTTTCTTGACATTATTCCGCGGGCAGGTGGATCAACACCCAGAGCCAGTGCAGGCAGTCCATCGGTCACTAGGTTTACCCAGAGGATTTGCACTGCAAGAAGTGGTATTAGAAATTGTCCAGGTGAGAAGAAAAACAGCAGAGCCAGGAATATTATCAGGACCTCAGCAATATTGCTGGATAGTAAGTAGCGGATGAAGTGGGAGATATTGTCATAAACCCCGCGACCTTCCCTAACAGCAGAAACAATAGAGCTGAAGTTGTCATCTGTAAGAATCATATCACTGGCCTCCTTTGCAACGTCAGTACCTTTAATCCCCATTGCAACCCCAATGTCAGCTCTTTTTAGGGCCGGGGCATCGTTGACACCGTCGCCGGTCATTGCCACGACGTCGCCTTTTCTCTTGAACGCGTCCACGATTCTTACCTTGTGCGAAGGGTTCACTCGGGCATAGACTGAAACCTTTTCCACCACTCTTCGGAATTCCTTTTCACCAAGTTTGTCAAGCTCCTCTCCTGTTAGAACGCGATCACCTTCCTGGTAGATGCCAATCTCCTTGGCAATAGCAACTGCGGTGTTTTTATGATCGCCGGTAATCATTACAGTCCTTATTCCAGCGCGCTTGCATACAAGGACGTCCTTCTTAACCCCGCTTCTGGGAGGGTCAATCATTCCCATTAACCCAAGGAAAACAAGGTCCTTTTCTTTTGCTTTACCTGCCACGGTTTTGTAGGCAAAACCAAGCACCCTTAAGGCATCTTTTGCAAAGCTTTCATTCACTTGGAGGATTTCCCTCCTCTCCTTTTTCCCAAGCTTTACTTCCTTTCCGTTCCTAAGGATGTGGCTACATTTCCCAAGCAGCACTTCAGGAGCACCTTTAGCAAAAATGATTTGTTTCCCATCCACGATGTTTACTGTGGACATCATTTTCCTTTCAGAAGAGAATGGGATTTCCTCAACGCGCTTGAAATTTAGTGAAGCCCCTCCTTCCAGTGCAGCCTGGAGGATTGCTCCCTCAGTTGGGTCTCCGAGAAGCTTTCCATTGTCAAAAGAGGCGTTGTTGCATAAGCCGCCAGTCCTTAGCAAAAGCTTGGTGTGGGGATCCTTGGCTTTTTTCCCGAGGAATTCCTCCGGGGCTCCACTGGTCCAGAACATTCTAACAGCCATTTCCCCGCGGGTTAATGTGCCGGTTTTGTCAGCGCAAATTATTGAGGTTGAGCCCAGAGCTTCAACAGCAGGCAACCTCCTCACCAGGGCATTCCTTCCAGAGAGACGGCGGAGTCCAAGCGCCAGTGTGATGGTGACTACAGCTGGCAGGCCCTCCGGTATGGCGGCCACTGCCAACGCTATTCCGGTCAGGACCATGTCCATTGCAGGGTATGAGCGGAGGATTCCTCCGAGGATTACGGCAACGGAAATCACCAGGATGAGGATACCAAGGCTTTTGCTGAATCTTCCAAGCTGCTTCTGTAGAGGGGTTTTGCCAGGTTCAGCTTCCTGGATAAGATGGGCAATCTTACCTATTTCTGTTTCCATCCCTGTTGCCACAACTACCCCGTTCCCGCGGCCATATGTTGCATGGGTCCCCATGAAAACCATGTTCCTCCTCTCTGCGAGGATAGCCTTGCCCAATGGTTCAGGGGATTTGCTCACAGGGACTGACTCCCCTGTGAGGGAGGCTTCATCAATCTGCAGGTTCGCTGTTTCCAAGAGCCTTATGTCTGCAGGAACCTTGCTACCTTCCTCCAGGAAGACAATATCACCTGGGACCAAAAGCCTGGAGGGGATTTTCTTTTTTCCTCCCCGAAGAACAATTGACTCGGGGGAAGTGAGCTTCTTCAAGGCCTCAATAGCCTTGCCAGCCCTGAATTCTTGAACAAAACCGAATGTTGCATTGAGAATTACAATAATAAGGATTACTGTCCCGTCCAGAAAATGCTCAGCCCCAAGTCCGAAGGAGAAAAATGCAGCAGCAAGGAGTATAATCACAAGGAAGTTCTTGAACTGCCCAGCAAATAGTGCTATTGGGTTGATAACTTTTTCTTTCGTTAGCTCATTTGGGCCTTGTTCTTGCAGGCGCTTCCTCGCCTCTGCCTCTGCCAAACCGTTCTCAGAAGATTTCAACTCCTTGAAAATCTGCTGCGCTTTCAGCGTGTGCCACTCCATGGTTTTATTATTCCCCTGGCTGGAATAAATACCGCTTTAATGTCATTTTACAATGAAGCAGGCGAAAAAATTTTTAAAAAGTAAATTCAATTAAAATTGTTTCAGTTGCAGCCTGAAAGCTCAGCTAATTTCTCTGCGCTCAGAATCCCTACATATGTTTGCCCATTTATTATCCAGGTTGGGATTGCCTCTATTCCTTTCTCAACACAGAGTTCTGGGTTCCCATCTGGACCGCACTCAATGTAGTTGATGTATTCAAAGGAGTCTCCGAAATTGGCTTTCTGCGTCTGGCATGCAGGGCATGTGGAAGTTCCGTACATCTCCACCCCATTGGCGGTTAGGCATTTTGCAAGGCTGCTGCTAGGGCTGTTGCTGGTTGCAGGGTTGTCGCTGACAAAAAATCCAGTGCTTGATAAACCGAACCCAAGCCCGACAACTACCACAACGATAACAGCTGCGTATGCAGACATCCTTTTGATGTAGTGCTCCCTTTCCTTTTTCAAATTTCTTTTCTTGATTGTTTTTACCATACTATGTATTTCCTCCTTTTGCTTAAAAGCTTAATTGGGGGTTTGGTCCAATAATACGTATGGGAGCTGAACATCACTACAAACTCAAGAGGGAGTTGGGTCTTTGGGAGATTTCCCTTTCCGGGATTGGGATTATCCTAGGGGCAGGGATTTATGCTTTGATTGGGAAGGCTGCTGGACTGGCTGGGAACGGGGTGTGGATGGCGTTCCTGCTCGCGGCTATGCTGGCTGCGCTTACAGGCTTGAGCTATGCTGAACTTTCCTCCCTTTTCCCGAAGTCCGGAGCTGAGTATGTTTATACCCGCAAGTCATTTGGGGCCTGGGTAGCCTTTTTGGTTGGGTGGATGGTGATTTTTGCTGGTGTGATTGGGGCTGCTGCTGTTGCCCTGGGATTTGCTGGCTACTTTGCTGCGCTTTTTGCGACGCCGGTCATACCTGCTGCGTTGCTGCTTATAATTGGGCTTTCTTTTGTTATTTTATGGGGCATTAAACAATCTGCTCGCATCGCTGTTGCCTTCACGTTGATCGAGGCTGCAGGTCTTTTCTTTATTATTGCAATAGGGATTCCGCATTTCGGGAGTGTTAACCTTCTTGAGGTTCCGCCCATTACCAGTCTTTTTTCAGCTGCAGCGCTGATTTTCTTTGCGTTTATTGGTTTTGAGGAAATGGTTCGTTTGTCAGAGGAGACAAAGAACCCACAGAAAACAATGCCCCGCGCACTTCTTATTGCGATTGTTTCAACAACCATTATCTATATTCTGGTTGCTATTTCTGCGGTTTCCATACTTAGCCCTGCAGAGCTGGCAGTCTCTGCCTCGCCAGTTGCAGACGTGGCTTCTGCAGCTATTGGTGCTGACGCGTTCCTGTTGATTTCTGTTATTGCATTGTTCTCGACCACCAATACGGTTTTGCTGATGCTTCTTGCTTCCTCCAGGATAACATATGGCATTGCCAGGGATCGCTGCCTCCCCTCTTTTCTGGGGAGGGTTCATCCAAAAAGAAGGACCCCGCATTTTGCAATCCTTCTGGTGATGATTCTTTCCCTAATTGTGGTGTTGGCAGGGGACATCACCCTGATTGCCAATGTTACGAATTTCACAATCTACATCACATTCATTGTTATCAACCTTTCTGTCATAGCTTTGCGGTACAAAAGTCCTGGCAAGCGCAAGTTTAAGGTTCCGCTCAGCATTGGACGGTTTCCCCTGCTCCCGTTGCTGGGGGCAATCACTTCAGGGGTGATGCTTTTCTCTCTTGGGCTTGATATTCTCCTTTACGGTGTGGTTTTGCTGGTGGTGGGGTGGATCTTCTATAAAGTAATAAGTAGGAAGGGGATGTGCAAACTTAAGGGGCGCTAGAGCGATATTTAAAAGCCCGGAATCGCATTATCTTTATGAAGAAACATCTGGGTGAGGTTCTGGATAAAGCGAAGATGGGCAAAGTGAAGAAAGACAATGATATTGTAGCTGTGAGTGTTTTCGGTAGTTTTGCGAGAAATGAAAAGTACAGGGACATAGATGTGTGTCTGTTTTTAAAGCCTGGAATGTCCAGAGGGAAGATGTCCAAAAAAAGACTGGCTTATATGGCTGCATTGGGGGGGAAGCTTGATATCCACATTTTCCAGCAGATGCCGCTCCCCCTCAAACACAGAATTTTGAAAGAGGGCAAGGTAATTTATTGCTCAGACGAAGGCGCATTCTATGATATGGCTTATCTAACTGCCAAAGAATTTGAAGATTTCAAGCATATTTACAAGGGTTACTTGGAGGCTGTTAAGTATGCTTGATGAAGAGAGGATTCTGTCCAAGATAGATGAGATTAACTCATATTTGGAGGAGATGAAGGATTTCATTCCAAAAAGTTTTGAGGACTATATGAATTCCAGTGAAAACAGAAGGGTTTGCGAGAGGCTTCTTCAAATATCAATAGAGTGTGTCATAGACATATGCAGCCTGATGGTGAAGGGATTAAAGCTCGGCGCCCCCTCTGATGAGGATGATTTGTTCCAAAAACTGAAAAGGAAAAAAATAGTTTCCAGCAAAACACTGGGGCTGTTGAAAGGCATGAAAGGCTTCAGGAACATTCTTGTGCATAGGTATGCTGAGGTGGATGATGAGCTGGTTTTTCAGTTTCTCAAAAGCAATCTTGGGGATTTCTCAGCATTCAAAAAGGAGATTCTGAATTCGTTGAAATAGGATTGATGTGGCAAAATTTGCTTTATATTCCTCAGGAAAGAATATCAATCATGGCTAAATGCATTGTTTGCGGGAAGGAAGCTAAGAAACCAATTTTCAAGAAAGGGGTTTTTTTCTGCTCCCGTGCCTGCGAAAAAAAAGCTGGGGACCTGAAGATACGTTGCAAAGGGAATGTGTGCACGCTCAAGGGCTGATAGATCAATAATTTAAATAATGGAATTATACTATTTTCATGGATGGAAAAGGTTTGATAGGGAAGCAGGAAATAGAATTGATAGCTCAAACAAGGAACTTACTGGACGAGTTATTGGAGACTTTGGACATAATTAACGACAAGGAAACAATGATAAAACTAAAGGAAGCAAAAGACGATGTGAAAAAAGGCAGATTGCATGGCTTTGACGAATTATGATTTGGTTGTTACTAAAACATTCAAGAAATATTTCAATTCTCTAGATTCTGATATCAAGGATAGAATAAAGTCACATATAATACATATCGAAGAAGACCCATATACAGGTAAACACCTTCATGGAAATCTTAAAGGGTTATATAGTTTTAGAGTTGGCAAATATCGGGTTATATATTCTATAGAAGAAAGACCAAAAAGAATAGTTCTATATTTTGTTGGTCATAGGAAGGGAATTTATGACAAATTATGAGAAATAAAAGAGGGAATTAGGCAGCAGCAAGTGCCTCTTCAATAATTGTCTTAAAGCCTTTCTCTCCACCAAAGTCCTCGAATGGTAATGCCCCTACGACAAGCTCTCCTTTACCGTCTGAAGGCCCAATCACAAAGCTTGGTGTTCCTGAGACTCCTGCTGCGCTGCCAGCTGCGAAGTCATTTTCAACCTCGCTTGTGAATTTGCCTGAGTCAAGGCAGTTGTTAAACTTCTCAGTGTCAAGCCCAATCTCTCCGGCCCACTTCTTGTAATTGTCTGTTGATAGGGATTCTTGGTTTTCATAGAGCATGTCATGCATTTCCCAGTACTTGTCCTGCTCCCCTGCGCACTCTGCTGCCTCAGCTGCTGACTGGGCCTGTGGGTGGAAACTTAGCGGGAAGTCCCTGTAAATAAGTTTCACTTTGCCTGTATCAATATATTTCTCAGTTATCTCTGGGAGTGTTTGTGAATAGAATCTGGCGCAGAATGAGCACTGGAAATCAGAAAATTCCACAATCGTGACCGGTGCATCTGCATTCCCTTTCATAGCGTCATCGTCAAGAAGGCCTGACATTTCAATTGCTCCTAGGGAGGGCTGAGGTTCAGTAGGCTCTTGCTTTTCAACTTCTTTCACAGCCTCGCCTGTGAGCGGAAGACCTGCTAGTGAAACCCCAGCATAGCTGCCTATTAGGGCTGCTACAAAAACAACAATGAATATCTTGCCTAGGCCTGTCGATTTGTGCTTGTGAGCAGATTCTACTGGTTTGTGAACATGTTTTTCTACTGGTTTATGTGTTGGCTGCTCTTCTTTCGGGGTTTCGTGGCTAGATTCCTCGGTCATAGTGATTCTTTCCTCCAAGCATTTAAATACTTTAATCTGGGCAGCGGCGGCCTGGTATTGGCACTTTTATATTCTCAGGGGG
>JADHYO010000006.1 GCA_016782405.1 Candidatus Aenigmatarchaeota archaeon
GGTACCATTGCAAAGATGAGGATTCCGATACGCTGGCTCAAGTCATCCAAGGGCAAGTAAATATCCTTTGAAAGGAGGGTAATCGTGAGAAAAACTGCGCTTATCACGGTTTTCGACAAGGGGGGAATTGTAGAATTCGCGAGCTCGCTGGTAAAGCTTGACTGGGACATAATCGCTTCTAGTGGAACTGCAAAGCTCCTGAACAGTGAAGGTGTTCCAGCCAGGGACGTCGCTGAACTAACCGGTAGTGAGCCAAAGTTCGGTCATAGGGTGGTCACGCTATCGCAGGAGGTGCATGGGGGGTTGATGAGCCGTCCCATTGAGGAGGACATCAAAGAGCTGGAGAAGCTTGGACTCCCGCGCATTGACCTTGCCTGCATTGGTTTCTACCCGGTGGCTGGGGAAATCGCGAAACCGGGCGCAACAAATGAGTCTGTGACCGAGATGACGGATGTCGGCGGTCCGTCTGCTGCGCACTCTGCTGCCAAAGGCAGCAGGATCGTGGTGATCGACCCAAAGGATCGGCAGCGGGTTATAGACCAGCTGAGAAAGTATGGCCATGTGCTTCCGGAAACCAGGAGGTTCTTCAGGGCCAAGGCAGACTTCCTGGTTTCCCAGTACTGCATGCACACTGCAGAGTTCCACAGCAACGGTATTTTCACCGGGATGTTTCTCAGACTGAAAAGTAAGATGAGAAAGGCCGAGAACCTCAATCAGAACCCGGCCCATCTCTTCTCCTTGGGAACAGATGATCCGCTGGCCCTGGACCGCTTCACTGTGCTGGGTAATCCGGGATACGTCAACGCCACAGGACACCATCGCAGCCTTGAGATGATGTGCCTAATGGCTGAGACCTTCCGGGCAAACTTCAACGGGGTGCCCAACATCGTGATTGCATGCAAGCACGGGAACCCGTGCGGTGTGGGCATTCACTGGGATAGCACTACAATGGGTATAATGAGGGCGATGCTGGGGAACGCCAAAGCTGTCATGGGCGCGGAGATCATGACCAACTTCTATGTGGGCCCGGAAGCAGCCAGGTCCCTCTTTACTGTGTCTGAAGATCTGAGAAGTCGTGTGAAAAGGGAGAAGTGGGGAGGAGACGTCATCATCGCCCCGGGCTTCTCTGGTGAGGGGACAGAGATTCTCGGCAAGCGTGAGAGGAGGCATCTTCTTGCCAATCCCGCCCTTGTTAACCCCGCTTTTCCGCCTGATGAATGGGCATGGCGTCCTGTCAGGGGCGGGATGCTTAGGCAGAAGGCCCCAAGGTTCGTATTTGACCTGCGGAATATTGAGGAGCAGGTTGGGAAGGACCTGAATCCTGTCGATCTGGCATCAGTGGTAATTGCTTTCAGTGTGGCATGGAGGGCCAACAGCAATACCATTGCACTTGCGAAGGGTGGGATGCTGATTGGCCTGTGTGCTGGGGAGCAGGACCGGAGGACAGCTGCTGAGTTCGCACTCCTGAAGGCCAAAAAGGCCGGCCACGATCCCAGGGGCTCGTTCTTTGCCTCGGATGGGTTCTTCCCGTTCGCCAAGAGGGTGGATGCAGGGGACGAACTTGAAGCCACAGAAATGCTGGCAGAGGCAGGCTGTCGGGGAGGGATCGTCCCTGCAGATGGCAGGAGGCTTGCTGAGGTGAAGGAGTTCTTTAAGGAGACGGAGATGACTGTCTTCTTTGTCCATCCTGAGAACAGGGGCTTCTCCCAGCACTAGACCTTCTCCTCTGAGGAAGAATCATTTCTACAGAGATGGTTCTTTCTTTTATATCATCAACTTAACGGGACTTCATATTCGGGACTTTGTGTAAAACCTGCTTTATTCAGGGTCCACTTTATACCCCTTAGTTGATATCAAAGCGACTTCTTGTAATGCTCCAGCGCTTAATTTCAAACGCATTTCATAATGAACTTCTTGTCCATTAGGACTGACCGGTCGCATGTTTGTCTTAGGTGCCAGGAGTGGCCTGATTTGAAATAAAAATTATCCACTTGCTTTCCCATATCTTGAACAGCCTTAACAGCTGGAACAAAATCCCCGTCACCGCTCACTAGGACAGCTGTATCATACGCATTCTTGGAAGCAAGTACAACCATGTCTGTTGCAATGTGAATGTCATCGCCCTTCACCACGTATAGCGGCTTCCCATCTATCATTCTTTTCTGTAGCCGCACAAGAATAAGCCTAAAATTTGGGGTCTGTTTGAGGCGCTCGAAATACATCTGCTGTTTTCTGTATTTTTCTTGGTTTGATTTTTGGTCAAGAGGAGCATTATAATAATGAGTTCTTACCAACCTTCTTTTTCCAGCTATGGCCTTTCCAAGTTTACTAAAATCACAGTCAACATTCTTTTCAATATTCCTTTTCAGACCGTGATAGAAATTGCTGCCGTCTATGAAAGCCATTACCCTTTCTTTGGTCATAATGATAAATAGAACTCACGTTTAATAAGTTCAGAAATATGAGCCCGCCGTTGTCGAGACAATGACGGGGAGGATATGTGTAATTCTTTGTTTTCAGATATTTAAAAGGTTTGTTGATATCAAAGCGACTTCTTGTAATGCTCCAGTGATTTCTTGACAAACTGCTTCTCTGCTGATTTGATTGCTTTGTCCAGGGGAAGCCAATCCACGTCAGATATTTCAGTGGGGTCTGGCTTGATTTCTCCCTCCACAATTTCGCAGAGGTAAATAAACACCATGAAATAGAACCCGTTTATATTTTCAGTGCCCATCCAAAAGAGCTTCTGCGGCTGGACCTTGAGGCCAATCTCCTCTTTCACCTCCCTAATCAGGGATTCTTCTGGGGATTCCCCATAATTGATGAAGCCGCCTGGTAGGTCCCAGGTTCCTGGCAATATCCCTCTTGAGGCCTTAACCATTAGGACCTTGCCATCCTTTACAATAATGGCGTCTGAGGCATGCCTCACCAGGGAGCGGTTGACAGCAAGCCTCACAAGAGGGTCTGCGTTCATTGTGGGGATGGTGTCTTTATGTGGCCAGTGGTGTGGGTGGTTGTCCAGCTTGGGCTCGCAGTAGATGATTTTAGCTTCCTTTATTCCCATGTCCTTCAACTGCTTAAACTCAAAAGGGATTTCCTCTTTTTCAGGGAGGCAGAGGATGCCATCCCTTTCCACGAGGAAGATTTGCCCGTCCTTCTCAATGTAGTAGAATGTTTTCATACACATTTCACGCTCGCCTTTGTGATTGTTTTCCTCCATAGAACATAAAAACCTTCATCCCGAAAATTACCTTATCCCTCGCCAGCATATGGGTGGCGAGCTCATAACCGAAAAAATGGGCACAAACCCGCTCCACGTTCAGCTTAGTTCTGAAGTCCGCTACCACGTCTAATATCCGGTACCGGAAGCCCCTAGACACCATCCATTTCCGCAAATCGCGCTTGAAATTCTCCAAGCTGGAAAACAGCTCAGGGTTGTGGAACTTCTTCCTCATCCTGTAATACTCGCCGCCGTGGTAGGTGTCAAAAACCAATATTTTGCCATTCTTTTTCAGGACCCTTCTCACCTCCCGGAGGTCGCGATCCCAATTTTTGGAGTGTGTTGGGAAGGACCATACAGACACCACCAGGTCCACTGATTCACTTGGGATGGGGATGCGTTTAAAGGGTGATTTCAGAATAGAAATGTTTTTGATTTTCTTTGCCTTGATTTTTTTCCTTAGGATACGTAGCATTGATTTTGATTGGTCCAGTGCATATACTTTCTTGGCTTTTACTGCCAATGGAATGGAAGCCCTTCCGGTTCCTGCTCCCATATCCAGGACAACCTTGCCTTTGACATCCTCCTGAAGGATTATCTTCAGAATATCATTCTTGGAGTCCTGGTACCTGCTGACAGTGTCATATATATCAGCTTTCTCATCATAAACTTTGAACAATTGGCTGAGAATCTGCTTGGGGAGGCGGGGCTGCTTCACTGATGTCATAATAAAAATATAGCAAAGCCTGCTATTAAGCGCTGCTATATACCAATGCTTGCCAATGCATCCCTGATCAGTTCGCCGAACATGCTTGCTGATATCATTGCAACAACGAAATACATGATCAAAGCGACAATCAGCATCTTTCCTATAGTATTTCTCTGGATGATTTTGTTGTCTCCGTGGTTTATTTTTGTCAGGAACATTCCAAGGATCCAGACAACTTCTATTAGGTAGACGCCGATGATGAGCTGGAATACTTCAGGGGAGGTTGATGTTTGGGCTCCGCCAAAGATTGCTCCGATGTCACCAACTCCCATTTGGTCTGAAAAGCCCATTCCCTCGATGTATTTTCCGAGCTTGGCCAGCACTTCAATAATAATTTCAGCAATTGAAACAATCATCCCAGTGACAATCGGTGTCAGGAAATAAGCCTGGAACTTCATTGAGGAGACTGTTTCTTCAAGCAAATCCCGTATGTATTCCTGAGTTTCTCGGATATTTTTCAGGTATTTGGAAATCCTAAGCATGGACTCTGCTGCATAGGTTACGCCCCTGCGGGAGGTGTCCACAATAGTGAGCATAATGTTGCGTATCATCCTTGATGGGTAATAGCGGAGTGCTCCGTATTCCCTGTCAAATAAAGCCTGTTCAAATGTCATTCCGAGGTTGCGGATGTTAGAAAGGATCCTTTCAAAGAGGCCTTGGATCTTGAGGTCCTTCATGTCTGTCACAGCTTTTTCCACTGCCAGTTCTGTTGGGGTGCCTCCTGAGATGCGGTTGCCCAGCTGGAATAGCGCAAGCTCGAATTCGCCTTCCATCGTCTTTATGTTCTCCTGTATTGCGGAGCGCTGGAACGTGCTAAGGATATAATAGACAGCAATCCCTAGCCCTGCTCCGAGGACAAGTAGCATTGACATCGCAAGGTGTTCTGCTGTGAATTCCCTGTCTGCTACGCCTCTGAACAGGACTGTTGGATCCTGGGCGTAGAATAACAGTGCTGGTGTGATGATTATTAATGTTACAAGTATTCCAAACGGCAGGGCAGGAACGCTCCTCCCTTTCAAAAGGAAGCGGCCTGGCTTTGGGAGGTTGGGATGGTGGGTGATGTCTATTGGTGAGAACGTCATTGGTCTTTTTGATAACGTGATGTTGATGAATGCGATGATTACTATTGGAAGGATGATGTTGTAGCCAAGCACAAAGTGCCATGGCTGGACTAGGTCTGATAGAAAAACAGCAGCCATTGGAGCCATGATGCTCCCAAGGATCGGAAGGACAATACCAAGCATGTGGATGACCATGACAGGTAGCTTTAGGTCCTGGGTGTAATGCTTCATTCTGGTTTTAGTCCCTTCCAGAATGACGTCCAGGGCCTGGTCAAGTATTAGCTTGGACTTATCCGCAGCCTGGGTCTGGGAGTCCCTGACTAAATGAAGTGCTTCTGAGAATTCCTCGTTCTCAGGCTTCCACTTCTCAATGTAGGTGTCCATTGCCTGTGAGGCTGAGTAGTATTTTCCGATTTCTATGTCCCACAGCAGCCTTCTAAGGTCCCAGGACAGTGGGCCTGAGATGTTTGATGCTGCAAACCTAAGAGCACGTTCGAGGTTCGGGGAAATCCTCATTGAAACTACCATGTAGAGGATTGCTAGAACCACTTGGGAGGAAGCCTGGATTCTCAGGGTTTTAACAAGGCTTGGTGGATAGCGGAACAGGAAATACCCCAGGGGAACCCCAATAAAGGTTGTCACCAAGCCGCCGATGAAGGGGACAATCCCAGAGGTCATGAAAATGATCCCTAAGGCAGCGAATGCTATGATGGTGAAGACAAAGCTTCCCATTACCTGCTCTGGGCTGATCCTTAGGTTTGCAAATGCTATTGACCGCTCCAAAATTTCCTTGGATTTTTTGTCAGGGCTCATCTGCACAAAAGAACCTGTTGCTCTGACAAGGCGCTCATACCAGGAGAGTTTACGCTTCTCCAGTTTCTTGAAGAGTTTGTATTCCCTGGATTCAACCCCAGGGGTTCTGTAATAAGAAGGGTAAAGCTTCCTTTTCTTCTTCTCCTCCCCAAAGATTCCCATGCTTTACTATTGTCCGGGCGGGGTTATTAGTTTTGATGACAGTAAAATATTGTCATAGAGAAGGTGTTCTACTGATATTTTTTCCCGCTTCTGACGAAGTAGATTAGCAGCGCCAGC
Source organism: Candidatus Aenigmatarchaeota archaeon (assembly GCA_016782405.1). Taxonomy (GTDB): domain Archaea; phylum Aenigmatarchaeota; class Aenigmatarchaeia; order QMZP01; family QMZP01; genus BS750m-G81. Next base: position 6,143 of record JADHYO010000006.1, read on the forward strand.
CCTACCAGGAGCAGGACTGCCCAGTCCTGCAGGCCTGAGAAAGATGTTGGGAAGCGGACAGTGATGTGCATTCCATCTGTGTTGGAGATTCCGGAGGTGGAGTTTGCTGTGATGTTGAGGATGTAATGGCCAGGTGTTCCAGCAACAACTTCCACCATTGCTATGCCTGTTCCCAATGGTTGCACTGGGCTGGTGTTAAGGAGCCTGCTTTTCTTGAGGATCTCGTAGCTCTCAAAGTCGCCTGAGCTGCCGGTAAAGCCTGCGAGGGGATAACCCTCCAAAAGGATTGAGAGGTTCATTGGGCTGGTGTTGATGTTTCTCAGTTCGATTATAGCGAAGTGGGAGGTTCCTGTGGTGATTGTTGCGGAGTGGGCAACAAAGTTTGCAACAGGCTTGAGTGTATAGATGTGGGTGGGTGTTTGGTTGACGTTGCCGGCCTGGTCCTCTACCCTGGCGAAGTATTCAACCCTTGGGGCTCCGTTCACTTCAACTGTAAGGTTGCATGATTCCTTGCCAATACATTTCTGTGTGTGTATGCGTTCCTCTTCTCCAAAAACGTGGATGGTGACAGTGTATGGGCCTATCCCAGATACTGAATCGTTTGCAGTTGTGTTGACTGTTAGCTTTTTTATTGGGACTCCCTGGGTAAATGGTTTTCCTGATTCGCTTGCAATCAGTGTTAGGTTTGGGTTGTTGAAGTCCATTGTTACTTTGTGCGAGGGGGACCAGCCTGCGTCATTTCCTGCCCGGTCAGAGACATTCAGTTGGAAAAAGAACTCCTTTTCGTTGTCTTCTGGGTTTTGAATCTCTGGACCGCTGTTCTTTCCGTTGCCAAAATCCATTTGTGTGTCCCAGGCTAAGAAGCAAACATCTCCAGTTGAATTTCTAAGGAGAGTCCAGCTATTCCCGTCATTAGACCACCTGATGTGGTAGCACTGGATTCCTGAGACCGCGTCAGTTGAATACCAACTAAGAGGGAATACCTTGGAGTTGCTGTAGGGTGATGATGGGGAAATGATTTTACCTTGTTCTGGGGGCTCGCTATCTACTGTTAATGTTAGTATGGGGGAATTGTCTCCAATATTGCCTGCATTATCCACAGCACTGCAGCGGAACTGGTATGAGCTGTCGATGAAATTTCCGCAGATGGTTGAGGATGCTGTTGGGGGGAATGTGTTGCATTTTCCAGGGCTTCCTGGCATCAATCCAGAGCTTACTGACAACCATGAATTATCATCTAAGTATTCCACTGCAACGCTTGAAATACCGGACATGTTGTCTGCGGCATTCCATCCTAGAGTGAATGGGGATCTGACAAATTCCGGTAGCGGCAGGATTGTGCAGAGCGGTTTCAAGTAATCAATTGTTGTGCTGACATTTAGGGATGTGTTCACGTTCCCTGGTTTATCCTCACCGGTGACAGTGAAGTTGTAGGTGTGGTTGTTTTTGACTTCATGGAACCTGACAGTCCCTGGCTCAAGGAAACCTTTCCTTGCTTTCCACTCCTCTACAACATTGGGCTCCCCAATTTCATTCAAGCCCTGGGTCACCTGATAATTAACAGAAAAATTCATTTTCATTCCCTCGGGATCGGTGGCAGTGAATTCAACATTGATGTAGGGGGTATTGGTCCAGGCTGGCAGCTTCTTCAACTCAACTTTCGGGGGGAGCAGGTCAATGAAAACAGTGACGTTATGTAACGGGTTTGATGGTTCATGCCAAACATTGTTATCATTTGCCTGGGAAAGAAAGGAATACTCCCCTGATTCTGTTGGGGTGAATGGGTAGGAGAATGTGACTGTTTTAGCTCCCCCTGTGGGGTTGATGTTGGATGTAATGAAAACAGGACCAACCACCCAGGCAGCGCCGTTCCAATATTTTTCTGAATTTACAATGTAAACGAACACGCCGACAATTATTGAGTTGGGGTTGTTTCCGATTGCCACACCATTCACAGGGGCATCATTTAGCCATCTGGCCTGTGAATAAGGGGACTTTGCTTCGATTGGGGTTGAGATTGTTGACACAGGCTCTGCCTGCGCTTGGACAGTTGGGGTTATAAGTAGGAGAAGAATCAGAACAAACCAGCATTTCATGCTATATAATTTATACTTCCTAGAATATTAATAAGGTTAGGGGCAGTGTTATGCTTGCTATAATATCAATATTGGTTGGTCTTGTAGGTTTTGGTTGGGCAGGATGGAAGGATCTCAAGACAACTGAATTCCCGGATTGGGTTCCTTACTCAATGATTGCAGCAGCCTTGATTCTTCGGGGGGCATTTTATTTCGTGGAGGGGAACTTTTCACTGCTGATAAACTCTGCAATGATAGGGGTTCCATTCCTGGCTTTTGGGCTTCTACTATATTATGGGAGGCAGTGGGGCGATGGTGATGCATGGCTGCTCGGTGCAATGGGATTTCTTTTCCCAGACGGGCTGGGCTTTGCTGCAGGTTCCATCCCTTTTCCGTTCATGTTGTTGTTTAATTTCTTTTTTGTTGCGTTCATCTATATTGTGGTGTACAGTGTTGTGATTGGGTTGAAAAGCAAGAAAAGAAAGGAATTCTCCCGCGGCCTCAAGAAGGATGTGGCAAGAATATTGGTTGTGACAGCTGCCTTTGCTGCTGCGCTGTTTTTGTTTGTCTATACTGTTGCGCCGCAGAAATTTCTGTTCCTACTAATATTTCCGCCGCTTCTCTTCTTCCTTCTACTATTCCTTAGGTATGGGAAGTTTGTAGAAAAGAACTTGTTTAAGAGAAGGATTGATGTTAAGGATCTTAGAGCGGGTGATGTTCCGGCAAGTGAAAGGTGGAGAGTGCTTGGTAAGAAGGAAATTCAAAGCCTCCAGAAGAAAGGCGGTAAAATGTGGATTAAGGAAGGGGTTCGCTTTTCTCCAGTTTTCGTGCTGACGATTTTGCTGATGCTGTTGTATGGTAATCTGTGGTCAACATTGCTGCAAATTATATAGAGCTTCAGCAAGCTTGTGAAATAAAATAAAAAAATAGAAAAGAAAAATTATGTTTTTTATCTGAGAGTCTTGACTCTTTCTACGCGTACTTTGTTGACTCGTGGCTTCCAAACCTTTGATGGTAGCCAGTCAGGTCTATTCTCAGATCCTAGAGTGACTTTTTGCCTGCCTCCCTTAAAGATGTGGACACTGTATGTTCTGTCTTTGTTTCGTCGGCCGCGTTCCCTGAGCTTTATTTCTGTAACGCCTCGGGTTGCTGCTTTGAGGGCTGCTTGCCTTGGGCTTCGTCCAGTGTAGATGGAGACATGTCTTCCTTTCTTCAGAATGTAGTATTTTGTTCGCGCTCTACTTGCCATATTTTTCCCTCCGTTTTATATTCAGTTTGAGAATGTGTGTTAAGTTTTGGATATGGTATTTATAAACGTTTTGCATGGTTTTTGTTTTGGTTTTAGTCGGTGGGGTTGATGCTGTTTTTGGGTATTGGTTTGCTTGCTGCTTGTATTACAGTGTTATACCCTCTTAACAGTGCAATTTGTAAATAAAAAACACCCAATTAAATATTACACTGTAATATTACCCAGCCTGCTCCCCCGAAAACCTTATTTAAAATGAATAAAACAAATAACTATGGCCTTTTACGACACAAACATAAAGAGGGTAATGTGGTACCTATTTGCAGGAATGAGGGGAGGGATTACAAGGATGCGGATTCTTAACCTTCTTATGAAAAGGCCCTTTAACATGAACCAAATTGGGAAAGAGCTTAAGCTGGACTACAAGACAGTCCAGCATCATATAAAAGTCCTGGTGGACAATAGGTTAATAACATCAGAGGATAAAAAATACGGGACAATATACTTCCCCTCGCAAATATTCGAACAGAACAAAAACATTTATGAAGAAATAAGCCAAAAGGTAAATCACGAAGTTTAAGGAGATAGCATATGCCAATTGCAGACGATGTAACCCTGGTGCTGATTGGGATTAACATACTCCTAACAGTGATACTTGTTCTAATCTACCTTAGAAGCTACCGCGCCATATCATCCAAACTTACGTTAGGGCTTTTGGTTTTCGCAGGGGCGTTCCTCATTGAAAACGTATTGGATTTCTTTTTCTACAGTTCAATCCTACAGCAGTCAATCTATGGCCTCACAACCTTTCACATGGCAGTGAACCTATTGGAGATGGTCGCGTTGCTCATACTTGCGTGGGTGACGTGGAAATAATTGCAGCTTTTTATAAAAAACCTGCACCGGAAGCTTTGCTTACGGGGCTGCCCGAAAGGCATGCACCAAAAAACCACTGGCAGTTTTTTCTAGAACTTAATCATTAAAATCAGAATGAGGAATTTCCCGGGAGGGCCGAAGCTTTCTCCCGGGGCGTTCCATCTGGAGGGTCTCTGTTAGAAAACAGATAATAAGCCTTCTGAAAAGCACTTAAAAAGGTTTTCCCAGATTTTTCCCAACTCGAAGCTGTTGCGCTACACAGCGAAAAAAGGTCTTTCTGATAGTTTTTTGGGCATTGGACTATTCAGCGGTTGAAAATTAAATTCAGTCTGAGGGATTTTACGCCTTTTTTTCTATACGATTCAAAAGGTTGTTTAGGAAATCTTCCTTTTTGACACCAAAGGCGACCTTCTTGGAGCCGCGCTCCCTCACAGCTATGGTGTTACTCTTCTCCTCCTTGTCGCCGATAACTAATATGTATGGAATTTTAGTGACTTCTGCCTCCCTGACTTTGTATTCAACAGTGTGGTCTCTTGTGTCTGTTTCTACTCTGATCCCCTCCTTTTTTAGGGACTCTGCCAGTTTCTCCGCTGTTTTGTTATTCCTCTCTGTGAATGAAAGGACTTTTACCTGAACAGGAGAAAGCCACAGTGGAAGAGAGCCCTTTGTTTGCTCCAGCAAATATGCAATAAACCGCTCATAACTTCCCAAGATTGCCCTGTGAATAACAATGACATGTTTTTTCTTATCATCTTTGTCAGCGTAGGCCAATCCCAATCTTTTTGGGACAACTATGTCCACCTGCGACGTAGCTATGGTTTCTTCTTTGCCCATTACATTCTTTATCTGGACATCAATCTTTGGCCCGTAAAATGCTGCTTCTCCAATCTCTTCGACAAATTTGACTCCGAAGTCTTTCATTGCCTTTCTGATTTCTTTTGAAGCAAATTCCCATTCCTTTGGATCCCCTATGAATTTGTCTGGATTTTTTTTGAAATTTGGGAGGGAAAGCCTAAACCAATACCCCTTAATCCTCATTACTTTATAGACTTCGTCAAACATCTTGAGCACTTTGATGAATTCCGTCTTTAGTTGTTCTGGAGTCACGTAAATATGACTGTCGTTTATTGTGAAGCACCTGGCCCTGATAAGGCCGTACGTAACTCCAGAGAGCTCGTTCCGATAGGTGTTTCCTGCTTCACATAGCGCAAGGGGAAGGTCACGGTAGCTTTTCACCATCTTTTTGAAAATCATGTGGTGGTGGGGGCAGTTCATCGGGCGGAGATAGTAATCCACCCCATCAATGTCAATGGGGGAATACATAGAATCTTTGTAATATGGCAGATGCCCTGTTGCCTCGAAAAGGGATCCTTTGGTGATATCAGGGGTGTGCACATACTTATATCCGTATTTTTCCTCCACTTTCCTCATATAATTTATCAGTTCGTTCCTCAGGATTTCCCCATTAGGCAGCCATAGTGGTAGGCCCGCTCCCACCTCATCTGCGAAATGAAATATTCCAAGCTCCTCGCTCAGTATCCTATGGTCATTTGAGGGGAGTGATTTCCTGTCGAGGACAATCTTGGCTGGTGGCCTTTTTGTCTTAACATGCCCCTCAGCGCTAATCTCTTTGGAAAGTTCTGAGAGCGGATGGCCTTTGGCCTTGATATTGAAGGATTTATACCAGCCAAACGGAGCTTGCTTGACTGAGAGCTCCTTCCCCACACCAGCAGCAACATCATTGAGAACCCTCAGCGCAACCGCGGGGCTTCCAAGGTCTGAGGACAGGTGCGCATAAGGATAAACCACTGCATTTTTTGCATTGATCTTTCCAGCAACATCGAGGATTTCCTTGACAGCGTTCGAAGCCACGTGGGAGGGGTTTTTCTCATCCGACTTTTCAACCGCACAAAAAGCCACAAGAACTTCTTCAGATCGGCTCTTGACCTTCTCAGCCTCTTCAGCAGCTTTCATTGCTTTCTTGGTTGGGACCCATTCAATGAAGTCTGCATGAATCAATAGTATTTTCATATACTCTTTTTAAATTAGGATGATTTAAAATAAAAGTACAGTAAAAGCCCCGTCGTCTAGTGGTCAAGGATAGTAGGCTCTGGACCTGCAGACGGAGGTTCGAATCCTCCCGGGGCTATTATTTTTGATTGTTAAAAGATCTTACCTTTCAGCGCAATGGCCGCGACAGCTGCAATCAGTATCACTATAATTACTATGATGTATATAAACACACTTTCACCATCTGGGATGTCTGCTGGGTTCGGTGTGGGTGGTTCTACATTATTTTGTGTTCCATCTGGCCCACCACCAGGACCTGTATATTCTGATGGGCCGCTGAAGGCAAAGAGTCTCCCTGATTGTGATCCTACATAAATTGTCCCGTCTGCTCCTATTGCTGGGGAAGAAGCGAATCCATCTACTGTTGGCGCTTCATATTCCCATTTTATTGTGCCGTCAGGATTGAACGCATAAAATATTCCACTACCCGCGCCAATATAAATTGTCCCTTCTTCTCCTATTGCTGCGGAAGCAATTATCGCCTCAAATGCATCTGGGGTTTTGTAATTCCACTTCTCTGTCCCATCTGGGTTGATTGCATAAAAATATGCATCCCACGAACCAACATATATTGTACCGTCCTTTCCAATAGCTGGAATTGAGCTCACCCCATCACCTGTTTGGAAATGCCATTTCTCTGTGCCGTCTGAGTTGACTGCATAAACCTTGCCACTTAATGTGCCAACATAAATTATCCCGTCCGGGCCGATTGTGGGGCTGGATTCAATTAATTGATCAGTATCAAAATGCCACTTCTCTGTGCCGTCAGGATTGATTGCATAAAGCCTGCCTAAATCAGTCATCGGTACATAATTGCCTAAATAAATTATCCCGTTCTTGTCGATTGCGGGACACGTGGCAACATTGCTATTAGTTGAAAAGCTCCACTTCTCTGTCCCATCCGGGTTCAGTGCAAACAGCTTGCCCTTTGGTCCCTTCGGATCGTATTCAAGATCACCTGACTTGAAGCTCATTGCAGAGCCAATGTAAATTGTCCCGTCCGGATCGATTAGTGGGGAGGTCCATGTGTCTGAGGTTATAGCCAATCTAAACCTCCACTTCTCTGTCCCGTCTGGGTTCAGTGCAAAAAAGTAGTCTGAAAGTGAAGAAAAATAAATTGTTCCGTCTTGTGATATAGCTGGTGTTGATAGTATACCTTTAGGATCACCAATTTTAGCATATTCTGGTTCACCTACATTAATTTTCCACTTCTCTGTCCCGTCCGGGTTAATAGCGTAAAAGTTGTTGTCATGATTACCGATATATATAACACCATTTTCATCTATTGCCGGAGAAGCCTCAATTCTCTTAGATGTCTTGAAAATCCATTTAATCGTTCCGTCTACGTGACTTGTATCGATTGTACTCAATCCCCCATGCTGTGTCCCACCATGTATCATGGGCCATGACGAGTCTGCAAGCTGGGCACCTACTGGCAAAAGGGTAAAGAATAACGTGAGTACAAGGGAGTATACAGCGTATTTCATCATTATTTATTTATTATTTTAATTGAATAAAAAGAGCGAAATATGTAAATTCTAATCCCAAGTAAGTTTCAGGTAAGAAAATGTATCGGTGCCTGAGCTAGACACGTTGCACACGACTCTGTCGGGGCTAATAATCACTTCCGTTCTTTAAGTTTCTCAAAAAATCCCTTTGTGGTTTCTGTCTTCCTACCAAAAGTGTCTGAATAGTCTCTCATTAATTTTTTTTGTTCCTTGGTGAGTTTTTCAGGAATAGTAACAACCACTTTCACCAATTGATCACCCTTTCCGCCTTTGATGCCGGGCATTCCCTGGCCGCGCAGCCTAAACACCGTGTGACTCTGTGTTCCAGAAGGGATCTTGATCTTGGCATGTCCTGAAAGAGTGGGGATTGTGACCTCTCCGCCAAGAACAGCAAGAGGAAGAGTAATCGCAGTCTTGCAGAATATGTCCTTTTCATACCGTTCAAAAACAGGATGAGAAGTCATGTGAATAATTACATATAAATCCCCTGAAGGTCCGCCCTTCGAGTCAATTTCCCCCTGACTAGAAAGTCTCAAATACTGGCCATCGTCCACTCCTGCGGGAATAGTGACCTTTACTTTTTTGGATGTTTTGACTTTTCCTTTCCCTTTACAGGTTTTGCACGGTTTATCTATAATATTTCCTTCTCCGTTGCATCGGTTGCATGGTGAGATAGCAAGGGTATTCATAAATCCCATTTTTCGAATCACCCTAATTTCACCGGTTCCGTGACATGTAGAACATTCCTTTGATGATGTTCCTGTGCGTGCCCCGCTTCCTTTACATGCTGAGCACTGTTCATGTCTAGGAACAAGAAACTCTGTATCAATCCCTTTGAACGATTCTTCCAGAGAAAGTTCAAGATCGTACTTCAAGTCAGCTCCCCTTTGGGAATCAGAGGGGCGCCTTCCCCGTTCACCTGAAAACACATTAAAAATATCGCCAAAATCAAGGTTTCTAAATAAGTCATCAAAATTAGGCGGTCTCCCACTAGAACGAAAACCAGCCCCTTCAACACCCGCTGTGCCATATTGATCATATACTGAACGCTTCTCAGGATCCTTCAGAATCTCAAATGCTTCGTTAATCTCCTTGAATTTTTCCTCAGCATTCTTGTCTTTTTGGTTCACATCCGGATGCCACTTTCGGGCAAGATGTCGAAAAGCGCGTTTAATTTCATCATCTGACGCATCTCTATTGACCCCAAGCACCTCGTAATAATTTTTTTCCTGCATAGTAAACTTATTCATTCTATAATTAAATTTAACCTTATGTATCGACGAATCTACTTTTTCTCATCTGTTACGTCATTCTTATCATTTACTTCGTATTCAGCGTCCACCACTTTTTCTTCATTTGGCGCATTCTTTTTTTCTGCCTGAGTTCCATTGGGTGATGTTTTTGCCTGCTTCTTCTGAGCGTCCTGATAGAGTGATGCGCCCACTTCTCCTGCAATCCTTTGAAGGTTATCAGTTTCTGTTTTTATTTTTGCAGTATCAGTGCCTGAAAGAGAATCTTTTAGTGCTTTCAGAGCGTGTTCAATTTTTTCCTTTTGTTCTTTTGTGATCTTGTCTTTGAGGTCAGACAGTGTCTTTTCAGATGTGTAAGCAACAGTATCAGCAGTGTTTCTGACTTCAGCATCTTCTTTCTTTTTATTATCTTCTTCTTCATGATCCTTAGCGTTCTCAACCATTTTTTCGATGTCTTGGTCAGACAATTTCGTAGAGGCGGTAATCGTAATCTTCTGTTCCTTTCCTGTTCCCACATCTTTGGCTGACACATTCAGTATTCCCGATGCATCGATATCAAAGGTCACTTCAATCTGAGGAACACCCCTCGGAGCAGGGGGGATACCCTCGAGATTGAATGTTCCAAGCGAGGTATTGTCTTTTGCCATACTCCTCTCTCCCTGCAATACATGAACCGTTACTGCAGGCTGATAATCAGCGGCTGTCGAGAATGTCTTCTTTTTCTTGACAGGAATCGTGGTATTTTTATCAATAAGAGAGGTCATAATCTCCCCAAGGGTTTCAATGCCAAGAGTTAGTGGAGTCACATCAAGAAGGACAAGATCTTTCACATCACCAGAAAGCACACCACCTTGAATAGCAGCACCTAAGGCAACACATTCCATGGGATCAACACCACCTTCAACCTTCTTTCCAACAATACCCTCAACAAACGTTCGAACGACAGGCATTCTCGTTGGACCGCCAACCATGATGATTTTGTGGATACCATCTTTTGAGAGCTTGGCATCATTCATTGCTTTCTCAATTGGATGTTTACATTTCTCGATAATAGACATAACCAGTTTTTCGAGTTGGGAGCGGGATATCTTCATGGACAAATGTTTGGGTCCTTTGTCAGTCGAACTGATGTACGGAAGGTTGATATCAGTTTCTATGGTAGTGGACAGTTCTATCTTTGCTTTCTCAGCAACTTCTCTTACTCTTTGTAAAGCCATATCATCTACATTAAGATCAATCCCTTCACGGGACTTGAAATCAGTAACAATATGTTTCATGAGAGCTTCGTCCATGTCTCGCCCTCCAAGTTGAGTATCTCCTGAAGTGGACAGAACAGTGAAGATACCATCACCATATTCCATGATGGTCACATCAAGCGTCCCTCCTCCCAAATCAAAAACCATGATTTTCTTTTCTTCACCCTTTTTATCAATTCCATAGGCCATGGCAGCTGCTGTTGGTTCATTCACGAGTCGCACTACTTCAAGTCCGGCAATGGTTCCTGCGTCCTTGGTGGCTGTTCTCTGGTTATCATCAAAATATGCAGGAACTGTGATCACCGCCTTTTTGACAGGTTCCCCAAGGAATTCTTCTGCATCTCGCTTAATTTTCTGGAGAATGAACGCAGAAATTTGCTGGGGGGTATATGTTTTACCGCGAATAGTGTAGACGAAATCAGATCCCATCTTCCGTTTGGTACCCATAACTGTCCCTTCGGTATTAGAGACTGCCTGCCGTCGTGCAGGCTCTCCCATAAGGACTGAACCATCTTTGGTGAAGGCAACAACAGAAGGAAACATTTTTCCAGCAACTGTTGCACCTTCAGCTGAGGGGATAATTGTTGGTTTTCCTCCCATCATCACAGAAGCCTGAGAGTTTGACGTACCTAAATCGATGCCAATGATTTTCTCTTTTATTTTTTGCGTTGTCATATCGATTACTTTTCTTTATGTTTTTTATTCTTTGCTACCTTAACTTTTGCGTGTCGAATCACTGTTGAATGGAGAAAATAGCCTTTTTGAAGCTCTTCAATGACGGTACCGTCAGGTAGATCTGACTCCACACTCAACATGACATCGTGGTAGTAAGGATCGCATATCTTCCCTACTGATTCAATATGCTTGAATCCGTGTTTAAAAAGAACATCAAGGAGTTTCTTCAAAAGGAGTGTATATCCCTCACAGTTTTCTTTGTTTTCCGCCTTTTTTGTAGCAGCTTCCAGGTCGTCAATAAAGGGAAGGAGGTCTTTTACGAGTCGTTGATTAGCTTGTGATTCAAATTCTGATTGCTGTTTATCCAGGTTTTTTTTATAATTGTCAAAATCTGCCCGGAGGTATTGGATCTGATTTAATCGTTCTTCTGCAATCTTACTCATTTCCTCAAGCATTTTTTCCACAGATTCGACATCATGTTCTTTCTTATGGTGATGTTTTTTCGTACTCATACAGCATCTTTATTTTATCGTTATTTGAACACTTTAAATTCAAAATTGTCAAAAAATCTTCTCCAGAGCGAGCGCTTTCTGAGATGACGTTTACAAAGACGTTTTCTGAAACTTTAATGGAATAAAAAATAACTCAACTAATCGGAATCGCTTTTAAAACCTAACGCCAAGGGATGTTTAGGTAAGAAATGTATTGGTGATTGAGCTAGACACGTTGCTTGCAACTCTGTCGGGACTATTCTGGGTTTATTTCTTGAAAATCCAAATATGAGCAACTTCTTTAGTAATGACATCTGGTAGGCTATTGAAATAATCAATAATTTGTTTCTTTAGATTATCATCGATCTTAGAGTAAGGGTATAGCAAGAAAAACTCGGTTAGGTTTTTGCCCCCCTGATTCATTTTCTTGCAATTGGTTATATCTATCTTGTTCTTTACCGTCTCTATGTCATATGTTATATTGAAATTGTTCTTGATGTTATCAAGCAATTTGCATAATTCCTTTGCACTGTGTTCATGCTTCTTTTCAAGATTTGTGGACATTTTGTGTCTTAACTTTGTTGGTAACCGGTAAACAATATTATTTTGAGTATGCAATGTTATAATTGCAACTCCATTATCGTTCAAGCTGTCAATTACCTTGGGTATCATTGTTTCCCAATTTTTTATGTGATAAAAAACATGGGATGCTATTATAAAATCAAATTTTACTTTTGGTTCATACTTTTCCCAGTTACTTCTTATTATTTTCGCGTCGATTCCTGCTTCTTCTATTCTGCCCTCGAATGTGTCCAACTCTTTTTTGGAAGGCCCCAAAGCAAAAAGTTTTGTGTTTCCGTAAGAATTTAAGAATTTTATAATAGGTATTATTTCATCTCCTACACCTGCTCCGATGTCCAATACTCGCCATCCATTATTTTTTAGCTTCTTAACATCGGTTTTGGATAGAATGTTATTTGTTATGTAATTAATCGCATCTCTATGCTGGGTAGTTGATTTTGTGAATGTTTCAAATGCCTTGGCATAGTCATCTAACTTGAATTTCATATAGAAGGTATTGTACCTGATATTAAAGTAGTTAGTGCTTCATGGCTGCGAGTTATTTCAAAAGACTTTGGAAAAGTCATCATAAACATCATCCCTGTGACTGATGAAGAGGACTATGATTTTTTTCTCGATTTTCTTTATTTCATATATTGCTCTGTAGTCTCCTATTCTCAGGCTCCAGAATCGGGTGTGTCTTAGATGCTTGCCTCGTTCTGGGAATTCCTTTAACTCCTTTAGCTTTTTCTTTATTTCTGCGCTAACCTCACTTCTTTTAAGGAACTTTGCAGCAATGTGGTGAAGGAGTATTTGGTACATGGTTTAGCTAATCCTCCACATTTTCTAAAGGAATTAGCATTTCTGGTTTCTCTTCAACTTCTCCGCTTCTTTTCATCAGCATCTTGAAAAAATCCATTGTTTTCATTTTTTCCTCATATAAAGCAATGATTGTTTTAACAGCGTCGCTTCTGCTTCTGAATTTGCCTTCGTTCACCCATTCATCTATCTCATTTACAGTCTGTTCTGGTATTCTCAATTGGACTTGAACCATATAATCACCTGTAAACATATATGTTTACATATTTAAATAGTTTTCTGTGTGATGATCTAAGTCTTAAGTCAGATTACGACGCGATACCGGGTTTTGGGGACTATTTATCAAAATATGTTAAATACGCTCCCGAGTCTACTTCAACATGGAATATGTCTTTTTCAGAAACTTTAGAACCTTTTCTGCGTATTCTTTTTCAAAAGTTTTGCCGTAATAAAGAATGCCGTTTCTGAAATATCTCAATTGGTTTGCAAATTGAACATCTGTCTCCTTGAATCCAATTTCTCTTAAATAGGAAACCTCTGCTTCATGGGCGCCTTTGCCTGAGGAATTGAAACCCTTGGAAATCATTTTGGCTCTTACCATTTCCATGATTATGTCATATGAGTTCTTTATCATATAGTTGGTATTCTCATCGCTAAGCTCGATTCTTTCGAGTATTTCCATCAGCACTTTGTATGAGTCTTCTGCCTCTTTCATCAATGACCGTGCCCTTGAGGGGTCTGGTGACTGCTTCTTTACTATCCCCTCGTTCAAGTATCCAGCGAATGACCTGACCGGTCTCATAGTTCAAGGCCTCCTGCCAGAACTATCCCATTGCATATATTCTCCCTTAGCTCCTTTCCAATCTCCCTGAGGGAAGGGTAAAACTGGAGCACAACCAGCCTTTCAAGCATTTTATTGAACTTTGACAGTTCAATGTTCTTTTGTTTTGAGCCTATGATTGCTATGTCTATGTCCGAGCTTGCTGTGTCGTCTCCCCTTGAATAGCTCCCGAAAAGTACTATGGCTGTTCCAGGGAATTTCTCTTCAAGTGTATCGATTAATCCAGAACTGTAAATCGTGCTCAGGTTCTCTACCCTCTTCATTTCCATTGCCTTGGGGTTGTCCCTGTTCAGGCCAACCAACCTGACCTTTAGGGTGCTGCTTTTAACCTCTACGGCTCTTTCCTTTTCTAGAATTTTGACAGCCTTCCCTACTGCTGTAGGAGATACTCCAATAAGGCGTGCTATATCTCTTTGACTGAGGGCGTTGCCTGCTCTTATGCAGAGCAGCCTGAAAATTTCGTGCTGTAGTTTACTGAACTTAAGTTTATACATGTCCATATTAGTTTATATATGTAAACTTTAGTTTATAAAGCTTTTATTTGCTGGGAATGGTTTTCTAGGGGGATATAACCCCACTTGACCGATAACGTTATTGAGGGGATTATTATCTATTTGATCAAATCTAAAATTACATCGCTAATCTTTTTAGCTGATTCGTGATGTGTGTATATAATTCTGTCTGCTGAGGATAGAAGGCGTTCCCTTCTCTCATCCAAGTATGTAGAGAGTTCTTTCTCATCTTTCACATGGGAACGGTCATCTTTCTGCTGCCTCTTCCAGAGAATGGTAGATGCATCCTTTTTCTTTTTGGAAGGAAATAGGCATATTGTAAATATTTTTTTCTTTAGGAGAGCACGGTTTTTTTCTACAAAGCCTTGGGGATCTGGGTGACTTGTTACTCCGCCACCAAGGGAAATGATAAATTTTCCCTGTTTTTCTTTGAAAAAATTTACTAAACATTCGTGTTCAATTTTCCAGAAATATTGTCTTCCTTTCTCCTCTACGAGAATTTTGCACGATGTGTATCCAGATGTTTTTGCTACAATATCATCCAATTCGTAACAGGGAATTTTCAATCTTCTAGCTACCATCTTACTTACAGTGGATTTACCTATTGCAGGTGGCCCGACGATTGCTATAGGTTCGCCTTGGTAAGTTTTTGAGTTTCTCGGCTTAATGACTTCAATTCCCGTCATACAATCCCACTTCAAAAGACTTTGGAAAAGTCATTATAAACATCATCCCTGTGGCCGATGAAAAGGACTATGATTTTTTTCTCGCTTTTTTGATTTCGTATATTGCTCTGTACGTTGTTTAGCTAGTCCTCCAAATCTTCCAAAGGAATTAACATTTCTGGCTTCTCTTCAACTTCCCCACTTCTTTTCATCAACATCTTGAAAAGTTTCAATGTTTTCATCTTTTCCTCGTACAAAGCAATGATTGTTTTAACAGCATCGCTTCTACTCCTGAACTTACCTTCATCTACCTATACACCTATTCACGCTTCACTGGCAGGTTGCAGAGCAGCAGCTGCAGTCCTCTGGTGGGCACTCTTTTTTCTGGAATTCGAGCTGTTCTTTTGTCAGTTCTGCGTTCTTGTCTTCTTCCCAGATAGCGAAAGGGTTTTCCTCTGTGTCAATGCAGCAGACAAAGTATCCCATTTTCGGTACAGCCATTTTTGGGCAGCAGACCTTGCCGCCAAGCTCCTCTACTTTTTTGGAGTACTCATCAACTGAATCAACCCCAATGTAGATTGTTATGTTGTGGCCTTCCTGCATCTTTGGAAGTATTCCCCCGCCTAGGCATGTGGGCTCTTTTGTTGTCTCTACCGTCATGTAGCTTTCGTTTGCTGCGGCCTCGCCTTCAAACGTGTTTATGTTCCAGCCAAACAGCTTACTGTAGAATTCCTTTGCTCGACCCATATCTTTAGCAGGGATTTCGAAATGAACAATTGGATTCATATTATAACCTCCTTTTTTTATTCTATAAACCTAGCAGTGCTGATTTAAATAATTGTCCGTTGCGGGTTCAAAGGAATTATTTTCTGAGAAGATGCCTTTTCCTGAGCTGCAGATAGAAATGGGTTTGCGCATAATGGGAGAATACTGTGCTGATTGAAAGCCCCACCAGCAGGATGATGATTGCTGGTATAATGAGCCACCCATTGGCAATGACTGAGGTTAGTATGCCCGCTCCAGAGGAGGCCCCGACAATCATTGGTATGATTGTGAACCCAACTGCCATCAGGACGGGTATTGCAAACACAAACACAATTATTACTGTGATGATGCTTATGAGCAGCCAACAGATTATGACGTCTATTGTTCTTTTCTTGAATATGTTGTATGACTCTTTCAGTGATTTGCCAATATCTTTTTTGTTGATAATAACCATTGGCATGGAGAAGAAAAATATCAGGCCAACAATTATGGAGAACAGCCAGCCAATGTAAGGTACCATTCCAACAATGCCTGAAATTATTCCCACTACAATAACCACTGCTAGAAGCGAAAGGTACCGCTGCTTTGCAACTTTCCAGCTTTTGTCAAATTCCTTTTCTTTGTAAGACTGGTGGTATAGCGAACCGGAGATGTATATTCTGACAAGGAACCAGACTAGGAACACTACAGCAAAAAACAATATCATCCCAATTATTTGCGGAGCCACGGCAATCCCCTGCATACCCATCATAGTCTTTATTCCAAGTATGTTGGTGAATACATATCCCAGTGAAATAAGTGCAAATATAACATCAACTATGAACAGCGGAAGCCATCTCTTCGGCTGGATCCCGAACTCCAGCGCCTTTGAAAGGGTTTCACCGTATTTTACCATGCTTTATTTTGTCACTGGTTGCTTAAAAATAAATACCTAGTCAATTCTTGCATTCTTTCTGATGAATGTTATAATCTCAGGGCTGCACCGCTTCCAGAAGTTCACAATTTCTCTGGCTCGTTCTGCGGCAATTGTATAGCATCACTTCTTCACCTCCAAAAAACCAGAGAGGGTAATCCCATTTGCAATGTTATTGAAGAGGTTCAAATCCACATTCTTCCTGTTAAAGAGGTGCACTGCAATCCCTCTTCCTATCTGTTTTTCCAGGTTTCCCAATTCCTTTATGTGTATAATTTCGGTTTCACTAGCAGAGTTGTCCTCAATAGCAATGTCCACGTCTGAATTCAATTTGTCTTCCCCTTTGATGAAGCTGCCGAAAAGAACAATATTCTTGGGGTGGTTGAATGTGTGCTCTAAGAATTCAATGAGTCCGCTCCTCTGCACAATTGCCAGGTTATAGAGGATCTTTTCCTGCTTGTACCTGGGGTTGCTGTAATTTGCCTGGATACTCCATAAAATGGAACGCTTTACCAGTTTAACCAAGCATTCCTCGTGTAGCTCCAAAACAATCCTGCTTGCAGTGCTTTTTGAAACCTTTCCCTGCTCCGCTATTTCAGATAGCGAGAATTCCTCCAAAGGTTCAAAGAACAGCAGGTGAAGAATCCTTTGCCTGGCTGTCTCTTCCTTGCGCATTTTTCTAAGTGATTGAAGCGCGTTTTTGCCAATGGTTTCCTTATTGGACAATTGTTTCTTTTTAGAACCACTTGGTTTCCTCATAGAACAGTTTTCGGTTTCAGTGCTTATAAAGGTTTTTGCTGGGTTTCGGCAGGGATGTAGCTTAGAATATTACAGTGTAATACTCTTTATCCTATCCTTTCATCCCCTTCTTTAACGCCCTAGAAATATCTTCTCCGCTTACCTGCCCGCGGAGCTTGCCCATTAGAATTCCCATGTATGCCCCGAAACTGAGGCCGGGCTTCTCTTTGAGCAGCCGGTGAACTTCAGCTTCCAAATCCACCTTCCCTTTGCTGGGGGCAGGCTTTTTCCCAAGTGATGTTTGTACAATGGAGTCAATTACCATGTCCTTGGAGATTTCCCCTTTCCCCAACTTTTCAAAAACATCTGTTAGCTGCTTGGCATTTACTTTTCCAAGCTCTCCTCCGCGTTTTTTCACCTCGCCTGGATATGACAAAAGAACAGTAGCAGCGAATTGGGGCTTTGTTTTTTTCAAGGGGAGCTGCTGGAACAACTCCATCTTCCCTGCCTTCTCCAGGGCTTTGACCAAGTTGCTGTCAATGCCCAGCTCCTTGGTGAGCTTTTCCTGCTTCTTTTCCAGGAGCTCTGGAAGGTTTTTCCGTTTGTAATCAATAATGTCCTTGGTGATTTTCACCGGCAAAACATCCGTCTCTGGGTACATCCTCGCTGCTCCAGGCAACGGTCTCAGGAAAGATGTGGAACCATCAGGGTTTGCTTTCCTGACTGTCCGCTCCACTTTCTTACCTTTTTTCACTAGCGAAAGCTGCCTTTTTACCTCACCCTCAATGACGCGGGGCATTTCTTTGAGGTTCTGGAAGCCCTTGATTTCTGTGCGCTCCCCTCCAGGAACGGAGACGTTCACATCCTGACGGATGCTCCCAATTCCGCGCTGTACGCGCGAGGACCTAAGGATCATTCCAAGTTTTTCAGCAACCTCCTTGGCCTGCTCTGGTGTTTTGATGTCCGGGGCAGTGGCAATCTCAACCATTGGAATTCCAAGTCTGTTCAACCCGAAGACAGTACGGTTTTTCTCCTTCTTAAGGATTTGACAGGCCTCTTCTTCCAAGGCAACTAACATAATTCCAACCTTACCAAAACTTACCTCAACCCATCCGTTCATTCCCACCACTGCAGTGCGCTGGAATCCTGTGGTGTTGGACCCATCCAGTACAGTTTTTCTCATCACTTGAATTTCATCAGGAATTTCACAATTCAAAAGCAGGGTTATCTCCAATGAGATGTCCAGTGCCTCCAGATTTAATGGTCGGGGCGGTTCAGAATCACTGCAAATCAGGCAGCTTTCAGTTGGATATGTTTTATAGATAAACTCCTTTCCCCCAGAAACTTCGTGCTGTGCAGCCACATCCACTTCTCCGGTCTCGCCTGCAACAGCGCGCAGCTTCCTTCTAATCTCCAAGGGAAGTGGCTTCTCTGAGAACGTGGTCCTGCAGCGGCAAAAGAGCTTCTCCTTAGTATCCAGCCGCTGATGTATTTCCAACCCTCCGGTCATTTTCATACTATATCCTATTCACTCTTTCGGAAAATAAAGACTGTTTTACGCATCCCCTCTTTGAAAAATCTATTATGGTTTCTTTTGTCCCCCACGCAACTTCCTTGTCCCTCAGTTTTAACAATTCCTCGAGGCTGAACCAATGCACTTTTTCTATCTCATCCTCAGGTGGGGAGATCTTCCCGCCCTTTATTTTCATTTTGTAATTCACGCGGATTAGCTCTTTGTTTTTTTCCAGCGCTGGGTTAATCTTGTGGTAAACACCCACCAAACCTTCCACTTCAACATCAAGGCCTGTTTCCTCCTGGGCCTCTCTTTTAGCAGCTTCTTCCAGGGTTTCTCCCTCATCCACATGCCCTGCAGGCAGGTTCCACAAACCCTTGGGAGTACCAACCTTTGCATTCACCAGAAGAAACTTTTCATCCTTCTCCACAACCCCGCCGACAATAATACCCATTACAATCCCTTCTCAATCATCTCCTCTAGAAGAGAGGACATACTCCTCCCGCTCTTTCTGGAGGCCTCTTTTAATTTCTTGAAATGCATCCTTTTAAGGGTAAAGCTTCGCCTAATCTTTTCTGTGGGCAGATGACCTGTCCTGTCATACTCCTCTAGCATGTCAAGCCACTTTTTGTTCTCCTTCATTATTTTCTTAATCTCACTGAACCGCATACCGAATCAACCTTTCTATTATGGGAATTAATTCATAAAAAACCAGTTTCCGAAATCATATATACGATTTCGTAAAAGTCAATACAGGAACGTCTCTGGGAGGGAGCGCTCTGTTATCTCTCCGGCTACATTCTTTTCCATCCAGCTCCGGACCTCTTCCAGGTCCTTGGTATGTCCTAGCACCCAACCCAGCTTGACAAAAGCTGTTTCTGAGAGCATATCCTTCCCTGGAATTGCTTTGGCCTCTTGGAACAATGTCCTGAGGTTTGCATACACGCTTGGATGAACGCGGCCATAGACGGTTTGGCTGGTGACGACAACAGGAATACCATCCTTCACCAGCTTCTTAATTCCTGGTATCCAGCTCTTCTCTACCTTTGTTGGAACGTGGCCTAAGCCAGTGCCTTCAATCACAAACCCGCGGATGCCCTTGCTTCTGTGGTATTCCAAAACCCCGGGATCTGCGGATGGGTGGACTTTGACCAATGCAACCTTAGGCTCAAACTTTACATCTAGCTTTGCTTCTTTTTTGGAGCGTTTTTTATGATTCTTGTTCACGATTTCAATCCTTCCGTTGGGGAAGACCTTTGCAAGCGGGAGGTCATTGATTGGTCGGAATGCGTCCCTTCGCATTGTGTTCATTTTCTTGACCTTTGTCCCCCTGATGAACAAGCAGCAGTCATCTGAAATTGAGCTGTGCATGCAAGTTCCGACCTCAGCAATATCGGAGAGGGCGGCGTGCGCAGCGCATAGCAGGTTCATGCCTGCGTCTGAGCTCCCCCTATCAGAGGAGCGTTGGGCTCCGAGCAAAACAACTGGTTTCCCTGGCTCCTGAAGAAAGAATGAAAGCGCAGCTGCTGTGTAGTGAAGTGTATCAGTCCCGTGCGTGACAATAACACCTTCCCCTTTCTTAAGCTCTTTGTGAACAGCTTTTGCAATCGCAACCCAGTCCTTCCAGTCAGAATCCTCGCTCATCCTGGTGACTGGCGAAACCACTCGGCTAAGGTTAGCGACCTTCTTAAGCTCTGGTACTGTCCTGAGGAATTCCCGCGGATCATCCACAGCATAAACCCCGCCGGTCTTGTAATCCACTCTAGAGACAATTGTCCCGCCAGAAGTCACCAGCGAGACAGCGGGCCTTTTCTTGTCAAAATCCATCTTGAGTAGCTTTTCCTTGGATTTCCCAAGGCCCTTACCACCACCCTTAATTTTTTCCAAGGAGGCTCCTTTGAACCCAATCCCAATGTTGTAACCAGAATCAAGCTTTATTATCAGGCTGCCGGAGTCGCCGGCCTCGCTCCGCGGAAGAAGAAGACCTTCATACTGTTGGCGACCTTTCTTGACAACAACGCGATCCCCTGCCCTAATTTTATTTTTCTTCAGAAGGGATTCAATCTCCCTGGAGTACATGATTATATTTGGTCTTGATGCTTTTAATCCTTACTCTGCAGCAGCTGCTCGATCTCTGTGTTAAGTCTTCCGGCCTCTTCAAAATCATCCTTAACGATGGCCACCACCTTTCTACTGTATAATTCCATAATTTTTGTTTTGTTGGGGTGATTACCTTGTGTAAGATCATAAAAACTTGTCACATCCCCTATAAAAGGTGCGCCTTCTGAAAGCTTCTTCAAGTCCGCTGTAGCCTCTTCCACACCAGTCTCACACTCCAGAGCATACATGAGCTTTCCAGCCAGTCGGTGGAATTCCTGACTGAACCCTTCTGGTTCCAGCTCTCTAAAATTCTTGACTGTTGATGTGTATCCCTTCGTATCGGGCATCTTTCTCCACTGCTGTGTGCGGTAAGCAGTAAAATATACATTCAAGCAATTTACCAGGGTTTGTGCAGCATCTTTACTGGAATGAACTGATTCCATATGAATCACATCACCTTCAACATTGGAAAGTGGTTCAATATTCATAAATCCGGCATGTACACAACCAGGTTTATAATTCTCATCATCCTCTTCTTCATGCCTGAAATATTCATCTAGAGATAAGTGATAGGTTTCTAGAACTGACTTCTCTACCTCCGGGGATACCTCCTTACCATAGGAACGCATAACCTGAATCAGATCAGCTGGTGTAGCACCAAACAACAATCCAGGATGCTTGGAATTCTCCATGTCAAACAGGTAGATTGCGCCTCTACCTTCCAGCTCTCTAGGGTCGCCCTTTTCAAACCATAACATACGTCTTCACTATTTTCAATAGCATGGGAGCTATTTAAATGCTTTGCCAAAAGCATTCAACCTTTAAAGTTCAAAATACAATGAAATGCCATGGACACTCCGGTGATGTCGGCATTGGATCTTCGCTTCTTGGTGAAGGAGCTGCGCAAGGGATTGGAAGGTGGTAGAGTAAGGAAGATTTACCAGTATGAGAAGAAGAAACTGCTCTTTGAGTTTCATCATCCCGAGAAAGGGGAGCAGTGGCTGTACGTTGGCAGGGGTGCTGTCTATCTAACTGAGCAGAAGCCCTCTTCCCCTTCAGAGCCGCCAAGCTTTTGCATGTTCCTGCGGAAGCATTTAATGGGTAAGGCTGTCCGCAACATCAGGCAGGTTGGCTTTGACCGCATTCTGGAAATACAATTTCCTGAGCACATACTTGTTATTGAACTGTTGCCGCCAGGAAATCTAATCCTATGCGACTCTTCTTACAATATAATAATGCCTTTGGAGTTCCAGAAGTGGAAGTCCCGCGAGGTGAAGCCCCGCGTTCCTTATAAGCATCCTCCACTCCAAGTGGATCTGTTCAAGCTTAGCCTAGATCAGTTGCAACACGCCCTGGGAAAGAGTGAGAAATCCCTTGGGGCTTTCTTGGCCGCTGGCCTTGGACTTGGTCCTGTTTATTCCAAGGAAGCTTGTGCTAGGGCAGGAATCCCTGAGTCCACTCCAACCGGAGAGATTAGGCTAGAGCAAGCGTCACTTCTTCATTCTGCTTTAGAATCACTTCTCCGCGAAGGGGCGGCTATGCTCTATGAGGATACAGCTTCACCGTTCCCACTGAAATCCCGCAGTGGTGGGGAGGAATTCCCTTCTTTTTCCCAGGCATTGGATGCGTTGTTTTCAAGGGAGCAGCAGCAGCCCCCGCCAAGAGAGGAGGAAGAGCGGTTGGAAAGGATTATTGAAACCCAGGAAAAAGCCAGGGAGAAATTCATTGAGGAGCAGGAGGAGAGAAGAGATACAGCTGAGGACATATACAATCATTATCCCCTTATTAGCAAGATTTTGCAGGGGATCCGTTCTGCAATAGATCAGGGCTTGTCCTGGGACGAGATAAAGCAGAAAACCCAGAGCGAAGATACAGAAGAGGCACAAGCTATCAAGGAGATACAAGAGCACGAAGGTACGGTCACGGTGGAGATTGATGGAAAGGAATTTAAGCTGGATTTCCGCATTTCCCTGGAGGAAAATGCTGCGCGCTATTTTGAAGAATCAAAGAAAGCCAAGAGAAAGCTAGTTACTGTGGATCAGGTTCAGGCTGAGAAAGAGGAGGAGCTTGAAACCCTCCCCCCGCCAGAACCCCAGGAGTCAGTTAAGAAAAAACCCAGGAAAAAATGGTATGAGAAGTTCCGCTGGTTTTTCACCTCAGATGATTTCCTTGTTATTGGAGGAAAGGATGCAAAGCAAAATGACCTTGTTTACTCTAAATATATTAATCCAGGAGACCTTGCTTTTCATGCAGATATCCCAGGGGCCTCCCTGATTGTAATTCAATCTGTTGGTCGCGAGGTTACAGAAGAAGCAAAGCGCGAGGCTGCCGAGGCTTCTGCATCTTATTCCAAGGCATGGTCCAAGGGGCTTGGAACAATAGATATTTTTGCAGTGAGACCAGAACAAATTAGTAAGTCCCCTCCGTCAGGGATGGCCATTGCGAAAGGTTCCTTCATAATCACTGGCGAGCGGGAGTGGTTCCGCAATACAGAAGTGAGGCTTGCAGTAGGGGTTCAAATTGACAGGGAGAATCAACTGATTAAGGTGCTTTCAGGGCCTGTTCTCTCCCTGCGGAAACATGCTGACTATTTCATCACAATCAAGCCAGGCCTAAAGAAATCGCTTGAACTGGCGCGCTCAATCAAGAACAAGCTTCTGATGCGTTCCACACCAGAGGACAAGTCCTTTTTGGAGCCGCTTCCCCTGGAGGAAATCCAGGTCAAAATACCCTCAGGTATGGGGGAGATTGTTGAATATGGGTAGATTACGTTTTGACTAGTTTGAAAATCAAAAAATTAGGGTGTTTTATATCGATTTCATTTTCGATCTCGTTTTTATTCAGTTTGGGTTCGAGTAGTTTAGCGATTTTAAATTTGGAGCCAACAAAACAATCAACATAATCTTCAAATAATCTATAGTAATTAAACCTTTTGATACCTTTCCAATTTTCCCATCGCTTACCCCTAACAAAATAATTCATATTGTTATATGCTATCATTTTTCTTACCGGGTGCGGAACAACGATTATAACAAAACCATCCGCCTTTAAAATTCTTCTCCACTCTTTTAAAACACTGATTAGGTTCTTTTTGTACATTATAGAGAATATCGAAACAATTATGTCAAAAGAATTTTTCTTAAAAACTGTTTTTTCAAAATCCATAACTAAAAATTTTGCATCTTTTATATTCTTTTTTGCAAACAGTATTTCTTTATCACTGACATCTATACCAGTAACAATGGCATTTTCTCTCGCTGCTGTTTCACACTCATGACCATTGCCACAACCGGCGAAAAGCATTTTCTTGTTTTTTATGTTTCCCATTAATGAATAGGTCCCCTTTCTTGCACTGCTGGTTAACCTATCCCCGAGCTGCACTTTACAATACTTGGAACATTGTCTGTTGTAAAGATTCTTGGATAGTGTGCTATCATCTGTCATATATAACCAATTTACCAAAAAACACTTAAAAATCAGCGATCCAAGAAGAGAGCATGGAAAGACAAGCCTGCGCCCGGTGCCACCGCGGGGCCAAGGGCCTGTATGTCTGCTCTATCTGTAAGCAGCAATGCTGCACCAAATGCTTTCTTGACAACCTTAACATGTGCAAGGAATGTTTGAAAAAAGCGTGATGTTTGCTATGGATGTTCCAGGTCTGTGCTCTAATTGCGGCGGCGAGGCAAAGCCTGCCTGCTCCTGCATTCTTTGCGGTGCAATAGTCTGCTCAAAATGCTTTCTCCCTGAGAAAGGTACCTGTAAAAAGTGCTCGTTCAAATCAGTCTGAGCAGAATTTCTCGTAAAAAAATCTTACATTCCTTTCCCAGTTTGTATTCAAATTGCTTGGGTCATTGTCTGC
>JADHYO010000025.1 GCA_016782405.1 Candidatus Aenigmatarchaeota archaeon
AGAACCGTACTTATCAACTTGATAGAGAAGCTGAAGGACCGCGGCATCACCTCACTTCTCACAGGAACCATCCCAGAAACATCAGAAGGTCTGTCCGGCGGCGGCATCGTAGAGTACCTTGTGGACACAGTAATCAAGCTGGACTTTGTACCTGTAGCTGAGGAGTTCAAAAGAACCCTGACAATAAGGAAGATGCGAAGAACAAACCATTCTATCTTAATCCACCCATTCAAAATAGCAAAGGACGGGTTGAGGGTTATTTCAATAAAATAGAATTTTTAGAGGCCGCCCTTTTTGATTGCAACACCTTTCTTGGAAATACTAAACGGGTAGACATCCATACCATGGCCAGTGCGCCTCATTTTTCTTATCTGCAAAGAGCGCGCAGTATCGTCCCCCATTCCAAGGTAGTTCAGCACAACAATCCCGTCAGCCACAAACTCCTCAACCCCGAAACGGGAAAGCGACTTAGAGCCCTCTGGGATCTCAGTTATTATCAACGTTGTACATTGCTTATGCCTCTTAACTGTGTTGACTAAGCTTGCTATCCTCCTGCGGATAATGCTTTTGTCATCTATTGCCAAGCCCATGGCTGCAGTGGAATCCAGAACCAATCGATTGGCCTTCAGATTCATAACCTCGTTCTGTATTGCGGTTCCAAGCTTGTCAACCTGAACAGGGTCATGATAGAGGATTTTGAGCAACCCTTTTTTCTCATACTTCTCAAAGTCCCAGCCAAATACAAGCGCATCAGCCCTAATGTCCTGCGGTGACTCCTCCATAGAAATGTAAACACCTTTTTCACCCTTCTGCAAACCTTGCCAGATATACTGGCACCCAAACAACGTTTTGCCTGTCCCAGTCTCCCCTGTAAGAAGGTAAACACAATTTTGGATAAAGCCACCATCAGTCAGGCTGTCAAGACCAGGAATACCTGTCTTTATCCTTTTATCCATAATAGACTATTGGCAGGGCTGGCTTAAAAATATCGTTCAGTTCAGCGCGTCCTTTCAATAACATAGGAGGCGAAGCTGTCCAGAATGTCCATAGCTTCTTTTGGCAGGGCTGTGCTGATCTCCTTGGCCTCCCCCACCAGCTTGCGGGCCTTTTCCCTAGCATATTCCAGTGACCCATGCTTCTCAAAAAGCGATTTCACCCAGAGGACGTCCTCCTGGGAGGTTTGCTCCCTGGGTTTGTTAAGTGTTTCAAAAAGTTTTTCCTTCTCCCCAGGACTACAGGCCTTGTTGCAGTGAACAACCATCAGGCTGCGCTTCCCCTCCTTGATGTCTGCACCAATATCCTCGCGACCCTTCCCTGAGGTCAGGTCCAGAAGGTCGTCAGCAATCTGAAACGCAGGCCCGGCCTTAAGCCCAAATTCGCGTATCTTTCTAATAATCTCATCCGAGGCTTTGGCAACAATAGCCCCGCCAACAATAGGGAGTGTGAAATACCACCCAGTCTTCCTCTTTATGGTCTCCATATAAGCCTCCTCAGAGGGGTTATTTTCCTTGCGCAAATTCATGTCCATTGTCTGACCCTCAGCTGTTTTTGAGCAAGTCTCTGCAACCACCTTAGCTAGTTGAAGGGTCTCCTCTGCACCAAGCCCACTCTCCTGGGAGAGTAGTATAAGCTCATAGACCTTCTCAGACATGAAATCCCCGACATTTATTCCATGGTCAAAACCAAACTTCTTCCAGACAGCCTCTTTCCCGCGTCTGAAGGAATCACCGTCCTCAATATCATCATGGACTAGAAACCAGTTGTGAAGCAGCTCGCAGGCTGCTGCAAAGGGCATCACCTTACCAGAATCCCCGCCAAGTGCCCTGCACGCAACAACAGCAAGCGCAGGCCTGAGTCTCTTACCCCCGGAATCAAGGTGATACCAAACAGCGTCATGGAGATTTGGAACCCCTTCCCTGGGTATAACCCGGAGTATTTCCTTCTCAAATTCAGGACCAAGCTCTGCTAAGAGCTTCTCAATCTCACTATTCATACCTTTATATAAACTGAATGCAGGTTAATTATAAATTGGTATGCCAGACATAAAGACAAAGCTTCGGGAATACAGGAGGATTCTGCAAATTGCCAGGAAGCCTGGAAAGGATGAATTTGTCACATCTGCAAAAGTAACCTCGATAGGCCTGCTGGTTATCGGGATAATAGGATTTGTAATCTTCCTTATCTTTGTACTTGGTTGCAGCACACTAGGGATATTGTGCTAGCGCAGAGCTGGTTTGTAAAGGCAAAGGCTGGAAATCACATATAAAAAGCTGCCTCAATAATTAGGAACTATGATATACACTATTCGGACCACATCAGGAAGAGAGGACATTGTGGTAGACCTACTTGTATCGAAAGTCCAGGGGGATAACATTGACATAAAGAGCATATTCCACCCCGCAGAAATTAAGGGCTACATATTTATTGAAGGAACCATCGGAAACGTCCACAGAGCAATGCAAGGCCTCATGCATTCACGGGGAATGATTAACAAGCCAATAAACATAGAGGAAATCCGGCACTTCCTTGAATATAAGAAAACCAGGCTGCGGGTTGATAAAGGGGACATCATGGAGATTATTGGAGGCCCGTTCAAAGGGGAGAAAGGCCGCATTATCAGGGTTAACAAAATAAAGGATGAGGTGACAGCAGAGCTCCTCGAAGCAACTATACCAATCCCTGTCACAATCGCAACAGAGTTCGTGAAAATCATAAAGAAGTCAAAGACTTCTGAACCCGAGGAGGAGAAGCCAACAGAAAAAAAGGAAGATGAGAAGAGCGTATTTGATGTTGATGAAACCCATGAAGATTCAAAAGAAGTAGCAGCGGAAAAGAAGGAAGAATCCAAGGAAACCACAGATAAGGCCAAAGAAGAGAAACCTGAGAAAGAACAACCTAAGGACTCCAAAGAAAAGCCTGTTGAGAAGCCAAAGAAGAGAAAATCATTCTTGGAGGAGCTAGAAGAGGAGCAGAGATGAGGTAACCCAAATGCAATAATTACTGGGTTATATTTTTTTGTAAATTATTTTTCTTTTGGTCTTTCTAACAATTTTAACTCTCCCTTCAATTTTCTCCAACCATAGAAGATGACGTTGAGCTGTTTTCCATGTCGTTCTACTTTCATACGCTATTCTTGTTATTGATTTTGACCCTGTTTCGAGTGTGTTTAAAATATCCTTTCTTATTTTCAAAAAAGTCCTCTTCATACTATTCATAATAAACAGTAATATTTAAATAATTGTACTACCTATAATAAATAGTAAGTGATATAAATGAACTGGCAAACTCTTATAATTGGTCTTAGAAAGGAATTGGGACTGAGTCACGAGAGATTGGCCTATGAAATATGTGTCGGTAGAAGGAGTGTTGGGAGATATGAAGCTGGGGAAAGGAAACCAGATGAAAGGGTTAGAAAAAAAGTATTAGGATTTATAAAGAACAATAATTTGGATATTGTAAAATTGCAAATGTTGGGAGGGTTAAACTTAAAGGAAGTTGAAAAAAGGGTGAAATCTGAAATATTACAATTGAAAAAGTCAAAGGATCTTGCCGAACTTATTGGCATAATACTAGGAGATGGCGAAATTCGTAAGGATGGAACAATTCGAATATCATTTGATCCAAAAAAAGATAAAAATTTCTTATACAGGAGGGTTTTCATGCTTGTTAAACTAGTCTTGGGTAATAAAATTTACTTTGAGAGTGAAAAAAGAATAGCATTTGGTCATAAAGGGTTTGCGCGGTTTTTGGAACATGAATGCGGGTTAAGGCCTGGAAGTAAATTTGAAAATAATTGGGATATCCCAAAATGGTTTTTTGAAGATGAAGCATATTTAACGTCTGTTCTAAGGGGATTATTTGATACAGATGGGTATTTTGGCCATTTTGGTGGGTCCATAGAAGTGATGTATGGTAGATTTTCTGATAGATGTAAAGCTCTTGTAAGGGGTGTAGAAAATGCTTTGGGTATATTGGGGATAAATTGCTCCATACAACATACAAAAGACGGAAGATATAAAATTAGACTGTCCTCACAAAGAAACATTATCAAGTTTTTTAGTACCGTAGGGTCATCTAACATTAAACACATAGTAAGGTTTCTTTTATGGAGAATTGCCAGATATGAGGCTAGAATAGAGATCGAAGGTATGAGAAAGGTGTGCAGAAAGCTTAATAAACTAATTAATATTAAAACATCAAGAATCCATATACCATTTATCTGGGTATCAGATGGTGGTATGTTTGATGCTTATATCAAAGAGGATGAGGCATTTTTAAAGAGTGATAAACCATGGTCCAGAAAACGGAAATTAAGGCTTTGATAGAAGGTGGAAAAGCATCGGCTTCACCACCATTGGGACCACAACTCGGACCTACAGGAGTCAAAATACCTGATGTTGTTGCTAAAATTAACGAAAAAACAAAAGACTTGAAAGGTATGCAAGTCCCAGTAACAATAATAGTTAACGAAGACAAGAGCTTCGAAATCCGTGTTGGCACCCCACCAACATCTGCCCTGATAAAAAAGGAGCTTGGGATAGAAAAAGGCAGCGCGGAGGCAGGAAAACTCAGGGTTGGGGACCTCTCAAAAGAGCAGGTAAAGAAAGTGGCAGAAGCAAAATTCAGCTCCACAGTAGAGGGAAACCTAAAGCAGGTTGAAGGCACTGCCAGAAGCATGGGTATTTCTGTTGGCAAGGGCGATGTAACTGAGGAAGAGGTCCAGGCCTATGAAGAGGCCAAGAAGGCAGAGGAGGCAGAGAAAGCCCCAGCAGCCACTGAAGATGCTGCAAAAGCGGGAGAAACATCTAAGGAAGGAGAAGCCCCAAAAGCCGCAAAAGAAGGCGAAGCACCCAAGGAAGAGAAAAAAGAGGGAAAGAAGGGGAAATAATCCTTTAAATTTCTTAGTTCTCAGAGAAAAATATGGACCTCAATGTAACCACTACCAAGAGCTCTTGGGTTTTCTGGATCCTTTTTGCACTCACAGGAGCACTGCTACTGCTGCAGAGCCCCTGGGTTGAAATCCTGCTCGGGGTTATAGTGATTTTTATTGGAATCCACAGGCTTGCATGGGAATTAGAAAGGAACAGAACTGGGAAGGAGAAAGAATCTGTCCAGGAGGCCCTCAGTGAAATAATGGAATGCCTTCGTGAGGAGTGGGAACACGTAAAGGAAGTGGAAAGTAGGTATGAGAACCGCTTCTTTCAAATGGACAAAAGGCGAGCAGATTTAGAGGAGAGGGTGGCAACGCTCCAAAAGGAAACAGACAATAAAATAGAGAACAATTACCGCGAGCTTGTGAGAAGGATCCTAGAGCTGGACAACAAAATGAATGATGTTGCAAGAGCCTTCCTCACAAAGCCCCCAAGAAGCGGCAGAAAGAAAGCTTAAAAGCTTATAATCCCAATTAAGAACCAAATCCGCAGTACTGCTTCGGCAGGAGGATATATACTATGGAAAAGAAAAAGGAAAAATCCGCTTCTGAAAAGCTTAAAGAACGCTCTCTCCAAATAGCAGGCTCACTTGAACAGAAAGTAGAAATCCAAGACGTGAAAGCTGTAGAGAAGAGCATTGAAAAAGAGACCCTGAAAAAGGGTGTTGAGACTGCTTCTAAAGTCCCTGAACACTTAAAGAAGCCAAAAGAAGCTGAGAAACCTGAAAAGAAGCCCCAGGAGGGAAAGCCAAAAGTCAAGAGCATTGAAAAGATTGAAAAAGAGATTGCAAAGAAAATTGAAAAGGAAGTAAAGAAAGAGCCAGAAACCCCACTTATGTTCGCAGAGGGGATAAAGCAAGCAAAGACCCCTGGCAAAAAAAGGAAGTTCACTCAGACATGGGATCTTGCAATTGGGCTTAAAGGGATTAACCTGAAAAAGCCAGAGAACCGCCTTAATCTTGAATTTATACTCCCTGCAGGACGAGGGAAACCAATAAAGGTCGGGGTTATTGCTGACACCCTAGCAGAGGAAGCAAAGAAGCAGGGAGCTGATATGATAATTAGAAAGGAAGAAATCCAATCATTAGTAAAAAACAAGAAAAAAATCAAAAAGCTCGCTAACGAGGTTGACTGGTTGTATGGGGAGATTAGCCTAATGCCTATTATAGGTAAGCAGCTAGGCGCTGTGCTTGGTCCAAGGGGGAAAATGCCAAAGCCCCTACCACCAAAGGATTTTGGTGCATTTTTCAAGCGTGCTCGAGGAAGTGTTAGAGTCCTTTTGAAGGAATCCCCTGTCATCCACCTCTCACTAGGGACAGAGAATATGAGCGATGCAGACGTCCTGAAGAATCTTGAAGGTGTCTATGGATTTGTGAAGGACCGTCTTCCAAAAGGGGTAAACAACATCCGAAGCATGTTCATAAAACTCACCATGGGGAAGCCAGTGAGATTGCAGGTGAAATAATATGGTATCAAAAAAGAAAATCAGGTTAGTAAAAGAAGTGGAAAAACAGCTTGAGGAATACCCAGTAGTGGGGCTGCTGAACATGCACAAGCTCCCTGCAAGACAGTTAGCAGAAATCAGGGAAAAGCTGCGAGGGAAAGCTGTGATTAGGATGGTTAAAAAGCGCCTCATTTTGAGGGTTCTGGAGAACAGAAAGCTCTCTGCACTGGACGAGTATGTCCAAGGAGAGCCCGCACTTTTCCTGAGCAAGGAAGACCCCTTCAAGATAGCAAAAGTAATCCAACAGTCCACCTCAGAGGCCCCGGCCCGCCCCGGCGACGTTGCTCCTAGAGAAATAGAGATAAAGGCAGGACCAACCTCACTCTCCGCAGGGCCTGTTATCGGGGAGCTACAAAAGGTCAAAATTCCCGCTGGCGTGGAGGGGGAAAAGATTACAATAAAGAAAGACACTGTGCTTGCAAAAGAGGGTGATATTATTTCACAAGAGCTTTCAGATGTGCTCCTAAAGCTCAGTATTCAGCCCATGGAAATCCGACTTAATCTCCTGGCTGCTTGGGAAGATGGTGTGGTTTACAACAAGGATATACTATTCATCCCTTCAGATTATTACATTAATGAGCTGAAATCAGCTGTTTCGCGTTCACTCAGCCTGAGCATCCACTGCAGGCTGTTCACCCCTGAAACCATTCCAGTCATGCTAAGCCAGGCCTCTCAGCAGGCAGAAGCCTTGACCATCACAGCTGACATTGTCTCCCCGTCATCAATAGGAAATTTGCTGGCAAAAGCTGCCCAGGAGGCAAAGACCCTGAAAGGGGGGGCAAAGTAATTTATATATTTAACTGAAGAATAGAGAGTATGGCAGAAGAAAAAGAAAAACCAAAAGAAGAAGAAAAGCAGGAAAAGCCTGCTGAGGAAAAGAAAGAAAAGCCAAAGCAAGAACCAAAAGAGGAAGCAAAGCCAAAAGAATCAAAGATTAATTACGTTCACGCTGCCCTTCTATTACATTCAGCAGGAAAAAGCATCAGCGAGTCTGCCCTGAAAAAAGTTATTGAGGCTGCAGGCGCAAAGCCTGACGAGGCCCAAGTAAAGAGCCTGGTTTCCAGCCTGGAAGGCGTAGACATTGACGAAGCATCCAAAGTCACAGCAGCACCAGCCCCCGCAGCTGCGGCAGCAGGAGATGCAAAGCCAGCTGAGAAAAAGGAAGAAAAACCAGAAAAGAAAGCTGAAGAAGCTGCAGCAGGCCTATCAAGCCTGTTTGGTTAATAACCAAATCAGTGTCTTTTTATTGCGAATGCCGTATTATTAATATGGGGAATCTGCCTTCATTTATTTTGATTGTTGTTATTGCTGTTGCTGTAGTGGTGGTCTCTCCAGTTAAGGAAGATATTGGCGGAAGGTTTTTTTCACAGCTATTGAAGGGGGCTGGTGCATACGGGAAGGCCCAGTGGT
>JADHYO010000026.1 GCA_016782405.1 Candidatus Aenigmatarchaeota archaeon
CAACTTAGAGGGGTTAGGACGTGCTAGTTTTAAGCACCCGAACCAAAATATACGTATGAGGCTTGGGATGGTTTTGGCTTGGGTTATTGTGCTGGCTGCATTTGTTGCTGGGGCTATGTTCTGGGAGCAGCTGCCAGAGGAGATGGCTTCGCATTGGAACATTCGCGGGGAGGTGGATGGATGGATGCCAAAGTTTTGGGGCGTGCTTTTGATTCCACTGGTTCTTGTGGGGCTTGTGCTACTGTTTGAAGCGATTCCGCGGATTGACCCGCTGAAGAGAAACGTTAAAGCGTTTCAGAGATGGTATGAAGTGCTTTTGGTTATTATTTGTCTTTTCATGCTGCTAATTCATTTGCAGGTTTTGCTTTGGGGTGCTGGTCTGGAGGTTAGCTTCTTGTTTACAATACCAATTGGGATTGGTATTTTGTTTTTTGCTGTTGGCATGATTTTTACAAAGACAAAGAGGAACTGGTTTGTTGGAATTAGGACACCTTGGACCTTGAGCAGTGACGTGGTCTGGGAGAAGACGCACAAGCTAGGAGGGAGGCTGTTTATGGCCTGTGGCTTGATTGCGCTCGCAGGGGCTGTTTTCCAGGAGCACATGCTTTGGCTTATTCTTATCCCAATAATTGCTTCTGCTGTGGTTTTGACAGTGTATTCTTATTTTGAATACAGGAAGGAAAAGCGCTAACCAGCTGGAATGAGCTTAAAACAGCCATTTTAATACCAAATACAAGAATTTTTTATGAAAGCTGTGTTCTGCATTCTGGATGCTGATTATGTGATGGAAGAGAACAAGCCGGTTGTCAGGCTTTGGTGCAAAGATTCCAAAGGGGAGCGGCTGGTGCTTCGCGACCGAAGGTTTGTGCCTTATTTTTTTGTGGAACCTAGGAAAAATGTTGATGTGGAGGGATTGGTTAAGCTGATTGGGGGGCTTGAGGTCGAGGGCTACTCTCCGAGTGGGGTGGAGAGGGTGAAGAAGAAGATTCTTGGTGGGGAGAAGGAGCTGCTGAAGGTCACGGTCCAGATACCAGCTGATGTAAAGAAGTTCAGGGAGCTTGTAAAGGACTGGAAGGATGTGAAAAGGGAGTATGAATATGGGGTTCCTTTTTACAAGAGATACATTATTGACAACCGCCTGACTCCAATGGGGTGGGCTGAAGCTGAGGTGGAAGGGGATGAGATTAATACAATTGCTCCGCTGGTTAGGGAGGATTATCCGCTGCTGAAAACCATGGCATTTGACATTGAGCTGGTTGAGGAGAAGGGTGGGGAGAAGATTATTATGATCTCTTTTGCTGACTCTTCTGGCTTCAGGAGGGTGATAAGTTATGGTAAGAGGTCGAAGGTGAGGGGGACTGATATCGTGAAGGGGGAGAAGGAACTTATAGAAGCGTTTGTTGAAACTGTCCAGAAGAAGGACCCTGACGTTATTGTGGGCTATAACTCTGACATGTTTGACTTTACAAAGCTTGAGGAAAGGGCAAAAGCTCATGATATTAAGCTGGCGCTTGGGAGGGAAAGGCATCTGATATTCAAGCGCAGGGGGAGGGTTTCAGCTGCCTCACTTGTTGGGAGGGTGCATGTGGACCTTTTCAATTTTATAAGAAACATTCTTTCCTCCTCTCTCTCGACTGAGGTCCTTTCGTTGGACAGGGTGGCGAGGGAGTTGATTGGGAAGGGGAAAGCCCCGCTGGATTGGAAGGATATTGAGAAGGCGTGGAGGAAAAGGGATGTAAGGAAGATTGCTGCTTACTGTCAGAAAGACTCCTTGCTCACACTGCAGCTTGCTGAATTTATTCTCCCGCAGGTATATGAACTCTGCAGGGTTACTGGCCAGACGTTATTCGATACCAGCAGGATGTTTTATTCCCAGCTGGTTGAATGGCTTTACATAAGGAGGGCGCATGAGTTTGGGGAGGTTTCGCCCAGCAGGCCAAAGTATGATGAGGTCCAGACAAGGAGAAAGGTCTCTTATCTTGGGGGGTATGTTCACACACCACAGGAGGGAATTCATGAAAAGATTGCACTGTTTGACTTTGCCTCGCTGTATCCGACCATAACAATAACGCATAACATTTCCCCAGAAACATTGGATTGTGAATGTTGTGTAGGCGGGAAGAATGATGTCCCTGAGCTCAATCACCATTACTGCACCAAAAGGGCTGGGTTTATCACCAAGGTGTTGGAGGATCTTGTTGTGAAGCGCATAGAAATCAAAGAGAGAATGAAGCGTATTCAAAAAGGGACAGTGAAACACCGCTATTTTAACAACAGACAGTACGCACTCAAGATCCTTGCTAATGCTTCCTATGGATATTATGCTTATCCTGGGTCTCGCTGGTATTCTAAGGTGTGTGCTGAATCTATTACTTCACTGGGGAGGATGTACATCAAGAGTGTGATTTCTTTGGCAGGGAACCTTAAGCACCAAGTGATTTATGGTGATACAGATTCACTTTTCATGAGGATGAACCTCAAGGATGTGAAACCTTTTCTGAAGAATGTGAACTCAATACTTCCTGGGGTCATGGAGCTGGATTTCAAGGGCTTTTATCCCTCAGGTATTTTTGTGCTTGGTAAGGCTGGGGTTGCTGCCAAGAAACGGTATGCTCTGATAGATAGGAATGGTTCGCTTGTAATCCGCGGTTTTGAACGGGTGAGGAGGGATTGGTCTGCAATAGCAAAGGATACCCAGGAAAAAGTTTTGTGGGCAGTTCTGAGGGACAAGAACCCTGAAAAGGCTTTCCGGTTGGTTAGGAGGATTGTAAAGAGTCTTAATGATGGAAAGGTTGACAGGGATGACCTTATAATTTATACACAACTTACCAAACCCATCCACGAGTATGAACAGATCGGGCCGCACGTGGCTGTGGCTAAGAAAATTATTGAAAGAGGCGGACAGGTTAGGGCCGGCGCAATCATAAGCTATATTGTTACAAAAGGGAGCGGGAGCATTTCAGACAGGGCTGAACCAGCTGAATCTGCTGGTGATTATGACCCAGATTATTACATAAACAATCAGGTGTTACCCGCGGCAATGCGAATTTTGGCTGGGCTTGGGTACCAGGAGGACGATTTTTTGAAAGAGGGGAAAGTAGAGGAGCAGATTTCTTTGGCAAAATACATGAGGAAGTGAAGTTGAAACCATCATTTGTACCCAAATCTTTTGTTGTATTCTTTGTGATCTATAACATCTAATATCACTGCAACTATTCGTATTTTTCCATTGAGGAGGGTGTAAATCATTCTCCAGTAATCATCCAACCTCAGCCGCCAGAGGTTGCTTATCCCGTATTTCTGGACATAATATTTTGGCCATAACCTTTTCTGTATTTTTTGTCCTGCTTCACGGCTTTCCACTAATTTTGTTATCCCTTTACCCACTAATTTTAACAAGTATTCTGCCTCTCCCTCTCCCTTCTCTGCTCGTTTTTGCAATGTCGCGAATTCTTTTGAAAATTCCTGCGACAGTTGAATTTCTGTCACTTTTTCACCTTCTTATATTGGACGGATTTGGCAAGAAGTGCCTTTACTTTTGGATTGTCTGCAAATATCCAGACTACTTCTCCTTTTTTGTCAATTATTATTTTGTTGCTATCTTCCAGATATTCCAGAATTAGATTAAAGGTCTGCCACATGACCATCTTTGGGAGTGCTCTCCAGAGCTGGTTTTTTGTCGGGTAATAGTCCAGCTTCTTTATTGTATCCTCTACCATTAGCACTGTATCCAGTCTTGGCATGTGTATGACTTGGGTTTTCATGGTAACCTCCTATTAATAATATTATATATATGAACTTATATATTTATAAAGTTAATGGTTTTCTAGATATTCACCCTATACCCCAAAAATTATCTTTATTGTATCGAATGAATAGTAGCCTGCCCAGGCAATGTAGGTGCTCATGATTATTTTTCCGATTATGCTTGCTAGAAGGAATTTCCTTATGTCATAATGTATTAGGCCGGCAAAAATTCCAATTATGTCTGAGGGGAGGGGGGTTGCTCCAAACAAAACAATTACAGCAAATGTTCTGTGGCCACCTGCCCATTTGCGGACCCTTTTCAACTGCTTTTCGTATTTCTTTTTGATGGCTTTCCTGCCCCCGCGGCCAATAATGTAGCCGCTGATTTCTCCTATTCCGCCGCCCAGGCCCCCAGCCAGTCCTACTAACCAGGGATTTAGGATTGCGCCCATTGCAAAGACTAATGCAAATGAGGGAACAGGGAAAATGACTGAAAGGTTTCCAAGCAGTGAGACCATGAAAATTCCGAGATACCCATAGGCTCCTACCGTGGCTTCAGCCCAGACAGTGAAACCAATGAGCAGTGCTGCAATGTCCATGTAATCACTTCCAAATTTCAACCATTTTGTATTGAATGTTCTCCCTGGAGAAAAGCTTCAGGAACTGTGTGATTTCACCTGCCGGGATGAGGAAAACCCTGGAATCCAGAACCTCGCCCCCGCATTGGGGAACCATACCTTTCCCCTGGAAGTGTTTGTCTCCCCTCCCAACAATCCTTCGGATAACCCTGTTTCTTTTTGTTATATTTCGAATGGGTTCTATCCTCACCAGGAAGTGTTTGTCTCCCTCCATGAGATTTCGTGAATATAGAATTATACCCTCCTTTTCCACAGATTCCTTCAGCTTCCACTTCTCCAACTGGCCCGCAAGAGTGTTTATTGTGTTTTTTATTCCATGTAGGGAGAATTTCTTGTATTCCTCTGAACTTAGGAACCGTTTCATTGCCCGTTTGGTTGCTTTCTCCATTTCCTTCTCATTGACAGTGTCCAGAAAAATGTCTACATCACTCTTGCTGTCAAAATCTCCACGCGCAACAGATCCGAAGAGTATTGCCTGCTTTAAACTGGGGAGTTGGGAATCCCTGAAGAGGTAGCTCATGTAGGCCTGCGCATACCCTGTCAAGAGGTTCTTATTCAAGGGACTCACCTTCCTCATTGATTTTACCTTCCAAAATCACTCTTAGCTTGTTAAATTCACTTACCACAAGCTCTGTTTGGGTTCTTGAGGATTTCCCGTACACAAGGAGGTTTCTGTTTTCCTCCAGGGAGTATATCAGATTGTAAACCTTTTCCTTTTCTGGGAACACTGCAGGAAGCTTCCTCTCTATTAACGGGAGGGATTTCTGACCATCTTTTGGTCGTTTGAACCAGTTGTGCTTTATTGTTTTCCCTGTTGATATTACACCTTTCAGGTGGAGGTAGAACTCCAACATTTCCGTAGCACAGGCAACTGCATGGAAGCCTATGGTTGCAGGTCGCCTTTCTATGCCTAGTGTTATTGCATCCTGAAGTTCTTCCAAGTGCTCCTGTATTTTCTTCCTGCGCTCCTTTATTCCAGCCATGTGTATATTTTATACCAAAAATATTTAAAGTTTTTGGTATATTTTATACCAGTAAATTGGTATATTTTATACCGGAACAAATTAAAAACCAGGCTCCAATAAAAACACATGATTGTAACCAAGAGCATCCGAGTTGAGAGCAGGGCAGACCTGGATATCATTGACATTACTGAGAAGGTCCAGGAAATTGTTTCAAGTTCAAAAATCAAGGAGGGGACTGTCACTGTTTTTGTCAAAGGCTCCACTGCATCTGTCTCCACGATTGAATATGAGCCGAACCTTGTGAAGGATGTCAAAGAGGCTTTTGAAAGGATTGCTCCGTCGGGCAGGGAGTATGAGCATCACAAGACCTGGGGTGACCGCAACGGGAAGAGTCATGTGCGCGCCACGCTGATGGGTCCGAGCTGCACCATACCGTTTCAGGATGGGAAGCTTATTCTGGGGCAGTGGCAAAATTTGGTGTTATTAGACTTTGATGTTCCTGTGAGGGAGAGGGAGCTCGTCCTGACGGTTTCGGGGGAGTGAATGCTAACTTTTGGATTTAATTTCATGGTGAAGGATTGCCCAACCCAGTGCGCTGTCCCTATGATTTCCTGAGCAGACTTCTTCCAGAACGCGATTGTAAGGAATTTCAACAATAGTCAGATCTTCCCAAGGATCTAACTTAGGCTCATGTTTTTTCTCCAGGCCTGTAGCCCTCAGTATGTGGAGGCGCATGTCCAAGGAGGAAGGCAGTGGGTACATTGTGTTAATTCTTTCTAATCTTCCTGTATAGCCTGTTTCTTCTAGTAGCTCCCTCATGGCAGCTTCTTCCACTGATTCCCCCCGACTTATCCCGCCTTGAATTAATTCAAGCAAATATTCACCAACAGGATGTCTGTACTGTTTTGCCAGCAGGAGAGTATACTCATCAATAAAGGGCAAAACTGCAACACCATCACCCACAGTAACAACATCGTAATTAAAGCCGATACCAGACCGTAAGCGAATCTTGTCAACCCGCAGGTCCAGAAACCCGTGATATACTTTTTCAGAACTTTCAACAACTGGCCTTTCTTTCATGTTCAAGAGTTGGGAATAAACAATTTAAACTGACAGGTAGCTACTCGATTGTGAAGTAGATTCTCCGGTTGTTCTTTCCTTTGTTTTCGAATTTCAGGAACCTGATTTTCCCGACCTCCCTGGTGGTTTTGACATGACAACCACCGTCGGCCTGGATGTCGTAATCTCCGATTGAAACAATCCTTATCTCCCGGATTTCCTCGGGAAAGCCCTTGGCCAACTTGAAGAGCGTGGGATCCTTGAGAGCATCTTCTCTTGAAACATTCTTGAATGTGATCTCGAGGTTTTTTTCAATAACACCATTCACTTTTTTTTCATATTCATTTAGTTTTTCTGGATCGTAATCCTCCAGGG
This sequence comes from Candidatus Aenigmatarchaeota archaeon, assembly GCA_016782405.1. Lineage (GTDB taxonomy): Archaea > Aenigmatarchaeota > Aenigmatarchaeia > QMZP01 > QMZP01 > BS750m-G81. Next base: position 6,785 of record JADHYO010000026.1, read on the forward strand.
AGTAGTCTATCCTTGATTTCTCCAGGCCCAACTGATTTCCTGTTATAAAGGCTCCTGTCTCCACGTGAAGGGCCTGGCTTATCAAATGGGCTGCTGTATGCATTCTCATTAGGCGATATCTTCGGTCCCAGTCCAGCTTGCAGGAGACTTTGTCACCGGCCTTGAGGCCAGGGGTATCAACCTCGTGGCTAATCTGACCGGAAAACTTCCCAACAAAAACAACAGTGTATTCCTTCCCGCCGGAAACCATGACACCGGTGTCATGGGGCTGTCCGCCCCCCTGCGGATAGAATGCTGTTTTGTCCAGCACGATATATTTTTCCTTACCAACATCCTGAACCTTGGCATCCCATTCCCTTAGGTAGGGATCGTTTAGGTAGAGCATACTATTCTATTGATTTCATCATCTTTTTATACGCTTTTTCTACTATTTTCTTGTTGACATAGGGGCGGTGCTGGCGGAAGCCTCCACCGAACGAGTGGGGGATGTGCAGGAGCTCGTGAATAAGGGTTTTGGTTTTTTCCTGTTCAGGTAGGCGGTCAAAGTTCTCTGAAAGAACCTCAATAACGTAGCCTGGCGGGTGGGAGAGTCCTTTCTGTAGCGGTTTTGACAACGTGTGAATTCTGGCAAGGATTCTCCTTGTTTTTGTTCCATAGCTTCGCAGGACCTTAACCCTTTCAGGGTCAATGTGGTGGAAATTCAGGGCTGTAATTAGGAAACGGATTTGGCTGTTTAGTGATGGGTCTGGTTGGTAGTCCATTTTTATTATTTGTACCCAAGAATAAAAGCATGGAAGAGACCAAGGTTGCAATTAAAGCTGCCAAAGAGGCAGGGAAGCTTCTAATGGAGAGGTTTGGCTTAGTGCATGATGTGGAGGAGAAGGCCCAGGGGGAGATTGTGACAGAGGCAGACAAGGCGTCTGAGGGGATTATTCTCGTGATTTTGAGGAAGGAGTTCCCCCAGTATGCGATTCTTTCTGAGGAGTCTGGCAGCTCGGGGAATGGTGGGATGATGTGGGTGGTTGACCCGCTTGATGGAA
>JADHYO010000007.1 GCA_016782405.1 Candidatus Aenigmatarchaeota archaeon
CGCGCGTTGCAGCCTCCCTGTTGTGTCGCAATTAACCTTTTTTGTGTATATCCCCCCTTTACAATATTAGAAATATCTATTTCAGTGTCTGTGAAGAGTTCTTGCATTTTACTTATATTTGGTTTATATTTGTATCCTGGTGGGGGGTGTCGGACCCTCAACTTCTATTTCTCTTGTTACCCATGTTGACTTACCAGCTATACCAGTTATAATGAGTTCTGATTTATTTACTAAATCCAAAAAGGATGTTTGAGTGCACGAGGGTTTGGGTGTTAAAGTTGGATATATTGGAAATACGACAAACTCATTAACCGCGAGAATTGCAATAACTAATAAAAAAATGATAATTATGCTGTGCATTCTGTTCATAGTAACATATTAATATAATTGTATAAAAAAACGTATGATTTATACAATGCGGACTTTCTCTCCTGAATTCCCTCTCGAGGAGGCTGACGCCTGTCTGGTGGGGGTTCCATGGGACTCTACTCAGATGGGAAAGTCTGTGAAGTATGGGCCGTTGTTTATCCGCCAGGCTTTGCGGGAGATGGAGGGTTTTGACCTTGAGTCAAAGAATGATTTGTTTGACAGTAAGTTCTGCGATCTGGGCGATGTGGAAGTTGTTCCTGGAAACTGGCTTCTAACACAGGACAGGATTGTTGATACAATGGAGCACATTCGCAAAGTGAACCCAAAGGCTTTTCCTATTCTTCTTGGGGGGGAGCATCTCATCAGCCTGGGGGCCTTGGCAGGGCTTGGGAGTAAAGTGACTGTGGTTCAGTTTGATGCTCATGCAGACATTAGTAAGGAGTGGATGGGTGAGAAATACTCCCAGATTACATGGGCTCATCATGCCAAACAGATGGGTATGAAGCTTGTGCAGCTTGGTGTGCGCTCCTGCACCAAGGAAGAGTTCGCAGGGTTGGTTGAAGCGAAGCTGGGGGATGTTGCAGGTCCTGTGTATTTGACGGTTGATATGGATGTGTTTGATCCTTCCCATGCTCCGGATGTTTCCCTGCCTGAACCTATTGGAATGCTGCCGGCGGAATTCTTTTCTCTTCTAAAGAAGGTCTGCAGCCATGAGTTGGTTGGGATGGATATTGTTGAATGTTCTGCTGACAGGGTTGGTACAGCAACATCTGCGCTGGCTGCGAATATTATCAAGAAGGTGATGTTGTGGAAAAAATAGTGAAGGATATTTCAGTTGGAAAGGGTACCAGTATAGAGCAGCTTTCAAAGGAATTTTTAGGCTCAGGTGGGTTTGTTGCTAAAAAGGTTGGCGTGGCAACAGATATTCTCGGGGAAATGTTTCAGGGGAGCAAGCTGAACATTCTCTCTTTTCCTGCTTGCATTGTTTCCACAGGGACTCGTGGGCTGCTCAAGGATCTTGTTAAGAGCAAGAAGTTTCAGATGGTCATGACCACGTGCGGGACACTGGATCATGATTTTGCCCGAATCTGGAAGCCTTATTTGCACGGGAGCTTTGAAGACTCGGATGCAGAGCTGCACAGAGAGAAGAAGCATCGTCTCGGGAACATCCGCATTCCAGAGGATTCTTACGGAGGGATTATAGAGGAGAAGCTTCAGCCAATGCTCGAGGATATTTGTAAGGAGAAAAAATCTCTCGCTACGTATGAGTTTGTTTGGGAACTTGGCAAGCGACTGGAGAATGAGCCTAAGAAAGAAGAGTCAATAATTTACTGGTGCTGGAAGAACAAAATCCCAATGATAATTCCAGGTATAACAGACGGGGCTTTTGGGCTGCAGCTGCTGATGTTCATGCAGGACCATGATTTCACTGTCGATGTCTGGAAGGATGAGAAGTTTTTGCTGGGGAAGATGTTTGACAAGCAAAAGATCGGGGCTCTGATGATTGGTGGGGGGATTTCAAAACATCACGTAATTTGGTGGGCACAATTCGGTGAGGGGCTGGATTATGCTGTCTACATTACCACGGCACCGGAATGGGACGGATCCCTCTCGGGAGCGAGGACAAGAGAAGGCATCTCCTGGGGAAAGGTGAATGAGAATGCTCGTCATATCACAGTTGAAGGCGATGCCACGGTTCTGCTTCCGCTTATTACCGGGCCTTTTTTATGAATTTTAGGAAATCAGTCTGTTAACTTCAGATTTATATACATTTATTACAATTATTCAGATGGGAGAGACAACCGCGACCATTAAGACTTTGAAGCCGGGTAATTTTGTGATTATTGATGGGGAGCCCTGCAAGGTTGTTGGGTTGACTAAGTCCAAGCCAGGGAAGCACGGCTCATCCAAGATTCGTCTGGAAGCGATGGGGATATTTGACAACAGGCGGCGCTTTATGCTAAAGCCTTCTTCTGCAGATGTTCAAGTTCCAATCATTGAGAAGAAGACAGCCCAGGTGATTTCAATATCAGGGGACATTGTTCAGTTAATGGATTTGACTGATTATTCAACTTTTGAAGCCAATATCCCAGAGGAATTCGAGGGCAAGCTTGAATCTGGCAGGGAGATTCTTTACTGGAAGCTTGGGAACAAAATCCTCATCAGGGAACTACGCTGATTTCCACAGCTCGCATGTTTTGCAAACTTCTTTGGATGATGGTTCTTTGCATTTTTTGCATTTGGTTAGCGGGCCCTTGTACTGGACAGCTTTCTGAACAAATGGGGAGAGTTTGTCAAATGATTCCAGCAGGGCGAACTTTGTCCCTGCACGCTTTTGTTCCATCTCATTCAAGAAGACTCTTATTTCAGGGCGGAGTCCGCCTAGGTTAGGGCACTCGCTGCCAGGGGATGGGAGGCCCCTCAGAATTGCGTACAGAGCAGTCTCTTTTTCAGGTATGAAGCGGAGCGGCTTGATTCTGGGGATAAAGCCTTTTGGTGCGGGGTTTTCAGTTATTGTACCCATCCTTCCAGCTCTCAACAGGTCTCCCCGAAGGAGGTTCATTAGGACAGACTGGGCCTCGTCATCTAAGTTGTGGCCTACACAGAGCTTGGTTGCTCCCAGTTCTCTGGAGGCTTTGTTAAGGAGGTAGCGGCGCCCAACCCCGCAGAAAGTGCATGCATCCTTGCTTCCCTTAATCTTTTTGTCAAGCGGTTTTCCGAACTCCTTCTGGAAAGAGTAAAGCTTGTGCGGAACCTCGAGGTCTTTGCAGAGTTTTTTTGCCAGTTCCAGTGTTTTAGGGCGGTAGGTGCCAATACCCTCATCAATAGAAACTGCGGTCAATGAGACATTCTCCCGCTTCTGTAGGAGGCGATTCATAAGATAAAGAGCAGTGGATGAGTCCTTTCCACCTGAGAGCCCAACTACAATATGGTCGCCATTCTGCACCAGGCGATACTTGCCAACAGTCTTGTTGAACTTCTTCTCAATCATGGAAAGAAAGCAGCACTTGCAATAATAATGTCCTTCATAGCGCCTGAAATAAACAGGCTTTCTTCCACATTTGCATTTGGTCATACTATCCTCTTGATTAATATCAGATCTATTTTGTCCTTATCTGACAGGAGCTCGGTTTCAGGGACAATTTCGTTGTTTTGCTTGACCAGGACAATCTCTGGGTTTATTCCCATTTCTTCTAAAAGATCCTGGGCTGAGGAGCCTTCCTTGAGTGTGAGTGATTTCGTTTTTCCAGTATATGTGACTTGAACTTTCATAGCTATCAATATTACACTGTTATTATTGAGTAGTTCTTATATTAAAAAATTAAAAAGTAGTCAAAAAGCCAGGATGACAGAATGGCTAATGTACTCGTCTCGAAAACGAGCGTGCGAAAGCACTTCCAGGTTCGAAAAGTTTGTTCCTTCAGGAACTTACTAGGAGATCCTGGTCCTGGCGTTCTCTTCTATCCATTCACACACTTCTTTTAATGAGGTAAGCACAGCAGTTGCTTTTGAGAAGTCCTGAGAGGCAGAGAACTCTGTTGGGATAGCAAGGGTTGGTATTCCTGCACCTACTGCAGATTCAACACCATACTGGGTGTCTTCCACTGCTATGCACTGGTTAGCAGGGAGATCCAGTTTGCGAAGAGCAAGGAGATAAGGATCGGGGGCTGGTTTTGAGTGTTGCACATCATCACTGGTGATTGTATGGGGAAAGGACAGCCCCGTACGCTGGAGTTTGAGTTGTGTTTCTTCTCTCGGCGCGCCAGAGACTGCAGCAAAAGCATATCTCCTTTCCTGCACAAAGCGAATAGCTTCCCTGGTATAGGGAAGAAATTTGAGTTCATCAGAGCGAAACCATTCGAGAAGAAGCACTTCCTTCTCTCTCAACAATGTCCCAGGGGTAAGGGAAAGTCTCATCGCTTCGATCAGTTCACGATCAATAACTGCGCCTGTTTTTCCTGCGTATGATTTGATATAAGCTTCTTTGTCAAGTACTTTGCCATACTTTTTCAAGGGTTCAACCCATCCCTTCCATTGGTAATGCTCAGTATCAATCAATACACCATCCACATCAAACACCACGCCGCGAATAATCATTATTATAAACCCGCAAATAATTTCTTAAAGGTTGGGCCCATGGTCTAGTGGCTAGGACGTTGCCCTCACAACACCCTTTTAGAAAACCGGGAACTGCTTTGCAGTTTACGGCCGTAAGCCGCAAGGCTTCCGGAGGCTGCACCCAAAAATGTGTGAGAACGGCAAAGATGAGAGTTCAATTCTCTCTGGGCCCATTCAGATTTAAAACAATCAATCAAAATAACTCTTAACGGGCCCGTAGTCTAATGGCTAGGACGTCGCTTTGACGTGGCGAAGACGAGAGTTCAATTCTCTCCGGGCCCACTTTTCTTTATAAATATACCAAAACCAAAATGCTTTACAAGTGCCCCTGTAGTATAGTCCGGTCAAGTATATCGGGTTTTCGAGCTCTGCTTGAAAAAAGTGAGGCCTTATGGCCGGTGAGCGAATACACCCGAGGACCTGGGTAATGATTTGGGAAACCAAGTCATTCAGGAATTCGAATCCCAGCGGGGGCGCTTTTATATTCCAAGGAGTCCTTTGATGGATTCCCACAACGACGTAAAGAGGGAGGAGATGTGGTTTAGAAATGTGATATGGGCCGCCTCCTCTTCTGGCTCCTCTATTTGAGGGATTATAATCTTCTCCTGGACTCCATGGATAGTAACGTTCTCAGGGATTTGTGGGGTCATTGCATTTATTGAATCGAGGCAGGATTCAAACTCCTCTTTTTTCTGGGAGTAGCATGGCCTGAGATCAGAACCAAGCAGTCCTAGGAGGATACTGTTGTATTCTTCAGGTGTTTCAGCATCCCTTTCCACTTTCAGCAACCCTTCGAACACTTCATGTAGTGCTTCAGGCCCTTCCCTGCGGACGAAGTCTCTGATAAAAAGCTCACTGAATGTATAACCAAATTCCCTGGTGCTGGCATCATCTGTGCTCCAGCTTTCCATGAACTTCTTTTCCTCTTGGTAATAATCCCATAGCTCCTCAGGTGAAGAGTGTGATGTTAGGGTATAAATCATGAAACCTTCTGTCCATTTGAGAGGCTTGCCAAAGATTTCAGCCTGCCTTTTCCCTGCCTCTATGTTTACAAGGAACTCAACATATTTTGCAACACCCTCATCAAACCATGCCACTTCTACTCTCTGCCAGCGGAGGGCGCGCTCATTGAATGCGTGAGTTGTCTCGTGTAGTAGGGTTGCTAGGGAGATGTTCCCGCGGAGAAATATTACCCCGCCACGGAATTCTCCTGCGCTCCACTCATTAACGCGCTGGTTATATTCCTGGTCAGGCAGGACAACTACAGGTATCCTGCTGTATTCCAGCGGCAGGCCTGTGACCGAGGGAACAATACCAAAGCCGGAATCAGCTTGAGTTGCATCACCATCCCCAAACAATGCGTAATGACGGTAAAGCTTTCCACCATCCCCAAACCATACAGTAAATGCAATTGGACCGTCACCTGAAAATTGGATGTCTTTATCTCCAACATTGGAGACAAATCCCAGCGAAGGGATAGCGGAGTGGATTTGTTCACTTACCTCAAGGGAGACAAATGTCTGCTCATCTGGAACATCCTCCCGGACATTCTCGAAGGCAGGGAGGCTGAGGTTCAATTTCTTTAGCGGGGAGAATTCATTGTTTACAGAATTTTCCAGCTTGTAGAGGAGGTATATCACTTCCTTTTCCTTTAGCCCACCCTTGTTTGTCTCCAGGGAAAGCTTCCCTTTGTCAAATGTGTATTCTGTTATTTCTCCCTTCGAATCTCTTAATTCCAGGATTTCTGCATTCTCTGGGAGGGAAAATGATGTTGACCAGTAGTTAACCTTTTCCCCTGATTGCGAGGTGTAAACTTCAAATGTGGCGTTTACAATTGCAGCGTTCCCATCGATTGATATGTCATATGTTGTGATAGCCCCTGCTGTGGGTAGCAACGTGAGGACTGCAATGAAAATAAGAAACCTTCTGCACATCTTTATTAATACAGCTTGGGAATAAAAAATACATATGCAGGGGTACCCAAGTGGTCAAAGGGGCTAGAATCTATAGATAGCCAAGCTTAGGACCTAGTGGCTTAGTGCCTTCGGGGGTTCGAAATCAGCTTTTTAGAAAAAAGCTGCACCAAAAAATCAAAAGGGTCGGAAATCCTCCCCCCTGCATTTATTGTTAAATAAGATGTGATTGCTTATGGTAGAATTTAATGTGTCCTATAAGTCAATGTCAATAACAATGAAAGTACCGATATCATTTGCTTTGTAAGGGGTATTGTCATGTAATTCCATTCCCAGCATCTCATATAATGTCTGAAGCCCCAATTCATATCCCGGAAGATTGTGGGTCTCAATCAAGTGATGATAATCAACATCATCCCTAAATATTATACTAATTGCTCCCTTTCCGTTTGCTCCAGTAACGCGGTCGGGATGCCTCCGAAATACACTAAAATCACCTTCCAAATAATTAGCCACACTTCTTTCAATTGCCGATATCGAAGCCCTGCCGAATCCTTCCCTGACAGCTTTCAAGTATCCCATATATATAAGTGTGGTTATTAAATAGGTATCATGCGTGCATATATTGCAACCAATATACTGGGAAGCTTCGCGTTTGACGCGGATGGGAAAGTGATAGCTAAAAAGCTGTTTCCTAAGAAGCCTGAGGTGATTGCTGAGCGGTTGGACTCCACTGGACTAGTTCCTGAGGAAGAAGAGGTTCTTCGGGAGCTTAAGGCCAATGGTGTTCAGGAGGTTTTTATTGACAAGAAGGCCCAGTTCCAGGGGATTTCGCTTGTTTTTGAGGAAGATCATCCTGGGAAGAAGAACCTTCAGGAGGGTTTTCGGGGTTTGGCTGTTCAGCTGGGCTGGGTGACATCACAGGCTGAGCTTAATGAGTTGCTTGCTAAAGTCCAGGTTTTGCGGACAAAAGAAAAGCTCCGCGAGGAGCGGAGGGACGTTATTATTATCCATGCGGTGAGACTTTTGGATGAGTTGGATAAGGAGTTGAACTCCTTTTCTGAGCGATTGAGGGAGTGGTATGGTCTCTATTTTCCTGAACTTTCCAAGGAAATTCAATCGCATGAGAAGTTTGCAGAGGTTGTGGCCAAGGCAGGGAATAGGGAGCAGGCAAAAGGGTTTGAGAAACTTGCCAAACAATCAGCGGGCATGGAATTTTCAGAGGCTGACCTTCAAGAGGTCCGTGATTTTTCCAGGGGCTTGCTGGAATTATACCAAAGGAAAAAGTCACTTGCGAAATATCTTGAGGGAATGTGCAAGGTTGTAGCTCCGAACACCTCGGCTGTGGCTGGGGAAATATTGGCAGCTCGTCTGCTTTCGCATGCTGGTTCCCTGGAGAAGATGTCCCGATTGCCGTCAAGCACGGTCCAATTGCTCGGGGCTGAGAAAAGTCTTTTCCGTCATTTGAAGGGTCAGGGGAAAGCCCCAAAGTATGGGGTTTTGTTTGCGCATCCGTTGATACAGCAGGCTCCCTTGGACAAGAGAGGGAAGGTTGCGAGGTTGCTTGCTGCAAAGATTAGTCTTGCAGCAAAGACTGATTTTTTCTCAAAAGAGGATAAAGGCGACGCTCTCCGGCAGGAGCTTGAGGAGCAAGTGAAAAAAGCCCTTTAAAAGCTTCCACTAATATAGTAATAAGTGAGTGATTTTTTGAAAGAGTTCCAAGTCAAAGTTGAGAATGTTGTTGCCTTTACATCACTAGGCAAAAAAATACCGCTTATTAAGATTGCAAACAAGCTGACTGACGCTGAATACGCCCCGGAATCGTTTCCAGGGGTTGTCTACAGAATAAATGACCCAAGGGCTGCCACATTGATTTTTTCCTCAGGTAAGATTGTATGCACTGGGGCAAAGAGCATAGACAAGGCAAAGATAGCAATGCGGAAGGTTGTTGATGACATACGGAAGGTCGGGGTTCCGCTTCCAAAGAAGTTCCACATACGGGTGGAGAACATAGTGGCATCCACCTCAATTGAAACAAAGCCAAAGCTCAACCTTGAGGAAATTTCCTTCTCCCTTGAGAATGTTGAATATGAGCCTGAACAGTTTCCCGGGTTAGTGTGTAGGATTCCTGAGCCCAGGGTTGCTTTCCTTGTTTTTGGTTCAGGTAAAATCATCTGCACTGGGGCCAGAACCATAGATGACATACATACTGCTTTGGGGCACCTAAGAAAGAAGCTGGAAGGATTGGGAATCAAAGTAAGACTTCCAAAATAAAAGTTCTGGAGACTATACAGCTTTATACCTTAGAATAGCACCAACGCCGCCGAGCTCCTGCAGCTGGCCACCTTTTGGGGAATGTTGGGAGATGATTTCCACCTTGGAACCCATGTTCTCTGCCTCGCTAAGGACTTCTTCCATCTCTTTTTCATTCTTGTTAAAATAATCATCTGTCACAAGGAAGATATCAACAATCCCCTTCTTCAATAGTTTGAAGGAAACTTTACCATAAACACCGAGGCCAGTGTCCTTGGCAAGCTCGGTAAAGAACCTCTCCAGAAGAATACTCTCCTTTATTGCCGAAGCCTCTGAAATAATATCCTTGCTCCTCTCCACCATTTCTTTTAATCCATATTCTCCTGTGTAGGATGTGTTAACAGTACCAAGGACCTGTTTTTTAACCTGGTAATTCAGATACCCCCCTTCCAGGAAGTTGTCCTTGATGGGTCCAGGCCCCCCGATAATGACGCCCATGAGCTTCATTTTTTGGAACTCAGTGCTTGCTGCAGCGCCCACGTTCTTTAGGAAGTCCTCGAGCAGGCCCTCGCGCACGCGGGCAAACCGACTGGCGGACCAGCCGCCTTTCTTTGTCTTTCCAGGAACAATGGATTCCATGTGCTTGATCCCCTCCACCCGCTTGCCTTTTAGGATGCCAATGTCTGCTTCAGAGCTGTCAAGCACAGCCAAGCCATAAATTTCCTTCTCCTCCATCATTTGCTTTAGCGGGTCCATGCAGAAGCGTTGGTCGCACTGGTACAGCTTTGTCCTCAACTCCTCTAGCGGCTCCACTGGGAAGATTTCAATGTCTGAGGTCCCTTCTTTCTGTGAGATGTTGCCGCAGAACAATGCCAACCCCTTGGGAGGGGTTTTCTTGTAGGCGCGCAAATGCTGCAGAATTTTCTCCAGGGCAGCCATTACATTCTTTCTGACTGCCTTGCTTTTGATGTTCTGTGCTGTGGACTGTTCTGCTCTCAACTGCTCGGCTACTTTCAATATATTGTGGCCTGCTGGAATGTAGACAGTCACCAGCTCTGTATGCCTACCTTTTATGCTGGCGAGGTCTCTTACCAACTTCTCGAACTTTTTTTCTTTCAGTTCAACCATAACCCACCTCAGGGCAATTTAAATAATTTAGAAGTCATAGTTAAATAATGAGAAGAGCAATACTTTTCGCTTTCGTTTTCCTCATACTCCAGGCAGGGGCTGCTTCAGCTCTTTATGTCCAATCAGGGCAGGAAGCTATTAAGATATCAGCAGAGGCTGGGTCCCAGTCAACATTTTTCTTGGTCATAAGGGATATTGCAGGGGAAACCATCACCGCTTCTTCCTGGACAGCAATCGAAGGGAACAGGAGCTATAGGCTTCCTTCAGGTGGGATTGTCATCCTTAACACAAGCATTTCAATACCAGCGGGTCAGGGGATTGGCACCTACACAGAGACCATAAAGCATGACGGTTCATACACACTCACCACAATCCAGGTGACAGTCACAATCCCCACAACAGAGATTGAGAAGCTCAGGGCGCTGGCTGATGTGGCCGGTAAAATCTCCTCACTAGAGTCATCCTTAACATCAAAGATAGATTCAAAGCTCAACTCAAATCTGAACAACATTCAATCCAAGCTCACTATATTTTCCTCAGATCTTTCCTCATCAATCAAAGAGGTAAAGAGCTACAGTAGGCAGATCAATGACATGGAGAGAGAGAAGACAAGCCTGGAAAATGAAATCCAGGGTCTAAGCACCACTGTTGCCACATTAAAAAATCAGACTCAGCACCTTGAGGAAAAGAACGATGAGCTGGAGACAACAGGGAACATACTTAGGACCGAGTCACCGGTGCTGTTTTTTCTAGGTCTCTTGGTTGGGTCATTTGGAATCTTTTTATTTTACCGCAGACTACATAAGTATTTATAAGATATTGTGATTTCGAATGGAACGAGTTAAGACAGGGGCCTCTTGATTGGATTATCTGTTACATGGGGGTATACCGAAAAATCAGCTGCTTCTCCTTACAGGTACAGCAGGCACTGGCAAGACAATACTCTGCTGCCAATACCTTTACACTGGGGCAAAAAAACATGGTGAGAGTGGTGTTTACTTGACTTTTGAGGAGTCCCCTGAATACATAAAGGAAAACATGAACGCGTTTGGGTGGGATGTGGAAGCGTTGGAGAAGGAAGGGTTGTTCACTTTCCTTAGGTATGATCCTTACAAGATTGAGGACATACTTGAAGTCCTTGAGTCTACTATAAAGGAAAAAAATGCTAGCAGGGTTGTGATTGACTCTGTCTCAGCCCTGGGCATCCACATCAAGGACAATGAGGAGTTGAGAAGGATGATATTTAACATTTCACTCACACTGAGGAAGCTGAACTGTACTGCTATTATGGTGTCAGAGATTGTCCATGGTCAGCCTGGTCTTTCCAGATATGGTGTGGAGGAATTTGTCTCTGACTCTGTTGTTGCAATGTATTATGAAAGGCTGCAGTCCACATTCAGCCGCTCAATCCAGGTTTGGAAACTCAGGGGCTCAACGCATTCAGAGAAGCTTCACCCATATGACATAAGCCGCAGGGGAATTGTAGTAAGCTCACAGGAAGAGGCCTTTGTGAAGAGGAGATAGTCTGCATTATTCTGAATGTTTTTAATTCAGGGAGTGATAAGAATAAAGATAAGGGTTCTCATGGTCATGCAAAAGTTAGGGGATTGGCGTGGGATGCTTAGGGAGAAGATGGAAAGGGCGCGGGAATCCCATGACTACCCTGTATTCAGGATAGGGGAGCCAAAGCACTTTATTGTTCTCCCAAAGCTGAAGAACCCTGCGAATGCAAGGGTTAATTATCCACTGCTTGAGCAGTTTGTATCTGCCACAATAAAGTGGGACAAAAAAGAAAAGCATCTTGTTTATTGTGTGGAGGAGCCTGAGCTCTCTGATGAGGACAAAAAACTTCTTGACACAATAAAGTCAAACATCACAGAGCAGATTGACACCAAGATGTCATTCCTTACAAAAACTGAAGAAGCAATGAAATACCTTGAAAAGAAGATGCATGAGATGCTGAATGACATGGGGATGTCTATGGATAACAACCTCTACATACGCATATTCTATTACATCTACAGGGATTTTATTGGGCTGAATGAAATAGAACCTTTCATGCATGACCCGTATATTGAGGATATTGGATGCTCAGGGATGGATACAGAAATCTATATCACCCACAGGAAATTCGGCTCATTGAAAACAAACATCCGGTTCACTGATTTTGATGTCCTTACAAACTTTGTGATCAAGCTCTCGGAGCGGTGCGGGCGCTACATATCATACGCAATGCCGCTCCTTGATGGGACCCTACCCGATGGGAGCCGTGTCCAGACATCTCTTGCAAAAGACATTACAACAAAGGGTCCGACTTTCTCTATCCGCCGCTTCAGGAGGAACCCATTCTCCCCAATTGATATGGTGAACCTCAATACAGCCTCCCCGTCCCTGATGGCATACTTGTGGTTCCTTATTGAAAACGATGTTTCACTTCTTGTTATCGGTGGTGTGAGTACAGGGAAGACCACGATGATTAATAATCTGTGCATGTTCATTGCCCCTGAAAAAAAGGTAGTGAGCATTGAAGATACAAGGGAAATCAACATTCCCCATGAAAACTGGATTCCTGCTACCACAAGGACAGGGTTTGGTGTTCCTGAGGCATCTGGCAGGAGGTATGGGGAGGTCCAGCTGTTTGATTTGCTGAAAGAAAGCTTCAGGATGAAACCTGACTATGTTGTGGTTGGGGAGGTCCGCGGCAAGGAAGCCTATGTACTTTTCCAAGGGATGGCGTCTGGCAATCCCAGCATGGGTACAATCCACTCTGGCTCAGTTGATGATGTTATCAAGAGGCTTCAATCCCCGCCTATAGAGCTATCGCCTTCCCTGATTGAATCCCTGGATGTCTTGGTATTGATGGTCAATGCTCGGGAAAAGGGGAAGTCTGCCAGGCGGGTGAAGGAGGCAGTTGAAATCCAGGAAATAGACTCCCACACAGGGAGGGCGCACTCATCGAAAATATTTTCCTGGATACCTTCCTCAGATTATTTCAAGGACAATTCAAAGCAGTCGCTCCTGCTTAGGAAGATATCATTTGAGCGGGGAATTTCGCATGAAAAAATATTGGAGGACCTGAAGCAAAGGAGGGAGGTTATTGAGTGGATGCAGAAGTTCGGGGTGGTTCAGTTTGAGGAAGTCTGCTCCCTTATTAACCTCTACCGCAGGGACAAAGAAGTTATAATGGAATGGGTGAACAAGGGGTTGCCGCCCTATGAGACAAAGACAAAGGATTCTGTGAAGAAGCTGTGGAAATCTACCACTGGGCTGACTTTTGCTGAAGAAAAGCTATGAGCGCGCCTTCCTGAGTGCATACATCATGACAAAAAGCATCAAGACCAATCCGCCCCCAATCTGGACAAAGCCTCCCAAACTCCCTCCACCAAATCTGTCCATTAGTTTTACAATCGCCTCAGAAAGTATGAAAAGCTCCAGCAGTATAAATGCCGCAATAACAACCGCAAGTACAAGTATTAGTATTTTTTTCATATTCAAACCCCAGGATATGTCAAGTGGATAAATGCTAGGAAAGCGATGTTCATGAACGGAAGGACCACAAATGTGAGTATTGTGATCAGTTCAGAGATTGTGAACCCAATCACTTCTCCGCCAATAACACTCAATATACCAAGTACAGCTAGCATCATCAGTGGCGCAGCTACAACCAGTGCGGTGTATATGTCAGCATAAGTTGACAAAGTTTTGAGGTACTTCTCCCTCTTCAGGCGGTAATCGAACAAGCTTTTCTCAGCCATTTGTTTGAGGTAATTGGGGAGGTTGCCTCCCTTCTCCACAGTGAATGTGATACCGTTGAATACTTGCTTAAGTGTTGGGGATGGTGTGGCAATAGCAACAGCGCGGATTGCAGAGACAGATGACATCCCAAATGTCTTGATGTTCCTAACAACCCTGGAGGCTTGCTTTGAGATGTCTTTGTATTCCTCGAAACCTGAAAGGAGCTCAAAAAGCGATTCTGGTGGTATTCCAGAAGATGCAATTGCGGCCATGTGCGACAAAGCAAAAGGAAGGTCATTGTCTATTGAATTTTTCACAGAGGAGGCCCGTTGGGATGGGTAGAAGTATAAGCCAGCAAATGCAGCAAATCCTGCGAAGATTGGGATTGCAATTACAAACAGTACGAACGAGAACGTGTCCACAGGAATGAAAATTCCAAATGCCAGCAGTGCTGCAATCAGTGTGGCCAAATACACCAGGATAGATGTGGAGATCATCAGACCAACATATGTCTTCAGCAACATGTTAATGCCAGCGGCTTGTAGCCCTGGCTTCATTTTCTGGAAGGCCTTAGCGTTCTCAAATCCCCCAAAGAAAACAGCCGAGACTCTCTTGTACATCTTGTACATGTTTTATTATTGGCTCTGATGCGTATAAATCCGTGCTTTTAGCGCTTCTTTCTGACGATATTGCGGTGGCGTGCGCATGCCGGGCAGGCATATATCTTGTTCTGGAACAGCGGCCCACGCCGATAACCAATCTCTTTCCTAAGGGCAGGATCGCTTATGCCGAAGCCTTTCACAATTGGAAATGTTTTGTACTTTGGCACTCGCCGGCCGCAAAATCCACAATTCACCGTTCCCTCTTTCCCGCGGGTCTTTGTGTGGCTCCAACCCCTTTTATAGAAACGAACCATGATTATCACTTATGTTCCTTATGGATAGCCCTCAAATTCTTTGTTCTGCAATGGCGGCATTTTATTTTACCTGAACGAACCTTTGGCAAGTCTCCTCGGTTCTTGGCTCCGCACTTCATGCAGATAAAAACCCTTTGGAAAACCCTCTTCTCTGCTTCAGGAAAACGGTGTTTGGGCATGCTACTCCTTCTTTTGGTTTAGTTCCTTTATATTTAAATACGTGGCCTGCAGGCTCGATAAACGTTATTAAAAACAAAAAACAACAATTGACAGTGCAGAGGTGGCGGAATGGCTACGTAGCCGACAAGTCCCTCAGGGGGTTTGGCTGAACCTGCAGAGCGGCCTATCCGGGTTCGAACGCACTGCTGGCTGCTGAAAGCCAGCAAGGCTGAATATCCCGGCCTCTGCTTTGCCTTTTAATAACAGAGGCGAGGCAATGTTATGGGAAGAAACACCAAGGCTTTAGTACTTGTTATTTTGTTGTTGCTGGCAGCATTGGTTTGGGCTCCTTGGCTGGATGAACATGAAATTCATGATCAGATTTTGCAGGAGAAAGCCAAAACAGATGGTACAATAGATTCTGATGGCGAGCTTATATGCGATTACAGTGTGATGTGGTTTCCTTTTGGGAGATGGGTTGCAAGCTGTGAAGGCGGATACTTTGTAACATTCTATGGGAATGTGATGCCCTAGCTGCAATGAAATCACACCAACCAGGTTACCCCGATAAGTGCTGAGTAGAGAACAACCCCAAGAATAAAGAAGACAGGTTCACCCTTTCTTTCCTTGGGGATTGAATCCACTATCACAATGAAGAGAAGGACCCCGACAACAAATCCAAGCAGTATGCTGTAAAGTATACTGGTGAGTGGGAATAGTGTTGCTGCTATGATCCCCATGAGGCTTGAGAGTGAAAGGAGTAGCTTGACATTATTCTTCTGTCTAATGTTTCCATGAATTTCCTTCAGTGATAGTGAGCTTACAAGTGTAATCAGCAGGACTGGAATGAAGAAGAGTATGCCTGCAGTCAGGCTTGACCTACTGAACACGCCCACTAGCACAATTCCAAGGATTAGGTGGTAGAAGAAGAATGCCATTGAATGGATTTCCTTTAACTCTCTCCGCATTGCTTCTTTGTTTTTTGACTCGCGCCTGTAGGTGAATTTCTCCAGGAGATGGAATAGAGAGAATCCCACCAACACAAACACAAGTGAAATTCTGCTCTCTGCTAGGCTGGCTTCAAAAATACCTGGAAGAAGGTGGAGGATTAAATAGGAAATGAAAACCCCGCCGGAAAATGAGATGAACTTCATCCTTTGCATGTGGCGAAGCAGGTGGAACTTTTCACTGAAGTAGTTGACAATGGCAAGGATTGTGCCCATCACAAGAGGCAAGTACATAAGTAGTTTTTATATTCTATCCCTTAAATTAAATTAATGTCCTTGAAGAATCCATTGAAGAGGGAAACTGAATATCATTTCTTTTCTGGGAAGGGGGGTGTGGGGAAAACTTCGCTGGCGGCTGCCGCAGCTCTGGATTTCTCGAAAAAAGGAAGGAAGACCCTACTGATTTCAGTGGACCCTGCTCACTCGCTTTCAGATTCATTTGAGACCAAGATTGGAGGAGAGATTAAGGAGCTGCAGAAGAATTTATTTGCAGTGGAGATCGATCCCGCAAAGGCTGTGGAAGAATACAAGGAGGTTCTCACACCGCAGCTTGAAAAAATGTCTGCTCTCAAAAGCCTGGGTCTGGAGGACACATTTGATATTGCTGGTATGACCCCGGGAATTGATGAGATTGCTGCTTTTGATAAATTTCTAAGGTACATGCACCAGAAGGAATGGGACATCATTGTTTTTGATACAGCCCCTACTGGTCATGCACTCAGGTTTCTTTCGCTTCCTGATGTGCTTGATTCCTGGGTAGGAAAGATAATAAAAATGAAGATGCAATTCTCTGGGATGATAAACATCTTCAAGAAAGTCCTTCCATTCGGGGACTCTGAAGAAGATGTAGGGGGTGCGCAGTTAGAAGCAATGAAAGAGCGAATTGAAGAGGCAAAGAAAATACTTTCAAACCCGAAGCGGACCCGCTACACTATTGTACTTAATCCAGAGACAATGTCAATCCTTGAGAGCGAGCGCTCGCTATCGGTCCTGAGGGAGTATCACATCCCTGTGAGTACTGTTATTGTTAACCAAATTCTTCCTGAGAACCCTGGATGCGGTTTTTGTACAGAAAAAAGGGCGCTCCAGCTGAAAAAAATAGAAATCATAAAAGAGAAATTCAGCAAGTTTAAAATTCTTCAGGCACCACTTTTCCGTCAGGAAGTGAAAGGGATTGAAATGCTTGAGAAATTATCAAAGCAGCTCAGCCCTTCCTGAATGCTAGGATGCCCCCAATAATTCCTAAGGCAGCTCCCACAAAAACAAGGAAGCTGTTAAACCCTACAATGGCGATGATGGAGAGTAGCAAAACTATAATTGCACCGAGCCGTTCCTTGCCTTCCTTTCTGCTGATGAATGAGCCGATGATTATTATAACAGCAAGCACAAAAATCACTGCCCCAATACTTCCTACTAGAAAAGGTTCGAGAAGGCCCAGCAGATTTATGGCGAGTCCTGCCTGCACAAGTTGCGGACCGAACATCTCCAGCTTCAGCATGGTCTCAAGCCCAAATACGAACAGCAGCAAGCCTCCTATTAGGGAGATAATAAAACCAGAGCTCTTCCCGCTCTTTATCTCGACAGGGGGGTATACCTGATCTGGTTTCTCTTCAGTGTGATAGATATCCTGCGGCTTTTTTGCCTCAATGGTGCGGGAGCTTTTGGGTTTTATCCTGGCAAGCTTGGATACCTTGTGTGGTTTTGCCTGGGAGAAAGCATCATCAATCTCTCCATCTGACCATCCCTCATCAAGCAGGGCACTTCTAATTTCATCAAATGAATAACCAGCCTCGAGCTGTTCCTCCACATACTCTAGGACCACATAGTTGGCCATACCTATAATTATCCTGCAGGGTTTAAATGTTGCCTTAGCCCAGTCCAATAATTTTAAATATCACAATAACAAGTTTAACTCATGAAAACTCCCTTCCTTGTAGTTTTTATAGTGTTTTTACTTTTCCTGCCTTTAGTGCAAGGGCTTGAAATAAATGTCACACCTGAAAATCTGGCTGCTCGTTCAGGTGAGGATGTTGCTCTTTCTGTTATAATATACAACAACAACAACATTGCTGACAGCTTTACTATTTCAGTGATGGGTGACAGAATATGGTGGTACCAGCTCGGAGTCTTTTTTATCGAGGTTCCTCCATTTGAATCCAGGGAAATCCCGCTAAAATTCTATCCTGTTACAGATGTTTATAGTGACTATAAGTTTGATGTTAGTGTAACATCCTACACAGTCCCTGACCTAAATGCTTCAAAGCCACTCACTATTACAGTTGTGCCTCCGCTCTTTCTAACTTCGCTGGAGACTAAGCGTGATGGGAGGGAGTTGGTAGTGGCTCTTGGTGTTGATTCTTTTGGGGAGAGTGATGTTGACATTGTCTTTGAGGTTACTGGACCAATGGGTGATGTTGCATCAGCTTCATTTGCTGGAAAGATATCAGGTAAGCAGAAAATAGAGAAGATAATTCAACTGCCTGAAATACCCAAGCTTCTTCCAGGTGAATACAAGGTTCGGGCCATAATGGGTGGTAACGTTTTATTGGCAGCTTTCCAGGTTGAGCCAATTATTGTTTTTGAGACTACTGTTACTGTTAAATCCAGCCCGTTCTCTGTGGAGAAGGTCACCGAGGCTACTAGCCACAGTAATGTGTTGAGTACCCTTAAGCTGGAGGAGCCCTTCCCTTCCGGGGACTTTGTGACTGGAAGCATTCTTGCCTCTGGTCTCCAGGAGACAGAGAACCAAAAGACCTACAGCTACGAACTGCATCTCCAGCCAGGTGAAAGTAAGGAATACACCACTGTTGTGCATCGTTGGCCTGTGCTTCTCAATCTTGTTGCAGTTGTGATTGTGGTTGCTGTTCTTGGCATGTTGACTGCAAGGAAGTACACTGGCCCAAGAATCCGCAAGAAATACAAGCGGGGTAAAAAGCTCACCAGCGTGGTTGTGGGTGTGAAGAATGCTTACTCTGATGCGAGGAATGTTATTATCCGCGATTGGGTTTCCCCACTTGCAAGGGTGGAAACAGGGGAGTTTGAGACAGTGAAGCCTGTGATCAGGAGGAGCGATGCAGGCACTGAATTGATTTGGTCACTGGGGACAATGAAGCCCCGCGAGGAGAGGTTGCTTGGTTACAAAATAAAGCCACTCATCCAAGGGAACCTCAGGATGTCCAAGACAAGCATGCGTTACAAAAACAAAAAAGGAGAAACCAGAAGAATCCACTCCAAGCCGCTGTTTATACGGTGACATTTTTTTTGAAAAGAATAAAATCCGGCGGGTGAGATTTGAATTCGTGGCTTACATATTTACACATGTACGCTCTCACAGCCTCTCGGTATCGTCCTATCATCTGGGATCAACATACCGATTACTCCAGAGCAGTCTCTGGCCTCACGATGAAACAGCCGAGCGCTCCACCATTAAGCTACCGCCGGATATTAAAGGTATTGACCTTTGTTTATAAAAACTATTCCACTCCTAGGAGCTTCCTGAAGATGAATGTGGCTGGGAGTGTGATGAGGATGTACCACCAGAACCACCCTATCGAATCCCTAAGGATAATGAATGGGAATGAGTAGGAGAGCAGTGGTAGAATGAAAGGGAGTTGGATTATGAAGTTGGAATATGTTTCCCTGAGGAAGCCGATTGCAATAAAAAATATTACCAGGGATGCAATCATTGGCTTCATGTTGCTTCTCATTTGTTTTGATGTAAGCTTCATCATTTCGCTGAGGAGTTTATTGGCTTCCTCAGCGTTGCCAGCTTTCTGGGCTTTATTGCTCCTTTCCCTGTAGCCTTTAATCTCCTCCTTCAGGAGCTTGATTTCCCTTGGGTTGGTTAGGAAGCGGTAAAGTACAGCTAGAAGCAGGGAAAGTCCCAGTGACCAGATTAAAACCTCTTGTATTGGAAGCATTTTATCATTCCTTTAATCTTTTAGTGCAGCCATAAGAAGCTCTTTAAGCTCCCTAAGGCTTTTTTTCACATTCTCCTTTTCCAGGGGCAGAATATTTATTGTGCCTGCCAACCTGAATGCGTGGTAGCGATTGAGTTCCTGTTGTCTTCTCATGTGATGTGTATCCACACCCTTCCGGACAATCCCATAGCCTGGGACAGCCACGTGCTGGCGTGTGTCAAGCTCCAGTAGGATTGCAAGGTCAGCGAATCGCTGCTCTTCGGTGAGGATTGGTGCAAAACCAAGCGGTCCTTTGGCTGTGAGTGAACCTGCCATTATGATGTTGCCACCCTTTTTCAGTAGCTTGCTGAACTCAGGGGAGAATGCCTCCTTTTTGGACTCCAACTTCTTAGTGTCGAGCCCTGAGAGATCAGGGAGCCTGGCAAATGTCAACCTTGGGAAATAGCGGCGGTTGCCCTTCAGGACCATCTCTGACAATGCCCTTACATCAGCCTCCTCAATCCCCACAACCAGGATTTTCCTGCCCTTCTCCGGGGCTGGTAATGTGAGAGGGCTTTCTAATTTTGCCTTGGGTGGTTTCACTTTCCCCTTTTTCCCAGCAGCTTTAGTTTTCTTCATTCAAAGAACCTCCTTAAAGATGGGTGCATGTCTTCCAGGTGCTGGCTTGCCAGTTCCTCGTACAGTTGGAAGACAATCATTGTTGCCAGCAGGATCCCAGTTCCGGTTCCAATTGCATTGGTGAAGTCTGCGAATGCTGCCAGCAAACCAACAGAGGCGCCGCCAATTATTGTCAAACCGGGGATATATCGTTTCAATACATGTTCCATAATCCTTGGATCACGGCGGTAGCCTGGGATTTGCATTCCTGTTCCTGCAATCTGGTTGGCAACGCTCCTGGAGTCCATGCCTGCAGTGGTCATCCAGAAATATGCGAATACTGTTGAACCTCCAGCCAATACAAGTGTATAGCTAATCACCCGCGTAATATCCATTATACCTATTTCAAGCAGGCTAGTATTGCCAAGCATGGTGTTAGCGATGACCCAAAGGGCTCCTCCAAGTATTGCAAACAACAGAACCATCTTGAGGCCCCGCCTCCTTGTATAGTAAGCAATTACCGCTCCCAAGAGAGCGAAGGCTCCTGCAGAGATCATCACCCCTCCGAGGGAATGTGTTCTTGGTGGTGTTATAAGAAGTGCCAGCCCGCTTTCAGGGTTTCCACTAATATCAAACGTCCCGAATATAGGATTCCCTGAATTGGCCATCATCACACCCATGAGGTTTACGTTTGCCATTAGTGCAGCCATGAGAATGACAGGGATGTTTGATGTGTAGAAGTATTTGAGCGGCCACCTCCTACCAAAGCCGCGAATAGAGCCGAACGCCAGTGGGATTTCAACCTTGATAGCATTTGCGTACACAACCAGGAAAAACACAATAACAGTAGCAAAGACAGGCAGCAACGCTAGGAAGGATTCAAGCAGGCTACCACTGGCAAGTGTTGTCAATGCGAAAGGGATCGCTCCTGCAGGGGGGTTGCCTGGTGATGGGAAAACACCGTTTATAGCTAATGGATTCAGCGTGCGGACAACAATTGACTTCGAGACTCCGGCCACAATGAACAGTCCCACTCCGGAGCCAAATCCCCATTTTGAGATTACTTCATCCATGAATATTACAATGATACCACCGATGGCAAGCTGTAAAATCACTAAGCCAGCTAGTTCAGGGGATGCGGCAGGGACTGCCCCCATATTCACGAAAATGATAGCCTCTACAAACGATAGTATGATAGCTAGCAGTTTCTGGGTGCCTTGGAATAATATCTTACCGTTCTCGCTCTGAAGATCCCATGGGATAATCTTTGAGCCCACCATTAGCTGAAGGACAATGGATGCTGTCACTATGGGACCTATACCAAGGCTCATTATTGATCCAAAGGAAGAACCAAGCAAGATTTCCAGAAATCTGAGCTGCTCCATCTGGGATTCCCCAACACCGTAAACAATAATTTGTGCCATTAAAAAGTAGATGATGAGAATAAGGCCTGTCCATTTCAACTTGTCCCGGAATGTCAACCTCTTCAATGGGGATGTTATTCCAGGCAAGCGCTTCAGAATCACAAGATAAGAATCCGCAAGTGCCATGATCTCCCTTACCAATATTTTTATTTCGCTCTTTAATAAAGTTCAGGCCTGGGATGTTTGCAGAAATCAAACTTTCTCTGCCTTCCCTCCAG
The DNA here is from genome assembly GCA_016782405.1 of Candidatus Aenigmatarchaeota archaeon. GTDB lineage: Archaea > Aenigmatarchaeota > Aenigmatarchaeia > QMZP01 > QMZP01 > BS750m-G81. The sequence continues at coordinate 21,759 of JADHYO010000007.1, forward strand.
ACTTTTCTATTTTTTCTTTTGCTCTTTCAGAGAATGCTGTTGCTTTGACTATAATACCTTTTGGGGGCTGGCCTGCAGCAAGGATCTTGAATCCAGGGAGGTCAGCCTCTTTGCCTGTAAGGTCGCGGAGATTGATTGTTTGCAATGTGGGCTTGATACCCTTTCTTCTGAGGGACTTGAACTTTCTTTTCTTGAAGTGTTCAGGTTGGAATTTCTTGAGGCGGACCTTCTTGTGCTTGAACGAACCTGCGAATCCGCGGCCTCCGCGGGATCCAGCGCCGCGGTGCTTCTTCTTGCTTCCGTATCCATGGGTCTTGCTGCCGCGCATTTTAGTGCATTTCTTCATAAATCCTCCACTTCATGTTTAAGCATTTTCTTGAAGCCCTTGCTGAACAGGAAATTTCCGCGGAAGGGTTGGTTTTTCAATATCTTGGGGAGCCATATACTATCGTTTTCCCACATCTCATCGTAAGGGATCTGGTTCTTGGGGAACCACTTCAGCTTCCCTTCCAGGCTTTCCCTGGGTTCCCCAGAGAATTTGTCAGCGACAAAGATGTGGACAAGAAATGCCTTGCCCTTTTCCTCGATGAAATTCAGCAGTCCTGCAGGCTTTAGATTATCCACTTCAAGGCCAGTCTCCTCCCTAACCTCGCGAATGGCAGCTCTTGTAGGGCTTTCTGCAAACTTTATTTTTCCCCCAGGGGCGTTCCATTTTCCGCCTCCAAAGAGTCCTTCAGCTTTTTTCTGGAGAAGAACCTGTTCATCCTGAAAAACATAGCAGAGGGTTGCATCTTTCATACCATCCTCCTGAGGAGATCATTGATTGCTTTTCCGCGGTATCCTAGATCACCTTTCGGGAAATGAACCTTTGTTGACTTGAGACCATGACTTGGTGGGGTCAGGCGAAAGATTGGGCCTTCCCCCTTCTTCTTGAGGGTTTGCTCTATCTCTTTGGAGACCTCACCCCATGTGATGAAGCTTTCCACTTTTTTCAGCATTCCCTTGTATGATGGGTTGTCCGGGACCAGAACGCAGTGATTGACCCTCTTGAGGTTGAGCATTGTGAGTGTGTCCAGAAGCCTTTTGTTGACGTTGACGCTTCCCCTAAGGCGGACAACTGCGAATGTCATAATGCCCCCTTTGTCTTGTTGAGGTTTTTGAGTGCTTCTAGGATAGCATAAACCATGTTCATCCTGGCGTGGGTATTGCCGAATGTTTTTACCCAGATGTCCTGGATGCCTGCAAGGCTGAGAATCTGGCGGCCTGTTGGGTTTGCTACAATTCCCAGGCCCTTGGGACCAGGGTAAAGAACCACGCGGACAGAGCCGACCTTTGCTTCGGATTTGAATGGGATTGAGTGGTCACCACCGCAGGCGCACTCCCAGGAGCCGCATCCCTTCCTAACACGGACCATGTTAAGCTTTGCCTGCAGCGCAGCCTTCTCCAGGGCTGTTCTATGCTCTTTTGAGGATGATTTTCCAAGTCCCACGACCCCCTTGGAATCACCAACAGCAACCACTGCTGTCAGCTTGAACCTGCGGCCGGATTTGTGCATTCTTACTGTGCGCTTGGTTGCAGTTCTGCGGATGCCGCCGCCCTTTCCAGGGCTTCCACCAACATAAATAATCTCCTGCTTTGATTCAGGAATTAGAGCATCCACTATCTCTGGTTCCAGAATAACCTCACCTCTCTTCAGGATTTCATCGAGTGACTTAATTTCACCCTTAAAGACGCGCTTTCCCAGGGCTGTCTTAGGGACCCATGGAGGCTTCTCCTCTTCTGGTCGCCTTCTCCTACCGTGTCTTTCAAACTTTTTTCCAGCCATACTATCAGTTTTTGTACCTTCTCCTCTTTTCTATGCTTTTGCACTGCCTCAATATAGAGGAGGCATTGGAATAATTTCTTTTATAAGCTTTTAAAACCCCACCCCACACCTCTTTTAAAATAGGGTAATGACCTGCTTTTAGGGCTTCAAAAAGCAGGATTAAGTCAACTGCATGATCCTCCACACGGGAGGATGTGCGGGCCAGCCCAAAGTCAATAAGCATCAGCTCCCCCTTGGAGAGGAGCATGTTGGATGTGGTGAGGTCCCCATGCATGATTCCTGCCTCATGTAAGGCGGCGGCAGCAGCGCCGATTTTTTCGCAAGCTTCTGCCCTTTCTTTTTTTCTAGCTGTTCTGAGAAATTCCTTTATTCGTTTCCCGCGGATAAACTCCATAATTATATCATCTCCCTGGACATCAAAGACTGTGGGAACATTGATTCCCAGGCGCTTGGCTTTCGTCAGCAGCGACGCTTCCCGCTTTGTTCGCTGCTTCCTAATGCGGGTGTCTAGCTGAGGGATGCGATAACCTTTCTTCAGGCGCCTTTTTACCATATTCCCATTCTCGAGGAAGAGAATTGCCTCTGCTCCCCTATGCAGGATATCCATAACAAGCTTTATTTATTTAGAGGTTAAAATAAAAGGAGAGAATATGGCAGAAGAGGAAGGAATTACAGCAAAGAAGAAGGATTTCTCTGAGTGGTACAACCAGGCAGTATTTGCAGCAGGGATTCTAGACAAACGGTATGACGTGAAGGGGTTGAACGTCTGGATGAATTATGGTTATGAAATAATGCTGAATCTGAAGAATTTCTGGGACTTGCTCTTTAGGGAGCATGGAATAAAGGAGATGTATTTCCCGCTGCTTGTTCCTGAGAAATACTGCGAGCAGAATCCCTCATGGTGGGAAGGGTTCAAGGATCAAGCTTACTGGGTGAAGTCTTCTGATGAGGATAAAGCCAGTCATATACTGAGGCCCACGGGAGAGCCGGCAATGTATCCTATGTTCTCCACCTGGATAAGAAGTCATAGGGACCTTCCCTTCAGAATTTATGAGACTGTTTCCTCTTTCCGCTACGAGACAAAACACACCCGCCCCCTAATTAGGGATAGGGAGATTACTCTCTGGCATGAAATTCATACTGCGCACGCCAGCAGTGAGGAGGCAGAGAAGGAAGCATCACTGCACCAGAAGCTTTATGACATAATATGGAGGAAGTGTGCCTTGCTTCCGTTAAAGGTTGTCAAGCCTGAATGGGAAATCTTTCCTGGCGCTGTCGGCGCAGTGGAATATTATAATTATATGCCAAGCGGCAAGGTAATGGAGAATGGTTCTATAAACAACCTGGGTCAGGCCTACTCAAAGAAGTTCAACATAAAGTTCAGGGACAAAGACAAGAAGGAGAAATATGCATGGCAGCTTTGTACAGGCAATGGAGCCCGCTTGTTGGCAGCAGTAATAGGGGTTCATGGGGATGATAAGGGTTTAGTGCTGCCTCCGGAGATTGCTCCTGTCCAAGTTGTGATAGTACCAATATACAACAATAAAACAAAAAGCAAAGTGGTAGGGAAGGCGCAGCAGCTGAAGGCCAAGCTTCCCTTCAGAGTGGAAGTGGATGACAGGGATGAGTTCACACCTGGGTGGAAATTTAATTATTGGGAAATGAAAGGCGTCCCTGTAAGAATAGAACTTGGTGAAAGAGAGATTGCAGGCAAAACAATTACTGTTGCCAGGCGGGATACAGGAAAAAAAGAGAAAATAGCAGAAAAGCTTCTGGAGGACAGAATAAAAAAGCTTCTTGGAAGTATGCAAAATGATCTTCTGGAGAATTCCAAAAAACAGTTGGAAGTCGCCGTCCATACAGCAAAGAACAAAAAAGAAATATCATCCCTTGCTGGGAATGGGAAGATTGCAAAGGTTCACTGGTGTGGCTCTGAAAAGTGCTGGGGCGGGATAAAGGATATTGAAGAGGGAATAGAGCTTTTTGGTACTGATCTGAAAAAGTCGGGTAAGGGAAAATGTGTTTTGTGTGGGAAGGCTACTGATACTGTTGGGTATGTGGCAAACACGTACTAACAAGCAAACGTTTATTTTTCTGAGAAATTGTGACATCCATAGGTATAATGGGTGTTAGCATAAATCGGGCTCCACCCGCCGCGAAAAAATAAGTTTATAAAGATATATTAATTTTGTATTACTATGACCAATAATGTGGGGTTGTATGTTATGAATGACGTTTATGGATGGGTAAAATCCGATTTGAAAACATTGAAGAAATGGAGTAGAACCCTTATTAGTAAATTACCTCCAGCAGGTTCAATGATATCGGGTGAATTATACTTACAAAACAACACTATTCAAATTGAAATTATATCACAACTAGAGTATTTTTTGAAAACAAAAGGGAAAATAAAAAGTAGAGAACAATTTAAAATCGTCGATATTATAAAAAATAGTTCTTCTTTGCAAGATTTGGAAAAAGATCACCTGATACTCTTGTTTTTCGTAAGACATACCATATGCCATAATGGTGGACATTATGACAAAGAATTCATTAATAATTGTGAGAAACACCTTAAAAAATTAAAAATTGAACGTGTAAAAGAAGGTCTATTAAGTTCGTTACCACCTGATGAGCTGCTTCTATACATAGATTTAACTGGGAAGTTAATAGATGAAATCAATAATAATCCATAATGTATGAACAGGTGGACTACGGCAGATCGTTTAGGTTTTCAATCTCGAACCCTAACGAGGCGTTGAACACATGTTTTAATGTATCGTGGTCGCTTCGCTGCTCACCCCAGATTGAGCAAGCTCAACTTCTTAAAACCTGATATGTTGCCCCCAAGGACCAACCAAAGACTATTTAAAGATAAAAGGATAAAAATATACTATGAAAAACGTCAAGGTTGAGGATGAAGTCTGGGAGAAACTGATGAAGATGAAGATAGAGAAAAGGAAGAAGACGGTGAATGACATCATCAAGGAGTTGATGAATAAGATGGGTGATTGAGTATGACTGAACTAAAGCTTAAACCTGAACGGTTCACTGTTGATGTGGAGCCTGAATTTTTGCATGAATTAATGGAGAGAACAATACAGAAATCAGGTAGTACAATGGGACTTGCCGAATATATCATCAAAAAACATAAGCTGAAAATCTGCATACATGCGAGACGTTTAGCAGATAATATAAAAAAATGGCAAAGAAAAAAGCAAAGCATTCCTTTAGTTTATTATCTGACAATTGGCAACCATGCCGGTGTAAAGGATACCGAATTGTATAAAAATATAAACGGAATACGATTGTACAAATGTAGAAAAAACATCCACATCAATTATCCTTTAACACTGAACAAATATTGGGGCTTTGTTTCTGAGTGCATTCGTGTTGAAGGCACTATAACAAAAAAAGCAGTAATATTGGAAAACACGAACACGGAGATTACCGCAAAGTTTGAACAATGTGTTAGGAAATTAGGCATACCTAAAGGGAATATTCATAATCATCTGAATGTGAGAATTCAGATACCTGAAAGCACTCCAAGAAACAGTATAAGAATAATAAACCTCGAAACCAATAAAGAAATTGAGAACTTTCATATGAGAATCCTCAAACTGAAGCGAGGTCTCAAGAAAGAGATAGCGTTCTATAACAAGAATTTCAGTTACGGAAAACCCCTGCTGTTCAAAGTCTGTTGTGCAAATAGTCACTTTTTTGTAAAGGTAATTGTGCCCAAAAATGGAAAAATTATCTGCACCAGCAACCTGAAAGATGAAAGATATAAAAAAACCTGTGTGTCTTTGTTCATGCAAATTGACAACAAAACCCTTGTCTGGATACTGGAAAATATTTTTGACATTCCCGTTGGGAAAAAAAGTAGTATCATCACAATACCTGACATAATCAAGAGCGCAGAAAGGGAAATCTTAGCTGATGTGGTAAGCGTAGTATTGGCATGCGAATCAACAATAAGTATTGGTAGTAGATGGGTAAATATAGTCTCCCTCAGTGCTGACTATCTGAGAGATTTCCAGGAGATATTAGCAAGATTAACAATTACAAGCAATGTTAATAAAAATTCTGTAAGAATATGTGGCAGTAGGAATTTCGCAAAATTGAAAGAATGTGATTTTATCATAAACGAAAAAATACACACTTTTAAGAAATTATTGATAAATAAAGTAGTACAATCTCCCAAGGGGCAGTCCAAAACCTTATATTTGAAAAGCTTAAATGAATTGGGTATTGCCACATGGCCGCAAATTAGGACACAGTCAAACAGGATAGGAAACAGTTCCCGAATCTATCTTAAAGAATTGCTTGAGAGAAAACTTGTCAAAAGAGTTGGACATTCTTGGCCGAGGGAATACGTAATGACAGTGGAAGGGAAGAAACATTTGGAAAGAAACAAAATGTATTGGGAATGATATGAAAAAACCGAAATTGAAAGGGAAGCGTTGGGAAAAGGGATTTGAAAAGTCATTATACGAGGAATGGAAGAGGAAGGGTGTTTACAGTTTTGACAAGAAATCAAAAAAACCTATATTTTCAATTGATACTCCGCCCCCTTATGTGAACACCCCTATTCATATCGGTCAGGCAACAACCTACATATTGATGGATTTTTTTGCGCGGTTCAAGCGCATGACCGGTTGGAATGTGTTATTCCCATTAGGGTTGGACAGGAACGGCCTTCCAATAGAGATGGCTGCAGAGAAAAAAATTAATGTCAAGCTTACAGACCTTCCCAGAGAGAAGGTGCTGAAGCTGTGTGAGAGCATACTGCAGAAGTCTAGCGAGGCTTCCACTGAAACATTCCTGAGGTCAGGGATAACATTTAATTCATGGAAGCTTGGTAATGGGATTGGGGATGTTTACCATACAGATTCCCCAGAGTACCGCTCACTCACGCAGGACACTTTCATTGACCTCTGGAACAAAGGCCTGATATATGAGGATAACCGCATAAACAACTTCTGCCCTGGGTGCCAGACAACAATAGCTGATGCAGAGGTGGAATATGCAGAGCTGCCTGCGCACTTCAATGACGTGGTTTTCAGGGTCAAAGAAACAGGGGAGAAGATTATCATAGGG
>JADHYO010000027.1 GCA_016782405.1 Candidatus Aenigmatarchaeota archaeon
CAACCTGTCCGCATAATTAGAAACCATATTCACAGTTTGGTTAGTAAGTTTTAAATTCCTTTGTGGTGATTGCAGATCACACCACCCGGGCACTTTCCCAGAGAACCTGGAAGTAATTTTTGAAGTCCTGCGCCACCTTTTTGTTTTCAATTAGAATGGTCACAGGCTTCTCACCTGACCAGAACAAAACAGCAACCTTGTCCCCGTATATGTTGAAGGTTGTGGACGAGTCTATTTTATTTGGCATAAGCCTCACCTCAGTGAATGATATGGATGCAAGCTCCTTGGAGTAAGGGTCGTCCTTGTTGTAAATCAACTTGTCTCTGATACCTTTCTTCACCCTTCTCTTGTGCCACTGCTTGAGGTACTGGCCAGAAAGTTTGGAAGGGGTATGCGCACCAAGTACATGGTTGACATCCGCTGAATTCAAAATATCCTCAAAGATTATTTTCCTGCTCTCTTTCCCAGAAAAAATCTTAACATCCTGGCTTTCATTCCTAAGTTTTTTCATGTTAGCAAGAAACGGAATAACATCTGCAATGTTTTTTCCCCTTTCCCTCAACAAATCCTGCTGGTTGCGGATAAAACATTGAAGCTGTTCTGGGTTGGTTGCTTCAAAGCATGCAACCCCACTACGGGTTGCGCGGCAAGCTAACCCCTTCTCCTGCAACCTTTCCAGGGAGTCGTAAACATTCCTTCGATGGATTCCGGTTTCCTTGGTTATTTTCCCAGCAGAGGAAGGCCCCATTCTAAGAAGGGAGAGGTAAATCCGGACTTCGTTATTAGAAAGAAATTCCTTGAGAACCCCCTCGATCTTAGGGAACATACAAGAGAATTAGAACAAATCTTTAAAACGCATTAAAAAACCCCAAGGCTATATTATATAACAGGTGATTTTATTCCCAGTGGACGCAAGCGCAAGCGCAAGAAGATGAAGAAGCACAAGCTCAAGAAGAGAAGAAAGAAGATGCGGCACAGGAAGAAGTGATATGGACACAGACCTAAAGCATTCCAGGATATCATTAGTAATTCACGCAGTAGCTGCTATTGCTGTCTCCTACTTGTCAATATACCTTGGCGGCGGCCTGCTTGCAGGCGCAGTGGGGATTGTCGTCTTGGTTGGTATAGGGTATCCCCTGGAAAGACTGACCGGCAAGCGCGGATTCAAATGGTGGTTTGTGAACGGGGTTATAATCTACCTTCTAATCTGGCTGGTTGGATGGACCTACTTCCTAAATATAGCTTAGCCCCATACCCTCAACCCTTTGAGTTAAAGGCACAATGATGGCATACCCAGCCCTGGTATTTTAGAAGCTTTACTCCGACATCCTCGCACCGCTCGCAAACCCCAAAGTACATGTCCTTGTCATACAATGCATTAATCCCTATTGGCAATGTCCTCTCATCTTTCATATCAACTCTCCTCACCTGAACTGTTCGCAGTATACGCATACCCACTCCCCCTCGCAAGGAATCAAATCGCAGCCCTCACATCCGCACCTGTCACAAGTGCCGCTATCCCTTTCCTCTATATACATATCAGGAATGCGGAACTTATCCTTCATATGCACCCATTACACAGCCACTTCCCTCCAGCAGAGCGAAGCTCATCGCAGTATTCTCCACAGTCATCGCAGATTCCAGTCTGCGACTCCTCCTCTTCGAACTCGGTCTCCAAGCCCGAATCACCGTTGCTAAAGCTTTCCGTACTGTACCCGAATGAAAACAGTGAAAGGAACTTCTTTGCAAGCTCCTCATCGCGCCACTGTACCCATTCATACACTTCCTTTATGTAGCAGTGCACGCAAATCTGTTGGACTGGTGGCTCTTCCTCTTCCCAGGTCGTTGTAGTGTTAAGGGCCTTGTTCAGCTTGTAGAAACCTCCCACAAGCCGGCGCGGAAGCCATGATTCAATATGCTTCTCAATGCTTTCAATTGCAAATGGGTTGGTAATTGGTTCCCTGCACATTAGGCACGCGTTCTCCATTCTAATCACCCTGTTAAAACAATCGAAACAGTGAATATAAAGAAATCCTATTAAGTATATATATCAGTATTAACTATATATAATATATATAAATTGTAAAACTATAAACATTTATAAAGAATTATTCCAAGGAGAAAACATGGAAACACGAAAAATTATTGCCTTCGGAAAGTCAACTCGCAGCATCACGCTCCCAAAGAAATGGATTGACAAGAACAAGCTTATGAAAGGGGATACTGTCTCCCTGATAGAGCTTAGCTCAGGAAGGCTGGAAGTTGTTCCCAGTTCCAGGAAGCTGGACGCCAAGACAAAGACAATAACAATACCTATTCAGGGCAGGCCAATTAAGGAAATCCAGCGCGAATTCATTGCAGCCTATATTAAGGGTTACAGCGTCATCCACCTGGCAGGCAGCCACGAGGGCAAGATATCTGAAATCCGGAGGCGCCTTCACGAACTGATTGCCGTGGAAATAATGGAAGTCGCCCCACAGAGGATAACAGCCAAGGTCTTTTTTGACGCTTCAATAGTCTCGCTCCCAAATATCATCTCGAGGGTTGAAATCATAACCAGGACAATCCTTGAGGAGACCAGTTCCCTCCTAAAGAAAAACAATAACCTTGAAATTGCATACAAGGAGCTGGTAGAAAAGAAGCGAGAGGTGGACCGCCAGTCCTTATTCGCAATAAGAATCATTGTCAACGCGTTGACAGATCCGGTCTTTGCCTCAACAATAGATGCAGACACCCTTAAGCTCTCATTTGGCTGGCACTTGATAGAATACGTTGAAAAGATATCAGATTACCTCCTCACTGCAGCCTTTTACATGGTCTCAACTGATGTCATGAAAAAACTTGGTAAAAAAGGCAGGGACGAGCTCCACACAATCTTTTCTAATGTTGGGATGACATTTGACAATTCCCTGAAGTCTTACAACAAGAATTCTCCAGAGCTTGCCAACAAGGTCTTTGACATGCATAGCAGCAATGACAAGCACATATTCAAATACGTCAACAAAAACCTCATTCTTTGGGTTCCCCTAATATCCCACTACCTTCGCAGGATTTCAAGCAGGAGCAGGGACATCGCAAAAATAACAATCAACCTCAACACGAACTGAAGCCATGTTTTATTAATATCAAAAACCAATAAATCTGCATGGGGAATCAAAAAATATCCTTGCCAAAAACAATTGCCGATATTATAATTTGGGTCATAATTTTATACATAATCGCGTTCTTTTTGTTAGCATCCACTATTTCAAATTATGTCCCTTCATATACACTGTTCGTACTCTTTGTCTTAATGTATTTCATAAGCATTTGGCGAAGAAAAAAAGGACTTATTATCAAAAATCTGTACAAATAAAACCCTGCTTTGCGGGTATTGTTGAACCCATCCCCTATATTATATAGGGGGCCCCTATATTAAGCATGAAGTTCCTACTTGACACCAACTTCATCATGATACCGTCCCAGTTCCGAGTGGATGTATTTGAAGAGCTCTCTGAGTTCGGGAAGCCTGAACTCTACACCATTGACTTAGTAGTGAAAGAGCTTGAGAAACTTGCTACCCGCCGGGGCAAGCAGGCGTCCCATGCCCGCATGGGCTTGGAGAGGCTCAAGCAGGAAGGCGTAAAAATGATATTCTCTGGTTCCAGTGTAGCTGATGCCGCCCTACTGAGGATTGCGAAGGAAAAGCATCTTATTGTCTGCACCCAGGACCGTGCCCTGATAAAAAGACTGAAGTCCAAGAAGATTTCTGTAGTAACCCTCCGCCAAAAGCGCTATCTAGTGCGAAAGTGATGATAGTGGGGTAACAAAAGGTTTATAAAATTTACTGGTAACTAGTTTTGATAAGGCGTATTATGCAAGCAAAAAAGCTGCTCTGGATAGTGAATATCATTACTGTTATTGCGATTGTTCCAGGCATACTTGCAATGGTTCCAGGAACCCAAAGTATTGACGGAAACACTGAAACAATCCCTGCTGTTCAAGCACCATCCGACATCCAGTCAATCCAGACCACTGAAACAATCCCCAACATCCAGTCAACAGCCCCAAAAGAAACCCCACCTTCCGGTACACAGTCCACTCAACATTCTTCACATAACATCCAGTCAATAATCCCAATCAACGAGGTTAGCAGCAATGGCGTTTCAATCACAAGCACAGAGCAAATTGATCCACAGAAAAATCCAATTGTTTCACTTGTCCCACCAACCCCAGTGGATGGCGACCTTCTAATCAACTCAATCTTTACTGTGGTAGCCCAGTCAGAGATGCCAGGATTCTGCGTGTTAAAGGGGGTTTACTCCCAGTACACTGATGATTCATATTGCCAATTCACAGTGAAAGTAGATGACGGACTTAACACATTCTGGGTTGAATTAAATGGCTACTCAACAGAGAAGCGAAGCGTTCTGGTGGACACAACACCGCCATCTCTTGAATTGCTCCCAATAATCTATCCAGCTGGTCAGTCTGCAGCAAAGGAAGGTTATCCGGTATTATTCCAAGTCAAGGCATCTGATGAAATCACAGGTGTTTCCGTAGCAGTTGATGCATCCCCTGTTGGATGTGGTATAATGGAGATGAAGCCTATAGGCAGCAAACATAGAGCTATTTGCACAATCCCTAAGGGGGTGGAAGATGGTAATTATGATCTACTTGTCACAGCCAGGGATGGCGCAGGTTGGGTGTCAACAGGAATCCTAACAATAGCAATTGACAGTTCCCTTCCCCCTATAATGTTCCTCAGTGGAAGCGCGAGCCTGTTTGGTGGCAAGCCACTCCCAGCAGGCCTGGCCCTTTATGCAATGGACGAGAATGACGCAACAATTGTTAAAGGAACTGCCACCATTACTAGGGGCGGGGAATTTGGCCAATACCCAGAAATGATGATGACAGTTATTGGCGTGGAGGGAAGCTCCATGAAATTCGCGATTAATGACAATAAAGGTGAGCAGGTATACTCACCCCAGACAATCACTTTCGCAGAATGGACAACTGAAGAGATTGACCTTACTTTTCCATATTTTTGCGGTGATTTAGTTTGCAGTTCCAAAGAGAGCTGCTCTTCCTGCCCTGGGGATTGTGGAACCTGCCCCGCACCAAAACCCAATCCAAACCCAAACAACGGCGGCAGCGGTAGTAGCGGAGGCAGCAGTTATTCATGCACCCCGGACTGGTCCTGTTCCGAGTGGACCTCTTGCGATGAAGGAAAACAGACCAGGGAATGCAAAGACCTGGATAAATGCAACTCCAATAAAAACAAACCAATTGAAACCCGCGGCTGCACGGTCCTACCGTCAGCAGAGTTCTGCGAAGAGGGAAGCAAAATCTGCGAGAGCAGCGTAGTTAGGGAATGCAAGGATGACAAATATGTTGATGTGGAAACCTGCAAGTTCGGATGCAATGAAGGTAAGTGCCTGCCAGAAGAGGTGGAAGAAGAGGAAACCCTCCCAGAATACCCAAACCCACCAAAGGTGGACATCACAGGCTTTTTCACACAGAACATGGCAAGGACAGCATTCGGTGTTGTGGTCCTGATTATAATTGTGGCTGGTCTACTTCTCTATTGGAAAGTAAAATAAGAAGCTGGTAAAATACAGCTTTTCTTTTTCAGGATTTGTTCACAGTGACATGCCTTCGGATAGCGTCGCGGATTGCCTCTGACCTGTTGGAATAGACACCTTCCTCAACCATCCTGTCAATAAGTTCAATAAGCCGTTCTGTCACTCGTATCTGGACTGGCATCATAAAAATAATAAGAAAGTAAGTAATTTAAGCGCAAAACAAGCGCAAAAAAATTGAAAAATTAATTTGCATTACGGTTGTAATTGATGGCAGGAAGGTATTTAAATCTAAACTACATTGTTTTAAGAAATTCTGGAGTTGAAGATTTTGAAAAAGTTCCGTGCTGGGGGGTCTGGTATTGTTTTTGGAGTTTTACTCATCACTTTTTTCGGATTAATGTTCACAGCATCCTCAGTTGAGGCAAAACACACCAGCGCAGCAGAACTACAACCTGAATGGTCCCCTGCCGGAGAGAACATAAATTATACAGTCACACTCTGTAACAATCCTACTAGCGTAGACAAAATTGATGAAGTAAGAATTTATCAAAACCCTGATTATACGAATTTTATTGCCAACGAAAAAACCGGATGGTTTCTCGGATCATTCAACCCGGTTAAAAAATATTACCCGTTAACATCATTGAGTAGCAGCTACTACATAGATCCAAACAAATGTGAAAATACACGTATTACCAGGTACCGAACAGCTACTGTGAGAACCCTGAGCTCAACTGTATTCCAAAGGGCATGGACAATGGTTACAAGAAATACAGTGAACCCTTCCCAATCCTAGAGGAATCCTGTCACATGATCAGGTATTACAGCGTTGACAACCTCAACAATGTTGAAGAAACAAAGCAGCAATGCATCTTTGTTGACAAGACCCCGCCAGTCACAACCAAGACCTATGGCAAGCTACTTGTAGAGAAGGAAGGAGCCAAGTGGATATCCACTTCAACCGAGATAAACCTATCTGCAAAGGATGGCGAACCGCACCCATCCGGCGTGAAGGAAACCAGATGGAGTGTTAGCCTGCTAGAGGGTGAAAGCCCATGCATGGACGTAAAACTTTGTGAGGCGTCAGAAGGCACCGGCAAGTGGAGCTCAAGCCCGGGACCAGCGTCATTCACAATCCCAGAGGATTCATGCCACTTGATTGAATATTACAGCATTGACAACGTCAACAAGACTGAAAACATAACAAAGCAGTGCGTCTTTGTTGACGACAAGGCACCGGTCACAGCCAAGTGGGTAGGTGACCCCAAGTCAAAGTGGGACGGCAAGAACGCCACCTTCTACACAGAGCTTGAAGGTAGGTGCTGGAACGGCAAGAACGATTCTGTTGATTGCTGGAAAATCACGCTTCTGACCCCTGTAGCAATGGTTTGCGAAGACCCAGAACCTCACCCAGTAGGTATTGATGAGGTGTGTTTCAAGGTTGACTTGGACAAGAGGAACGCAACCCATCGGTACTGTGAAGAGCACGATGGTGAAGTAGGAAGTGATGGCTACTGCTGTTTCACGGAATTGATGGACAATGCATTCTTCCTTGAGGAGTCTGAGCACAACTTCTCCTTTTACTGCGTGGACGGCCTCCGGAACAAGGGCAATGTAGATACAGAATACTTCAAGGTAGAGGGAACAGCATTTGAAATCCCACTAAGGACAAAATGGAACCTGATCTCAGTACCATTCACACTATTCGATGACAGCCCAGAACACGTCTTCAATCAGACTGAGTATGTAAAATCAGTGACAACATACGACTCTGAAAAAGATGAGTGGTACATCTACTCTCCT
>JADHYO010000008.1 GCA_016782405.1 Candidatus Aenigmatarchaeota archaeon
GTTCCTTGAAAGGATAGTCACACCGATTGGAACCTCTGCAAAAGCAGATGTGCCGAAAAGGTATTTGAAGAGAAGGGTTTACGTGATTATCACAAAGGATGTTGTGGAATAAACACTATTGAATTTTGTCCCACAGCCGGAGGAAACCGAAGCCTTTAAATATTTATATGCCTAAGTCTATACATTAAAATGTATAGATGCCGCACTGTGCATCAGTGGAAATTATGAGGAAAGACCCCCTGGAAATCCTGGAAAGAATATTCCAGGAGCTGGAGAAGGGAAAACCATTCTCACTGAATGAGCTGTCCCAGCGCACAAAGCTCCACCACGTGACTGTACGCAGGTATGTGAAAGTGATTGAGATGGTAAGGGGTGAGCCCGAAGTTGAAGTTATTAAGACGCGCCACTCAATTATTGTGCGGGTGAAGAGGTAAGGCTATGGGGATAATGTTTAAAATACCAAAGGTGAATGAATGAGCATGGAAGAAAATAACCTAGCGTTGAAGGTTGGTGAGCTGACCAGCAGGGATGAGTTCGGCCGCGGAATTGTAAGGATTGACGCAAAGACAATGCAAAAGCTCAGCGTCCGCGAGGGGGATATTGTTGAGCTTGAAGGGAAGCGAAAAACAGGCGCCCTTGTGGTAAGGGCTTACCCAGCAGACGTGGGATTAAATGTTGTAAGGATGGATGGAATCACCAGAAGTAACGCAGGCATTGGTGTGGGGGAGAGCATAAAGGTTGCTAAGGCAGAGGCCCCAATAGCTAAACGAGTTCTTTTGGCACCAATACAGAAAGGTGTGGTCATCCAGATGAACCCTGACCTCCTGAAGAAGAACCTCTACATGCGCCCTGTTACAAAGAAGGACATCATAACTCCATTCCCAGTGGTCAAGCAAAGGAGAAGCGGAAGCCCTTTTGAAGATTTTTTTGGAATGAACCTAGAAGACATATTCTTCACCCCAATCCCAGGGGAAACAAAGCTAATTGTTGCAAGCTCCAACCCAGAAGGAATTGTCAGAATCGGGGACCAGACTGTCCTTGAGCTCTCACCAGAAGCAGTTGATTTGGAGGAGCGAGCAATCCCAAACATTACATATGAAGATATTGGCGGGCTCCAGCCTGCAATTGAAAAAATCAGGGAAATGGTCGAGCTGCCTTTGCGGCATCCAGAATTATTTTTAAAGCTCGGAATCGATCCACCGAAAGGTGTCCTTCTGTACGGCCCACCCGGAACAGGCAAAACCCTATTGGCAAAGGCTGTAGCAAATGAATCAGGAGCATACTTTGTCTCAGTCAGCGGCCCGGAATTTGTCAGCAAATTCTATGGCCAATCAGAGCAGAACCTCAGAAAAATTTTCAAGGAAGCTGAGAAAAATGCTCCATCAATAATCTTCATTGACGAGATTGACTCTATTGCCCCGAAGAGAGAGGATGTCACCGGGGAAGTGGAGCGCAGAATCGTCAGCCAGATGCTCACCCTGATGGACGGCTTAAAGTCCCGGGGGAAAGTGGTTGTTATTGCCGCAACCAACAGGGAGAATGCAATTGATCAGGCCCTGAGAAGGGGAGGCCGCTTTGACAGGGAAATTGAAATCGGAGTTCCTGACCAAAAAGGAAGGAAGCAAGTCCTCCAAATCCACACAAGGAACATGCCCCTGGCCGGAGATGTGGACCTTGCCCAGCTCGCCTCAATAACATATGGTTTTGTCGGCGCTGATCTAGAGACCCTCTGCAAGGAAGCTGCAATGTCAGCCCTTCGGAGGGTGCTGCCAGGACTATCCTGGAAGAAGGAAAAGGAGCTCCCCCCAGAGATTTTTGAAAAACTCCAGGTCACAAAGCAGGACTTCAATAACGCTCTAAAGATGGTGGAACCATCTGCCATGAGAGAAGTCCTGATAGAGGTTCCAAATATTCGCTGGAGTGATGTCGGAGGCCTAGAGGAGGTCAAGCAGCGCCTCAAAGAAGTGGTGGAGTGGCCACTAAAGAAACCAGAGGCATTCAAGAGAATGGGTATCCGCCCTGCAAAAGGGATCCTTCTGTACGGCCCACCCGGAACAGGCAAAACCATGCTAGCAAAAGCCGTAGCGAAGGAGTCTGAAGCAAACTTCATCTCAATCCGCGGCCCTGAAGTCCTGAACAAGTTTGTCGGGGAGAGTGAGAAAAGAATCCGCGACATCTTCCGTCGTGCAAAGCAGGTTGCCCCATCAATAATATTCTTTGACGAGATTGACGCAATTGCACCAAGAAGGGGCATGGACATGGGGAACAGGGTCACAGAGAATGTTGTAAGCATGATTCTAACTGAGATGTCTGGCTTGGAGGAGCTCCACAATGTGATTATTATGGCTGGTACCAACCGCCCGGACATCCTAGATTCAGCGTTGCTAAGACCAGGCCGTTTCGACCGCCACGTCTTGGTGCCAGCACCAATGGAAAAGGAGCGGGAGGAAATACTTAAAATCCACACCAAGAAAATGCCCTTGGGCAAGGATGTTGATCTCAAGAAGCTGGCAAAAGCAACAGATGGTTTCTCCGGCGCTGACTTAGAAGCGTTGGCAAGGGAAGCCGGCTTCTTTGCCTTGAGAGAGAGCTTTGAATCCAAGATAGTGTCAAAGAAGCATTTTGACAATGCCCTGAAGAGAGCAGCACCCTCCATCAGCAAGGAGATGAAAGAGTTCTATGACAAGCTCTCCAAGAGCATGAAAAGACCAATAAAGAAAGAAAATAAAGAAGAGATTGGATATGTGGGATAGATAGCGCTTTAGCTTAACTATCTAAAATTAAGAAAATAAAGGAAAATAAAAAAGTTTGCTTTAACCACCGATTCTGAACATTTTAGTGCCGCACTTTGGGCATGTACCCTTGGTGGCAGGTTTCTTGTTCTTCAGGGTCACTTTCTTTGGGTCTTTTATATCTCTCTTTGCTTTGCACTTGACACAATATCCTTGTACCATTCTAAAACCTCCTTTAGCTCAAGGACAGCTTGCACTGTCTGCTTTAACAATTGTTTCATTATTCTCGCTCGTTCTTTAAAAAGGTTGGAAAATGAGATTTTCCTTGTATTACAGTGTTATACTAGCCTACTCACTCTGCTTTCAAGTATTTAAAACCCCCCATCCAAATTCTTCAAATGGCCCGCCTACCAAAGGCTCCTTTCGAGAAAATCCTGAAGGACTCAGCCAAAGACGTTCGAGTCTCAGGTTCTGCTGCCAGGGAGCTTTCAGAGCTCATGGAGGAGATTTCCAAAGACATAGCCTCTGACGCAGCTGAGCTTGCAAGGCACGCAAGCAGAAAAACAATACTCAGGGAGGACGTGAGGTTGGCAAGCAAGAGAAGGCGCTAATGCACCCTTGCAAACTTCTTGGGCAAAACTTATAAACCATTGTGAAAAAGAATGAGTATAACTTTCTGGAGACTTGTGAGTTAATTATGAAAGCGCTTGTGCTCTGTGGTGGGTATGCGAAGCGGATGGGCCCCTTAGCAGAGGAGCGGCCAAAGCCACTCCTCCCTGTAAAAGGGAGACCCATGCTGGAACATATCCTGAAGAAGATTGAGCCCTTGGAGGGGGTAGACCAGATCCTGATCTCTGTCAACCGCAAGTTCGAGCAGCAGTTCGCAGACTTCCTCCAGCGTTACCAGTCACCCAAGCACATCAAGCTTGTGGTTGAGCCCAGTCAACGGAATGAGGAAAAACTCGGTGCTGTGCGAGGCCTGGATTATGCAATAGAGCAGGAAAAAATAACTGATCCCCTGCTCGTGATAAACGGTGATAACCTCTTTGACTCCGGTCTATTCGGCCTGCTGCTCCTTTACAAGAAAAACAAATCCCCAGTTGTAGGCCTTTTCGATGTCCGTGAAATTGAGAAGGCAAAGCACCTTGGTATTGTTGAGGTGGACTCTGGTGGAAGGATTACGGACTTTGAGGAAAAACCACCCCAACCAAAGAGCACACTTGCCTCCACTGGCATTTACATCTTCACCTCCCCTGCCCTCCAGAAAATCTCCTCCTACCTTCGAGACCACCAGGGCGATCGGGTAGGAGATTTCATCTCTTGGCTCTCCAATCAGGAAAGAGTCTATGGTTTTGTGTTCCAGGGCAGATGGTTTGACATTGGCTCCCCAGAGGAGTATGAACGCGCAGAAAGAGAATGGGAGTGACAATGGAAGAATTCATCGGAAAGGTCACCAGCATTGAGAACTACAAAGTGAACGGAGAGTTGAATGCCCAGTCAATCCGCCTGCTTCCTGAAAAAAAGCTGGACTTTAAGCCAGGTCAGTACATGCTCCTTGCCAAGGAAGGCTTCTCCCTCCGCGCCCGCCCTTCAGAGCTGAAGTGGTCTTCCTATTCTATTGCTTCCTCCCCTAAAGAAAAGGAGCTGGAGTTTGCCTACACAATCCGCTGGTCAGGCGGCTTCACCCAGCACCTTGCTGAAACCCTGAAAGAAGGGAGCCAGCTGCAGTTGAAAGGCCCTTTTGGAAACTTCTTCCTTAAGCAAAACCAGCGAGAGAATCTGCTCATCGCAACCGGAGCAGGCATTACCCCAATAATGAGCATGCTCCGCACACTCGTCCCCCAGAAAGCCCCCTGCACACTCTATTACGGCTTCCGAACAAGCGAGCACTGTTTCTTCCAGGAGGAGCTCAAAGAGCTGGCCAACCTCCCCTTTCTCCGCCTCTTCTTTGCAACCAGCCGCGAAGGCGACCGTTGTTATGTCCAGGATCTCCTAAAAGCCGCAGCCCTTCCACAGGAGGCAGAAGCCTACATCTGCGGCAACCCCAAAATGGTCAAAGAAGTTCGCGACCTCCTTCTAGAAAAAGGCCTTCCTCAAGAAAGAATCAATGCAGAACAATGGTAGCTGGAAAGCTCACTTCATACAAACAACAGTGGCACTGGCCCCTATAGATATACCAGTGCATGATACAATGTAACTGTTTGCTGGGTTGGAATTTGGATAACTGGACATGATGCAAGTATTCCCAGCACCAAAACATGTTTGCATTAAACTGCTGGATGATGAACATGTACCACTCCCACCCACAGCAGTGTCGCCAGCTCTACATGAAGCGACTACCCTACTTGTACCAGCAGCGTAAATAATATACGACCTTTGCCCTGCCGGTATGCTGGTAGAATCTATTTTATCAGCGAGCAAATTACTCACCGCTATTCTTTTGGCAAACACGTCCCTTTTGAATTCAAACCCCTCAGGACTGGCATCGTTAATATCGAATGTAAGGTTTTTGTTTGCATACTTACTCATCTTTGCGTCTAGAAGAACAATTGCCCCATAACCAGAACTAGAAGAAGGCTGCAAATTCATAATGACCTGGGTTCCGAGATCCTTGATGTCAACTGTGTTTTGTGGGGATGGAACACCAACACCCAGCTTATTGAGAGCAACAACATTCCCAGTTACAAAAACATCCTTGGGAAAAAAGTAGTCCCCAACCTGGCTCAGCGCATTACCAAACATCCCCGGCGCAATGTGAGTAGCGTAGTGATATGCTGGTGGGGTCTGGCTCACTGCCACATAAGAGAGCAGCGCGCCTGAGAAAAAAGCTGCTGCGACAACAACGAGAAGTGGAAATGCCTTTTGCCTCTTCATGATATAGTATTGTCCCTGACCTAATAAATATACTTTTAACAGCAGAACCCAACCCTTAATCAGCATGCCAGAGAAAAAGAAAATCTTCGTTGTCCATGACCACCGCTCTAAGCAGCACCATTTTGATTTCCGCCTGCAATGGAAAGGCTCCTTAAAGAGCTGGGCAATCCCCAAGAAGATTGACCCCAAGAATCTCACCTCAAGAAAGCTCGCAATCCCCACTGAAAATCACCCTCTCTCATATGCCTCCTTCCAAGGAACCATTCAAGAGGGCTACGGAAAAGGAACAGTAAAGATTTGGGACTCAGGTGAATGGGAACCAATCAGCCTAAAAGAAAATAAGTGGGTATTCACCCTGAAAGGCAAGCGCTTGAAAGGAACCTTTGTCCTGGTCCGCTTCCCAGCAGGCTGGCTCTTCTTCAAGAAGAAATCCTAATCCCCTCAACAGGCATGCACCTGCCACAGAACCATTTCCCTTCCTGCAGCACAATGTTTTTGGTGTATTCACCGCATTCGTCGCAAATGCTGAATTCTTCTGATGGCATTCTCCCTCCCTAAAGAGTATTCAAGCTGCTGGTTGCGAGTGTTCACAAGAAACGCTTCCCACGTGCTCTTCGCACAGGTAAACACCAAGTTCCTTGATAGAACAAATGTAGCCAGTCCCTTCTTGACCGCATACAATACAAGTCATTTCAATCACTTTAACCTTCCCAAAACCCTTATTAAAGACTTTTCCATGAAGTCTCCCAAATCATTCCCAAATCATGTCCGCAAGGTTGCGCTTGTGATTTTGCCCGGAATTTATTAGTACATAAACTAATCACTTTCATGGAAATCCCCAGAGTCATTAGCACCCTAAAAAAAGAAACCCCCAAGTTCAAGGAGACAATCATAACAAAAGTTTCCCGCAGGCAAAGCCCTTTCCAGGTTTTAGTCTCCTGCATACTCTCCCTCAGGACAAAGGACCAAGTCACTTCCAAGGCAAGTGAGCGTCTTTTCTCCCTGGCCACCACTCCGGAAAAAATACTCTCCCTCACAGAAAGACAAATCCAGAAAGCAATCTACCCTGTTGCCTTTTACAGAATAAAATCCAGGAACCTGAAAAAAATGAGCAAAATTCTTCTGGAAAATTTCAACGGAGAAGTCCCTTCCAAAATGGAATCCCTCCTAGAGCTCCCTAATGTCGGGAGGAAAACTGCCAATATCGTGCTTGTCCACGGCTTCCAAAAACATGCTATCCCTGTGGACACACATGTTCACAGAATCCCCAACAGGCTTGGCTGGGTGAAAACAAAAACCCCGGAGCAGACCGAGTTCGCCCTGAGAAAAATCCTACCAAAGAAATACTGGCAAGATTTCAACGATCTCATTGTGACGTGGGGCCAGAATGTGTGTGTTCCTATTTCTCCTTGGTGCTCAAAGTGTGCAATAAAAAAATACTGCAAAAGGGTCGGGGTTGGGCGCTCTAGATAGGTTCCATCATATATGTTTTTAGTGTAAAACCATTGCCAACTTCCTTGAGAACAGAATCCCTGATTTGTCTGAGAGAATTTGCAACCTCTTTACTGCCAACCCTCGCAATAAATGACTCGTAGAGAGCTTCAAATCCCTCCCTTGTCACTGGGGTTTCTCCAACACAACGATATTTTATTCCCATCATCTCCACCCGTTCCTAGATAATCCCCATGTCCTTTCCAACCTTCTTGAACTTCTCAACTGCAAAATCCAAATCCTCGCTAGTGTGTTGCGCTGTTACAATCGTCCTCACGCGGGCCTTGTCCCTTGCAACAAGCGGGAAAACAATAGGCTTGACAAAAATGCCTTCTTCCAGAAGTTTCTTGCTTAACTCCACAGCCTTGCCGCTTTCCCCAACAATCACCGGTGTAATCGGGGTTTGGCTTCTTCCAGTATCAAATCCCAAGCCCTGTAAAGCGTCCTTGAAATGTTTTGCATTCTTCCACAGCCTCTCAAAATGAATAGGCTCATCCTGCACCATCTTAATAGCTTCAGAACAAGCAGCCACAACCGCAGGCGGGTGCGCTGTTGTAAAAATAAAGCTTCTTGCCATTGTAATCAAATAGTCGCGGAGCTCCTGCCTTCCTGCAATATAACCACCAAGGCAGCCAAAAGCCTTCGAGAGGGTTCCCATATCAATATCCACCTTCCCATGCAGGTTGAAGTGGTCCACAATCCCGCGGCCATCCTTACCAAGAACACCATCTCCATGCGCATCATCAACCATAACCATTGCGTCATACTTCCCAGCAAGCTCAGTAATGTGGTCTAGCGGAGCAATATCGCCATCCATTGAAAATACCCCATCCGTTACAATCAGCCTTTTAGCTGCGCCCTGCGTTTCTTTCAACGCAGTCTCCAGCCCGCCCATATCCATGTGAGGATAAATCTTCCTCTCACTCTTTGTGAGGCGAACCCCATCGATAATAGAACCATGATTAAGCTCATCAGAGATTATCGCATCCTCAGGCCTCATTAATGCCTGGATTGTCCCGCGGTTAGCAGCAATCCCAGAGCAAAACACAAGGGATGCCTCAGTCTTCTTGTATTCAGCAAGCTGTTTCTCAAACTCATTGTGGATGCTCATTGTCCCAGCAATCTGTCTAACAGCTCCGGTTCCAAAACCCCACTTCTCTAGGGCCTTCTTAGCAGCCTCTGCCAGCCTGGGGTTGTTAGCAAAGCCCAGGTAATTGTTCGTTGAAAGCGTGAGAACTTCTTTCCCATTCAAAACCACACGATTCTTCTGCTGACCCTCAAAAACCGGCAGTGTAGTAAAAATATTCTGCTCCTTAAGAGAGGCAATTTCCTTCTGCAGGAAGTCAACAAGTGTAGTCATATTTGTAACCTACCCAGCTGATTTAAAAGCCTTTAGTGAAAAATAAGCCATTTGTCGAACTTTACCACGCTTATTTTTAAATCCGTTAGTGAAGGCATATCATGGAGAAGATGATCGCTGTCAGGAAGATGAACCCTGCCCCAGGATTGGAGCTCTCAGAAACCGAAGTCCCAGAACCAGGGAAAGGAAAGCTTTTAGTTGAGGTGACAGCAACCTCAATGTGCGGAACTGATGTTCATATTTACAACTGGGAACCACCATTCGGGCCTGGCAGGCTAAACCCACCAATCACAATTGGCCATGAAGTTGTAGGGAAAGTGATTGGAATTGGCGAAGGTGTGGAGGGCTTTGCCGATGGTGACTCTGTCTCAGCGGAGTCGCATATATATGACAATACCTGCAACACCTGCAAGCTGGGAAATGTTCATATTTGTGAGAACATAAAGTTCTATGGCGTTGACACCAATGGTTTCTGGGCCAAATATGCCCTCATAGACATATCAACTGCCTGGAAAAATCCCCCATCACTCCCACCGGAAATCGCAACCCTCCAGGAATCAATGGGTAATTCAGTTTACACAGTAGAGGAAAGTAATGTCAAGGACAAAGATGTTGTAATCTTCGGGACAGGCCCAACCGGCCTTTTCTCAATTGCAATAGCTAAGGCAATGGGTGCCAGGAAAGTGATGGTAGTATACGGAAGCGATATGCACGGAAAAATATCCAAACAAATGGGCGCTGACAATCTCATCAACCGCCATGAGAAGGACCCTGTTAAAGAGGTCCTCGAGCTTACTGAAGGAAAAGGAGCTGATGTGGTTCTCGAGATGTCCGGTGCAGAACAAGCCATAAATAACGCATTAGATGCTGTTCGCCCGGTTGGTATGGTCACTGTTCTAGGCCTTCCACCCAAGCCCCTTACCATTGACATCTCAAAGAAAATCGTACTGAAAGACCTAACCTTCCGCGGAATATATGGCCGCAGGATTTGGGACACATGGAAAACCACTTCCCGCCTCCTAAGCGAGGGCCTGGACATCACCCCAATAATAACCCACCGCCTCAAGCTGGACGAATTCGAAAAAGGCATTGAAGCAATGAAATCCGGCCAGTCCGGCAAGGTCGTCTTCTTCCCGAAGTGATTTATAACCAAGTACAGTCTTAATTTTATCATGGAAAAACCAAAGAAAATAAAATACCCTTATGAGTATGATACTGAAAAGAGAAGAAAGGCCAAAGCCTATACAAAGATAAAAATCATCGCTGGCGTGGTGAACGGCATGCTGGTCCCGATTGTATTTCTGCTCTTGTTCTTCTTCCTTGGGTTCTCCTCCCAGCTCAAAACAGTGCTCGGGGAAGGCCCCTTACTCATCCCGCTTTTTGTGCTGGTCCTACTGCTCCTTATGGAGCTGGTTGAACTTCCTCTGAAATTCTATTCCAGTTATTTATACGAGCACAAGTACAAACTCTCCCGTCACACAAAACGAAGCTGGTCAATTGAGAAGGTAAAAGAGCTGCTGGTCGGGCTGGTGTTTGGTGTCCCAATCCTAACCGTTGTCTACCTCCTAATGGGTCTCCAGCACTGGTGGGTGTATGCAATTGTGCTGTACTTCTTCATTGATGTTTTCATGGGAACAATATGGCCTGTCCTCATCCTCCCACTGTTTTACAAGCTCCACCCATTCAAGGACAAAGCCCTAAGGAAGAAGCTCCTGGACTTCGCGAGAAATGCGGGCTCAAAAAACATCCAGGACGTCTTGGTGGCAAAGGAAAGCGACAAATCTGTTAAGGCAAATGCGTTTTTCGCAGGTATAGGAAAAACAAAAAGAATGGTTCTCTTTGACACGTTGCTGGACAGTTTCACAACCAAGGAAGTTGAAACAGTGATCGGCCATGAGCTTGGTCACTATGTCCACAAGGACATCCTAAAAGGAATTGCACTGGGGACGCTTCTACTGTTCCCTGTCTTTTACATAATCCACCTCGCATTGTCCTCACTTGGTTTGGTAGGTGACATCGTCTCCCTTCCCATATTCCTCGCAGTGTTTGACCTGTTAGGAATCATCCTAATGCCACTGGAAAACGCCTTCTCCAGGCGCTGGGAACGCGCAGCTGACTGGTTCGGCCTTGATGCTGCTAGGGAGCCCGAGGCCCAGATTTCAACTGAGAAACGCTTGGCTGATCAAGCCTTATCAGACCACAACCCCCACCCCTTTGTTGAGTGGTTGCTGTACACACACCCGTCTGCAGAAAAGCGAATCCAAATGGTCAGGGATTGGCAAGCTAGGTCTGCTTCCAGAGCAGTGGGACCAGCATCTCTTCTTTTGAAAGCCCGGCATGCCCGCCCAAGTGCTCGCGGCGGTCGAAAAAAGGGTAAGTAAAAATCACATCTTTTTTCGGGATAATACAAAAATCCCCTATCCTGTGGATTGCTTCAGGGTGCGGGGTCCCTGTCCCGAAAAGCCCTTTCTCCAGAAGCTCACTTGAATCTACCAACATGCCTTGCCTGGAGAAATGTTTGGCAAAGTAACGCCTCACGTGCTCTCGCTTCCCCTTCTTGCAGTGTAAATATCGAAATCTCCCCTCACCACTGGGCGGCGCGGCAAGGTTGCGTAGCAATGCTTTGTGTTGTCCTAAATCCACTGTTTTCTTTGCTGGGGTGTTAACCATACCATGGTCAGCAGTCACAATGAAAAGCGTATCCTTAAGGTTGTCAGCAAATTCCTGAACAACTAAATCAAAAAACTTCAGCTCCCTTGTCACCTCCTCTGAATAAGGCCCGTAAACATGCGAGCTTGTGTCAAGCATCTCCCAGTACAAGTAAGTGAACACCCTCCCCTTCGCTTTTAGGGATTTCTCAGCTTTCAGCAGCTGGTCAGGAAGCGATATATGCGTGGTAACATCAGCACCATGATACAGCATCTGGGAGAACGGTGAGTCTTCAAAGTCAGCCTTGACAATTGCAGACGCCCTAACCCCATTTTCGCGAAGGCTATGGAAAATATTCTTGAAAGGAAGGAAAAGCTGCGGATCAATCCCCTCATCAGCAAAAGAGCCAATCCCTTCAGATGGCCCGAAGCGTATCATGTTTGTCACATAGCCCAGCTCCCGCAAGAAAAGGCGGTAACCAAGCATTCCATGCTCCTGTGGTGTCAGCCCCGTGAGAAGGGAGGGAAGTCCTGTTGATGTTGTTGACGGCCCCACTGAAGTGAGGGGAATTCCTTCCATCTTCCTGAGGAAAGGTGTTCTCTTCAAAAGCTCCATGCCAAAGGCATCTGCACAAAGAAGAACAACCTTTTTGGCCTCTAGCAGGGATGGATCAAAATAATACTCAGACAATCCAGGCCCTGGCGAGGGAGCCCCAAACCCCTTAAGAATACTCTGTGGAATATTAGCAAGAGACAACCCATCGTATGCAGGTGTCACACTCCCAGGAAGCCAAGACTGCTTGAGTATCATTCTCTCAGCTTTTGCTGCTCTCATGAGAACTGTTTAGAAGCAGGAATATAAAAGCTCCGTTGGACAGGGAAACAATAAATAATTTTCTTCCAAATAGATGACATGGCCATGGAAAGGTTAATAGAAAGCCAAAGTGATGCAAAAACTTTTGTTGATGAAAAAATCCAGGAAATCCAGGAAACAGTCGGCGATGGGCAAGTTATTAATGCACTTTCAGGCGGGGTTGATTCTTCTGCTGTCACAATGCTCGGTCACCAAGCTATTGGAGACCAGCTAGAAACCTATTTCATTGACAATGCCTTAATGAGGGATGGAGAACCTGAACAAGTTGCAGAATTATTCAAAGGGTTTGGAGTGGATGTTGAAATAGTGGATGCCAGAAAGGAGTTCCTAGCTGCACTTAAAGGAGTCACTGGCCCTGAAGAGAAAAGAGAGGCAGTGACACAAACCTTTTACAAGGATGTCTTTGGGCGGTTGGTGAAAGAAAGCAGTGCTCGTTATTTGCTTCAAGGAACAATCCTAACAGACGTAGAGGAGACTGAAGCTGGTATAAAACGCCAACACAATGTACTTGAACAACTCGGCATTAACACTCAGGAGGAGTTTGGCTACGTAGTCCTTGAACCATTACTTGAGCTGAGAAAGTCAGCTGTCCGCCGAATTGCTAAGTATCTTGGTCTGTCCAAGGATGTCTACAACAGAATGCCATTCCCCGGCCCGGCTTTGGCTACCCGCATCATCGGAGAGGTCACCCATGAAAAACTATATACAGTAAGGAAAGCAACTGCGATTGTTGAACATGAGCTGGAGGGTTCAGGGGCATTCCAATATCTTGCAATACTTCATAATGACCAAGTCACTGGTGTCCGCGACGGAAAGAGAGACTTCGGCTACCAAATAGAGGTCCGCTGCTGGAACAGCACAGACGCAGTCAAAGCAACACCAACAAAGCTTACACACGATCTGCTATCATACGTAGCAGGCAGGCTAACAAAAGAGGTCCCTGGGGTAGTGAGCGTTACCTACAACATAACTAATAAACCAACATCAACTATTGAAGCAATTTAGTTTCTTGGTTTCTCATTCAGTATTTCTCCAGAATCTCGCCAATCTGTTCCATTATTCTTGCGTATTCCTTTAGATCCCCGGCCTTCAGGGCATCCTGTG
The DNA here is from genome assembly GCA_016782405.1 of Candidatus Aenigmatarchaeota archaeon. GTDB lineage: Archaea > Aenigmatarchaeota > Aenigmatarchaeia > QMZP01 > QMZP01 > BS750m-G81. The sequence continues at coordinate 13,084 of JADHYO010000008.1, forward strand.
CATCTTGGTAGATGGTCGCTACCTGTTCTAATACCTCTTCAGGCGTCCCTTCCGGTGCTGTCACCCCACCAGTCGGTTCCTCAGGAGCAATCCCGAAAATAACATCCAATGCTCCCTGGAGGGTTGGCTGCATTGTGAGGCGGTTACCATAAGCAACAATAACCCGCTTTAGCTGCGGAAGCGTTCCCTTCTCTGTAGCCTCCAAGAAGACAGGTTCAATGTAAAGGATAGAGTCCTCAATCGGAATCACCAGGGTATTGCCCCGGATTACAGAGGAGCCAGCCTGACTCCAGAGAGTGAACAAAGCAGAGATGTCAGTATTCTGGTCAATCCTTGCCTCAATCTGCAGCGGCCCGTAAATAAGCTCCTGCTTAGAGAACCTGAACACAGTAAGCTTTCCGTAGTTCGCTCCATCTGAACGCGCAGCCATCCAACCAATTAGGTTGTCCTTCCCCCTAGGGACAAACGGAAGCATCAATATGAATTCCTCGCTGCTCTCACCAGGTAGCCTCATGATAATGTAATAAGGAATCATTTCCTGCCTGGTGCCGCGATAAACCTCTTCAGGATTTACCCAGATATCCTCCTTGTTGTAGAAGACCCTTGGATCTTCCATGTGATATGTTGAGTAGATATGTGCCTGGATTCTGAACAATCCCTCTGGGTAGCGGACATGTGCCTTAAGAGAAGAAGGCATCTCCTCAAATGCAGTGAATAGCGAGGGGAATATTTTCCGGTACGTCTGAATTATAGGATCATCCTGATCTATGACATAAAACCACACATTCCCATCGTAGGCATCAACCACAACTTTCACAGAGTTCCTTGCATAATTAATGTCGTCAAAGAAACCAATTGCAAAGGGCTGTGAGTAAGGGTAGCTCTGGCTGGTGGTATATGCATCAAGTATCCAAAAGAAGTGGCCCTCTGAAAGAACAATGTATGGATCTGCATCATATGTTAGGAACGGAGCCAGCGTCTGAACTCGGTCAATAATGTTCCTCTTCATTAGCAGCTTGCTGTCCTGCTGGATAGACCCTGAAAACAAAAGTTCAGGCGAGCGCAACTGTACAGCATAGATGAGCCTGTTCAAAATAGGACCCAATGCTATCCCATCCTTCCCCTGATAGGTAGTGTAAGCATTCTCATTACCCTTCGGATAATCCAGCTCCTCAGTTGTGGTCTTGATAATTGCAAAGTCAAGGTCACTTTCCCCAAAATATATTTCATTCCTTTCCAAAGGCATTAAAGATTGCGGGGGGATGTCCTTTATAATGAACTCAGGAAGACCTTCCTCAGTTACATCATCCACAGGGTTCATCACTATCCCATATCCATGCGTATAAACCAAGTGGCGGTTAACCCAGGTTCGCGCCTGCTTGGGCAGTTCCCCTGTATCAATTTCCCTGGCAGACACCATTACCTGCTTTGTTTCATTGCCAACAATGTAGCGGTCAATATCCACATCATTGAAATCATAGTAGGTTCGGAACAGCTGGAGCTGGTTGTATGTTTGTATTAATGGCCTGAAGTCCCAGAGCCGAATATTATTGATTGTGTCTGCATTGTTGATAATATCATCATAAGAGAGATTGTAGGAAACATCAAAAATTCCCTCCTCAATCTTGTCAAGGTTGTAAGCATCCAACGTAGCCTTAATGTTCCTCTCTATATATGGTTTCTCCAGGTTGAATTCGTTCGGTGCAACCACAATAGCCTGCACAACCCCAGCCACGCCAAAACCCAAAATCAATATAATCAAGAACGCAGCAATCCCCTCAATAGGCAACCTCAACCTTTTCAGGCGGGTGTTTGCAATCAGTGCCAACCCAATCACAGCAGTCACTATGGTCAGTATGGAAAGAAGCGGAAGCGTAACGTTCAAATCAGTATAACCAGCCCCGAAAACGGTCCCAGTTGGCGAAAGAACCAGACTCCACTGCCCCAGCACAAACCCAAATGATATAACAAAGAACAACAGCCCCAATAGAAAGGAGAGGTGTGGCACTGCCTTTTTCTTGAAACCTTTCCAGTCAACCTTAGGATAAGCGGAAAGCTCATCCACAAGCTCCTCACTGCTGGAAGGAACCCTGTGTCGCACAATCAATGAGACAACTGTGAGCAGGAAGGTTAGGAACACAAGCGACAATGCGTAGGAAAAAACATATGAAAGAAATGGAAGCTCAAATGCAAAAAACCCAATGTTCAACCCAAACACAGGATCTGTCCCTGCAAAAGGAGTGGATTGTACCCACTTGAGTACGGTTTCCCAGCCTGCTGAAAACCCAAGCCCCAAAAGCAGCGAGAGCACAGCTGCAAGTCCATACAGCTCCTTCGGCTTCCTGCCCTTCCCTGCAGCAACCCGTATATTCGCAATAGAAAAAACAAGGAACCCCAATCCTGCAGCCAATCCAATAATAACCTTCCAGGAAAGAATCGTCACAAAGACATCATCCCACCCAAGCGAAAGGAACCAGTAATAATCACCCAGCAACCCAAAAGCAAGCGGCACAATTATAATAATAGCAAGAATAATCAATCCAACAATGCCTTTTGGTTTCATGAAAAGAATGGGAGGGAGGGTTTATATTTGTTAAAGTGAATCTAGATGATCAATCAATCGAATCCTTGATCCAGTTTAAGAATTTCCTGTTTCCATCAATTTTGGTGATTGATATTATCGGTGATTCATCAGAATGAATTTTTTCAATTTCTTCAATAATTTTATCTTTGTTTTTTAGTAATGAGAATGCTTGAATATTGTGGTATTCTTTCTCAACAATTTCATTATTCCACCAATACCTAGAATCGCCTTTTATAATCAATGAACCTGCAATCATTTTTTTCTTGACAAGTAAATCCGAAATTCGGTCAGCTTCTTCTTTGCTTGTAGCACTTATGGTTATTTGGCAATATTCTTCCATATTTGGTAATTGTTCGATAGGTTAATAAGCCAAATACTTGCCAAAATCGGGTCAGACGAACACTCTAAAGAATGTTTTGAAAAATTCAATTAAATGACATATGACTCTAGTGCGGTCTTAAATAAATTTCTGCACTTTGAGTGAATCACGGACAACCTCGAAAATTCTTTGGTGCCCTTCTGAAGTTGGGTGCAATCCATCATATAATGATTTAGGTTCCAATAACATCAAAACATCAACGAAATAAGTATTGGTTTCTTTACACACTTCTTTTATAATCTCGTTGTATTGTTCTACATACTCATTTTTGTAACTCTTGTTCATATTCCAGGGAATAGGGTCAGTCCTGGCTTCATCCACCTGCAGCAAGCCAACAAATACTATTTCTGACGAAAATTTCCGGGCTATCTGAATGAGGTTTCTTATGTTCTTCCTGAATTTGTCTGGTTTGGTTCTCAGCTTATTTTCATCGTGAAGAAATTGGGAATCATTTATTCCTATTGAAATTATTAAAATCGGCTTTTCTCCATCATTTAATCGTTGCTTAGTTTCGAATTCCATTCTTTTAAGCAAATCTTCACTTGTATCTCCAGAAATCCCAAGATTGAATATGCTATTTTCATCAATATTTTTTGCATTCTCATCTACATGTTTTCTCAACCTCTCTGCCCACCCACCGCTTGGGTCGCATTTTCCGTAGGTTATACTTGCTCCGTATATAAGCATTTGCATGTTTAGGTATTGTTGAATACTATTAAATAACGTTTCCGGCTCTCGTGGTTCTAAAAAAACAATTAACAAAAACCCAGGTAGCCCGTGCCTGAGCAAAGAAAGTTTAATAAACAATTCATATAACTTAAATCATGTCTGAGGTAAAAGTCTTGGTTGAGGGTTATGCAAGGGAAGTTAAGAGAGGATGGTTAGCAAGTTCCAGTGTTGCTTTAATCAAGTCAAACAGCAAAACAATAATCACTGATCCAGGTTGCAACAGAAAAATGCTTTTGGAAGCCCTCAGCAAAGAAAACATTCAAGCGAAGGATGTTGACTTTGTTTTTCTTTCACATGGGCACGCGGACCATGCCTTGTTAGCTGGTATTTTTGAGAACGCAAACTTTGTTACATTTGAGGATTTAATGTATGAAAAGGACCTCCAGCTTGAATACAATAAAAACATAATGGGCCCAGATACAGAAGTCATTAAAACACCAGGGCATTCACCTGAACATTGTTCTTTAGTTGTGAAAACAAAAAAAAGCATTGTAGTTGTTGCTGGCGATGTTTTCTGGTGGGCAGAAGGTGAAGATCAAAAAGTCAATATAGAAAAAGAAGATGATGCACACCCCAAAGAACTTGATATGGAGAAACTAATTGAGTCAAGAAAAAAGCTGTTGGGGATAGCAGACTGGATAATTCCAGGGCATGGAAAAATGTTCAAAGTGGAAAAATAATTTTTAGAAAACCCAGGTCAGAAAAACCTCACTAGATACGAACCCCGTCTTTTTTCCGAACAACACTTTCATCGTCCCATAAATCCACGACTCTTGTCTCATAGCCAAGTCCAAGGAATTGTCTGAGGAATTCGGACGCGGCTTCCTCTGTTTCAAATACGCGGTTGACAGCATTTTTTTTATCAAATAAGTATTCGCCATTTCCCCCTTCGAAACAGTCCCTGACATCTCTTACAAGCTCATAAGGCAGGTTTTCCCTGTTTATTATGTTTTCATGCCTGATAAGATCTGGTGTGGTAGCGTACTTTCCCTGGATTTTATACATCAATAAATCAAAACAGAGACAAATTTCTCCCCCGTTATTGAGAAAATCCAGAAATTCCCTGGAAGCATCTTCCCATGCCTCTGGTGTTATTCCCTTTAAAGCATCATAATTTGGCTTGAAAGGCCATCTAAACCCGCCCTCTTCTTCAATATACTTAAAACTTGTTGCTTCCTCAGGGGACATATTAATTATTCCTAGTAAAACTTAAATTGCTGCTGTTTTAGGAGCTAGAAAAACTTCAAGTTCTCTGCAGGGTCAGTTTCTTGCTCTGTCTGGCTCTCCGCAGGTGCTGTGTACTGGACAGCCCTGGCTTCTGGGGGGCGCTTCCGCTTGGCCAAATCGTCCACAAAAAGGCGGGAAAATCTTTCCGAGCAGGCCCGGCAAACATAGCTTGCCTTAACCACTGCTTTCACTGCCTCCCTTGCTCGTTCCTCAAGAACCTTAATCAATTCCTCCTCAGAGAGAAGGCAACCGCCTCCGCACTTTGGGCATTCCATATTATATTATTGGTTGAGTTCATTTATATTTCCAAATCCCAATAATGTTCATGAAATACGACCTCCAGGGTTCTACAATGCAGCTCCTGAACATGGAGCTTTCTGAAGGTGAGCAGGTCACAGCTGAATCCGGCCGCCTGGTTTTCATGAGCGACAATGTCAAGATGGAAACAACTGCCTCCGGCGGCTTGTGGAAGTCAATAAAGAGAAAGTTCGCAGGTGAGTCCTTTTTCCTTGTCACATTCTCCCCTAAAGGTGGCTCCGGCCTGATTGGATTTGGCTCTGAGTTCCCTGGGAAAATAATCCCTCTGGAGATGAAAGAAGGTCAGGAAATCATTGCCCAGAAAGACGCGTTCATGGTGGCTGAAAAATCCGTTACTTTCGACGCAACCTGGACCCGCAAGCTCGGTGCAGGAATCCTCGGCGGAGAAGGCCTCATACTAATCAAGCTCCAAGGCCAAGGAACCGCATTCATGAACGTTGGTGGTGAGGTCTCTGAGCTAAAGCTAAAAGCCGGAGAAAAAATCCGCGTGGACACTGGCAACCTTGCTTTTTTCGACTCCTCGATGCAATACTCGGTTGAGCGGGTAAAGGGAATAAAAAACATGATCTGGGGCGGTGAGGGCCTTTTCCTCGCAACAATGACCGGACCAGGAAGGGTCTGGGTCCAGTCAATGCCCGTAGCAGAGTTAGCAGGCAAACTAGCTGAATACCTCCCAGGCTCCCGCGGGGGAAGCATGGCTGCCGGAGCAATAATCGGGGGCATGCTCGCAAAGAGATAATTTATAAGGGCGCCCAGCCTAATTATTAACATGGCAGAAGCTGATTACTTCTTGAAGCTTGGTGGCATCCTAATCCTTGGCTTGCTAAGCATTGTAATAGTCTTTGCAGTCTTCATAGTCCTGTCGCCCTATGTTGTTGGAATCGGGATCCCTATAATAGTGATGGCCCTGATGTTCCTGCTTATCTGGTTGGTCATCTACATCGGACTGGTTGTCGGTGCGGTGATTGTATACTTCTTCCGCCCTATGCAGGTCAAGAGCAGCGGCAAATACAGCTTGGAGCAGTCCAAGGAAGCTGGCAGAAGGAAGAAATCAAAGTAAGATTGATTGGTCGCCCCTAGGGCCAACTGAGAGAAGGGAGATATCAAATTCAACAACATCTTCAACTGCTTTTTTGTAATCTTTTGCTTCTTGAGGTAGGTCATCCCAATCTCTCGCCCCTGAGATATCAACCCCCGGGAAGCCTTTGACCTTAATATAATGTGGTTTCAGCCTGTCCCAGCGAGTTTGATCTGCCGGTGGCTCATATAACCTTTTTTCTCCATCCAGATAATAATCGCATAAAAATACTTCATCCCCAACTTTAGGAAGTACATCCAACTTGGTAAGAGCAAGTTTGTCCACACCACCAACCCTTAATGCGTATCTAACAACAGGACCATCAAACCAACTGACTTTTCTTGGCCTTCCACTTGTTGCCCCGAACTCAGCGCCTGGTGTACCTTTCTTACCCCGGGCCTTCATTTCCAACTCTTCACCCATTCTTGTTGGGGGGCTGTCTGCTCCCACCCTGGACATTAGGGCCTTTGAGACTCCCCATCTTGTTGCATTGGCTGGAAGTAACAATGCACTTGAACTTGTCACATCAGGCCTTCTTCCCCTGACAGGGTCTAGCATCACTCCTCCCTGGGCTTCATATATCCAATTGTCATCTGCGTGTGCAGCACGAACTGCACCTTCGCTAACAATGAATGGTGCAAGAAATTCCCTGGCTGCATCATATTGTTCCATGTACTCGGCCTTGTCTATTGGCTTTCTTGTTCTCGTCTCTGTATCACCGTTTCTTGTTGACTCACCCACTTCCCAACTTACCCTTTTCAAGGCCTCTTCTAGAAGATAAGAAAAAGTATCCTTATCCGAGAATTCAGCAAAGTTCATCCCTCTTCGGGAAGCAGTATCAACATAAGTGGGAAAGATTGCTCTTCTTGTTGGGGCGATTTTTCCTCCACTCCTTTCAATTTCCTTTTCTTCTAACCAATAATGGTGTTCGAGAATCATGTGAACGTTGCCGCATATCCCAAGGTTTTCTGGAGTGACTGGGAAACCTAGCCCTCTGAGATGTTCAATTTCTTCCACCATTAACTTGGGGTCTGCGATAAAGCCCGGAAGGTCCACGTTGTATGCTCCTGTTATTGTAAGACCTGAAGGCACTCCGTGAAAAATAACCTCTTTGTCATCAACGTATTGAGTATGCCCAGCGTTAGGGCCACCCATATACCTAGCGACAACAAGTGGATAATCGTTGCCAAAAAAGTATTCGGGGTTTTGTCCTATTGTATCAATGATTTTAGCTTTTCCTTCATCCCCCCATTGGACACCAAAAAGCGCAACACTTGACATTATATCCTCTTATATTTCAAAGTAAGTAATAAAAACGTTTTCATGATTTTTAAAATAGATTTTGTCATGACCTTGGATAAGTTTTTTATTCTTTGCGAGTTTTTTCAGTCTTCAATTACATGGATGCCATGCGGCCTGGCAATTCTTCCAGCCTGCTCGCTAAGCCTTATCAGCCGCGATTCCCTGAACTCCTTAAGGTTGTGTGCGCCAGCGTGGCTCATGGCCTCCTCTAGGGCTTTTGTGTACAGCTCCACCCCGGGCTTAAGGAAGCCTGCATATGGAACAGTCCCTGCAACCCCTTGGTAGAGTCCGTGCGCCATTTTCTGTTCTCCCATGTGATAACGGTCGCGGTTCCCTGAGGCCATGACAGCAAGCGGGGAATCTTCACCATAGTACACTTTCCGCCTTTTTCCATTCACTGTTATTTCCTCTGCTGCTGACTCCTCAAACCCAGCGAAAATCCTCCCTCCCATTACAGCGTCTGCATGAGTAAGTGCAACATTAATGTCCCAAGTGTCCTCTATCCCGCCGTCAGCGATGATGGGGATATACTTGCCTGTCTCTTTAAAGTATTTGTCCCTCTCCCCGCTGACCTCTATGACAGCCCACATGGGCGGGGCTCCCACACCAAGTTCCATGTTTGTTATGCAGATGGACCCTGAACCCATCCCTACCTTTATCACGTCAGCGCCTGCATCCGCCAGGTGGCGGAACCCTCCCCTCGTTACCACATTGCCGGCGCAGAGCGGCGGACCGTCTCCCTGCCTTTTGTATGTTCTTATAGCTTCGCACGTTTCTCCGAGCCTGCCATTGTACTCCAGCACAACGTCCTTGGCAAAATCAGAATACGCATCTGAAGTGTCAATAAATAGCATGTGGGCGCCTGCCTCAACCATCCTCTCCGCTCTTTTCTGCCATCCAGGGCGCGTGTCTACAGCAGCGCCGATCTTGTAGGCTTCTGTTTGCTGCATGAACACAAGTGCTTCCAGGCGGTCCTGCCCATCCAAAATAGGAGCTATCCTAAGGTCTCTGCTTTTCATGTAACTCTTTATCTGCTCATCACTCGCATCCTTCCGCAGCACAGGAAGTATTTCCTCACCATCCCTTTTGAACGGCTTCATTACACCTGTTATCACCATACTTGAATCCTCTCGGTCATGTTTCTTCGGGCTGTAGGTAAACATCCCTACGAGTTCTGCCATCCTGTTCTTGACAGGGATATTGGAATGGCCTGTTGTCTGTGTTTTATCAAGCGCCTCACCGAGGGTGGCGCCCTCATGGAGACAGACTGGTTCCTTTTGGACTTCAATATCACCAGGCTTAATCTCATTATCCCTAACATGTGTCACAATTTCAGCCTGCTTTCCAACCAACAACCCCCTGGGTGCAACAGGCATAATGCCATTCTTGCCCCCCTCAAGGCCTGCTCGCTTGTCAACAACAGACCTCATGGCAGCCATTAAAAACGGCCTTCCGAGCTTGACTCCTGCCAGGGTTGTTTCAGTATTCACATCCTCAGAACTGCAGTCCTTTTCAGTATGTCCTGGTTCTATGAGAAAATCCTTGTATGTGGTGCCAGTGTATTCCCCTATAATTTTTGGGCTGTGTCTTCCTGGGAAAAGTACTTCCTGGCAAGATTCAACAAAATCTTCATCTTCTAATAATTTTTTAAATTTCTCTTTAAAGTCCGCCATTTAATATTTTAGATAATTAGTTTTTTATTCTTTTCAGGCCTTCTGAACGTAGCCTGGGTTCGGCTCAAAGAGCATGCCTTCTCGCTTGAGTTTGTCAATAATCTCCTCAACATTCAGCACGTTCTCCTTCTTTGCAGCTACTTCGATCTCAGCTATTGTGATTTCCTTCTTTTTCTCTGAGAGCTCATTGATAATTTCGACAATCACCCGGATGCCTGAGCGCTCCTTTGCCGTCACACCGCCCTCAGCGCGGTCAATATCAATCTCGCCAGTATCAGGATCAAAACCAAGCTGCCTCAGGGAAGCGTTCATCAGCTTGATTGCTCTTCTAGCATCAGATGTGCGCACTTCAGGGGAAAGCTGTATTTTGGCAGAGGCCTCAGCCAACCTGGTTAGGGCTTCAAACTGCCTTAGTGTGATTGAGACCGCTCCCTTCTTCCCCTCAGACTTTCTCCTGGTATTAAGGTAGAAATCCCGCAGAATATTACCAGCTTTTTTACCCAGGGTAGGCATGCAGTTCTTCTTTGCATAGGCAACATATTTCCTGATTGTTTCTGGAGGAATCTTGGGGATTGCCCCCTCGAAGCTTTCATCTCTTGATGAAAGCATGTGGTCCACCAGCAGCGTGTCTTTCTCAACATTCGGGACATCCCTGAGTGCGAATTTCAAGTCAAACCTTCCCAACAACGTCTCGGGAATGATAATCTGCTTTGAAATCTCCATGTACGGGTCAAAGCGGGAGAACTTTGGGTTCCCCCCGGCAAGCACAGAGGTCTGCGCCGGCAGCGTTGCAACAATAGACGCCTTGGCAATAGAGACAGAATTGTGGCAGATTACCCCGTTCCCAATAAAAATCCCGGTAGGGTTCATAGTAATGTCATACACCCACTGCTCTCCTTTTTTCTGGGAGATGGATTTTATTCTCACCCATTCCACAGGGGCGTCGCAAATGAATCGGAGGTTCTCAACTGCTTTCTTATGCTCAACCATTTCAGCAAGAATACCCTTCACAACTTTAACTGACATCTCCAGCAGCTTTTTATCCCTCTTCACAGCCTTCCAATACCACAAATGCTGGGGGCTCATCCCGAGCTTCCTGGCAATCTCAGACCTGCTTATCCTGAATTCTTCGCGCAGTTTCCTGAACTCAGTGTAAGGGAGCGGATTTTCAAGCTTCCTAAGGGTCTGTTCAGCCGAGGAAATCCTATCATCGCATACATTCAACATCTTTTGCAGCATGTTCTTGGAAATATTGTTCAATGACCTGTTCCTTGTGATAACATATCCTGCTGTTTGCATGTCAGAGAGTCTCAGTGCTCCTTTCACATGTTCAAGAGAAGTGACAACATTCGGGACATGGTCCCAGACAGATGAAACAGTCTGCTTCTTGAGCAGCCTTTCAAGCTTGTGCCTCCTGGAGCCTATAAAGCCAATAAACTCAGCAAAATTCTGGGTGTTTTGCTTTCCTGAAATCTGAACCTTATACGCTCCCCTCTTCCGCCCCCCTTTCATGCTCCTGTCAGGATAAAGGCCAGAGAACACTCCAAACCTGAGCAGGTGCTGCTGGACCTGCTGCGCAAGCTTCTTGCTTGTGGTGGAGAACGTGACTGTTCCATACGTTCCGTTCACAGAACCTTCACCGTCAAACAGCCCCCTTAACAGGGCGGCGCTTTCCTCACTTGAAACCTTATTCATCCATGCAGGAAGGGCTTTCTCCCAGGACTTTGCAAGAATCATCTGGCCAAGGACAGTTACAAAATCATAAAGCGGCTTTGAAATTGACCTGACCATTGACAGGGAATCCCTTTCCCTGGTTTGTATATAAGGGGAAATAGAAAACAGTTTCCTGGTGAGGGAGACATAGTTTTTCAGTATGTCTGGGTCAGTGTTGCTAAAGCACACGCCGTTCCTAATGCTTCGGTTGACTTCAGCATTCCCCTCACCAATAACCAGGCCTATCCACTCGCACAGTTCTTTGCTGCTCTTCCTGGGGAGTGATATTTTTTTGTGCTTCTTGTCCTGCGGTATTTTTATAATGGGAAGAGGCTGCGGCTTCCCGTGAAAGGAAAGCCTTTTTGGGACAGGTATATATTCCCCAGCCCGAAGTTCCCCAGCCTTGACAGGGGTGATTTTCCCTTTTCTCAAAACAAAAACAGGGTGGCCTGGGGTTATTGTTATTTTCTGGCCAGTGTTGAGCAAGATTTTATAGAGAACATCTTCCTTATGTTTTCTCACTGCAACAGCCTTGGAAGGTTTTATCTGTTTGAAGTCAGAAGAAAGCAAATAAACATCCTGGTCAGAGATGTCCTTTGTTACATCATCCCCTTTCTCACCTTTTGTGAACTTCTCAACAAAGTCCCCCAGGGGAGCAGTGCTCCCATCTTCAAATATGATTTCAGTCCCCCTGTCATAACAACCCTGCTCTAATGCCTCGTGCATAGCAACCTGGTCCTCAGGTGACATTTTCTCAAACTCATCAATAGCTAAAATTCCCTTATTTGCCAGCACCATTGCTCCTGCTTCCAAGACCCAACCGCCCATGAACTGTTCATCCTTACTGACCGAGGCGGTCAAACCAGCCGCAGTCGTGCCCTTACCTGAAACATACTTCCCCCGCGGGACAATCTGCGGAGTGAGCTTGAGTAGCTGCGAATTGTGAACAAAAACCTGGTTCGCAACAAAGTTATGTACCCCAGGAATCTGCAAATCATACACCCATTCCTGGTCAGACTTTATTTTCTCTATTATTTTCACCCTGTCCCAGAACACATCACTCTCTTCCACCTTTTTCAGAAGCTGAATCTTTTCAAAGGAATCATCAAGCATCGAATTGCAGACAGTGAGCAAAGAATTTTTGACTTTTTCTGTCGTTGCTTCAACACTCTTCCTTCTGGGTTTTATTTCAGATTTGCCACATTTCCCTGTTTCATATTGGCATATAAGGGACTGTGATACCCCTGAAGAGGAGGCGAGAGATCCCTGAGAAATGCCCATCCCTTTTCTCACTTTCTCCAAGATTTTCCAGCCTGCTGAACTCTTAACAATGCTTGAAGCCTTCCTGATTTCCTCCGCACCGCACTCGCATGCTCTTACAATAGAGGAAAGCGAAATCTGTGTTGGGTTCCTGTCCCCCCTTTCAAAATGTTGGTAAGTTGTTCGGGGGATTCCCATCTGAAACTGTGTTAGTCCAAGGGATAGCCTGGTTTGTTTTAGCAAGCCAGAAAGGTTAGGGGTTACATCAGAGATTGAGTTTTTCGGTTTCAGTGAATGTAAAATTCTGCTCTTTCTCGGGGAAATAAAACCAATATGTTCCTTGAAGGTAGCCATGTCACTACCTGAAATAGTGAGGCGGTGATATGTCCTTTTTTTGGGTGATGGGGAATTTGCTGCCCATTTGAGTCCAGAATGCATCTGGGAAACAATTCCGAACCTGAGAAGCAAGACCTGTATTTGCTCCGTCATTTCATAGCTAGCAGAGCTTAATTCTATCTGCTCCTTACGCACGCAGGCTTCAGCATCAAAGAACGCCTGGAGAAAAGCCGCAATTTCAGTGTTGCTTGCCCTCATTACATGAGGAGGAATTATCTTGTTCCTTGATTTCTTTAATATTGCAGGTTCCAGTGCTTCAAGAAACCTCCCAAGCTCTATGGAAGATAAGTAATAATCCCAGGACGACTTCCCTTTATGCGGCTTTCTTTTGTGCAGTCCAATCCCGAATATGCTGGAACACCTCTCAAAATCCCTGAGAAGAGTAGGGTCAGAGTTTGTAAACCATACCGTGCAGCTGGTTTTGGTTTTCTGAATATAACCCTCTGCCAAAACATAAGCCAGGAACTTGCAAAGCTCAGGCGAGGTTTTCTTAGGTATTTTAATGTGTTTGGTATTTCTTGCTCTGCTCCTTTCAATTGAAATATCTATTTCTTGACTGCGGCCCTGAATGCTGAGTTTTCTGGGGGCTGCAATAAAGTCATTGCTTCTGAGCTCCTTGGCTCTTTTTGATATTATCTGGCCGTCAGAGCACACAAAAAACGGGTGTGTGGGGCTCACAGTTATTTTCTTACCGCTGGTGGTTTCCAGTTTGTATAAGTGAGGGGGGGATTTTCTTTTCCAGAATATATTGGCTTTGGTAGGTGCAGCCTTCCCGTCAAGTGAAAGGCTTACCAAGTCGTCATTTCCAGTCGCATAAAAACCGTCATCTATTACTGTGGAATTATCATTCAACTTGTCTCCCACTATGTCCTGTATGCTTTTGAGCTCGCCGCTATTCAGAACAACTTTGGAATCCCCTGTCACACATTTCCCACTAGCAGGATCACCAATAATCAGAACATGTATATCCCCCCTCAGCTTTGTTTTGTCTGGCATTGTCCTGGGGACCCCGCCAAACAGTTGAAGTATTATGGACTCCTTTACATCCTCCAGGCCATAAAGACTCGGGGCCAGTGATGCAACAAGCTTTTCATACACTCTGGGATCTTTTGCCAACCTCTTAACCTCCTCCTCATCCTCCTTGTTGAGCTCCACCCTTTCCCAGCCAATCTCCTTTGGCTCCACATGGTTAATATCCATGTAGAAGTCCAGCTTCACATTCCAAGACTTCCCTTTAGGGATGTCCTTGAGAACCCCGGTAAGCAAAAGGCGGTTGCCAGGGTCTGTCATTCTCCGCATATCCGGAGTGGTAAGATCTCCTTTCAGCACAAGATTGACCTGGGACGGCCTCTCCCCCTCAGTTAGCTCAAATGGTTCCTCAATCATCACCCAGCGCATGTCAATCATATTCTTCCCTTTCTGGCGGAAACCCAGCTTGTTCCCACACTCACATGAATAGGGCTTCCCAATGAAATTTCCTTTCCGCTCAACCTCAATCTCATTGTCACACTCAGGACACTGCCATATAAGAGCAGTTATCTCAGGCCTTATCTCAGATGCCTTTCTTATGATCCCCTCCACTGCCCGGAACTTCCCGATGTGTTTTGACCTCAGGTTCCTGATAGGGATAATAGTTGATTCAGGAATATTGCAAAACCTCACACTAACTGGTGAGGGAAGCTCAATCCCCTGCATAGCCTCCTCAACAATTTCAAAGAAACTTGTCGGCTCCTCAAGAAGAAGCTCTGCCATTTCTGGGGAGTATTTGTCAAGAAGCTGGAAATCAACTTCCAATGCCTCGTCAGCATGTGCAGCAGAAACAAGCTCCTTGTCATACTGTTTCCTCAAAAACTCTTTGAACCTGGCAGAAAACTCCCCCTTCCTCTGTTCATTCTTTTCTTGCTCAGGCATGTCAACCAGGAATTCACAATTAGCGGAAGGATTTAAAAACCAGGGGGATAACAATGTTATAAGTTATGAAGCGCGCAATCCTTATCCATGGCTGGGAAGGTTCCCCTAACCGTGGCTGGATACCCTGGCTAAAAAATGAACTGGAATCGCGCGGGTTCCATGTTGAGGCCTTGTCAATGCCAAATCCAGCCCACCCTAAAATGGCAGAATGGGTCCACTCCCTGGAAAATGAAGCACCTGACAAAGAAACCATACTGGTGGGACACAGCCTGGGATGCATCACAATCCTCCGCTACCTTGAGCATACCAGCGTTCAAGTGGCAGGAGCTGTGTTTGTTGCAGGGTTTTCTGACAACCTAGGCTACAGTGAACTGAAATCATTCTTTTCCTCCCCAATTGATTGGGAAAAGGCAAGGCAAAACTGCAGGAGGTTTGTTGCCATAAATTCAGATGATGATCCATTTGTGCCGCTGAAGCATGGCGAGATTTTCAAG
>JADHYO010000009.1 GCA_016782405.1 Candidatus Aenigmatarchaeota archaeon
AACAGCAGTTATGTTGTAGTAGAGGGTCTGCTTCAAAAAGTTGTATGATGACGGTGGCTTAACATAATCCTTAAGGCTAAGGGAGGAAATCTCTTTTCCATTAACTAAGGCAAAAATCCTTGCTGTCTGCGGCACAAAGTCATCAAATATAATGTCAATATTACCGTCAAGCTTATGCGCAGGTGTGTAGTTCCCCAGATTATCTGTTATTTCCAGTGAAATCGTAGCATCCCCTTGCGGTGCGATGATGAGCAATACAATGGCAGGGAGCATCAGCACCAAGACGGCTTTCATGGTATTATATTTATTCTCCACTGTTAAAAAGCGTTCTTTTTAACCGTGAGCACAATAAACAACAGTTGCCTATGTCTACAGTATTTAGTCTCCTGGAGAAGAAAATGCAGGACACAGTCAGCCAGAGGTTTGACAAGCCAACACCAATACAAAAGCAGTCCATACCACTGGCACTGGAAGGCAAAGACCTCCTGATTGTCTCTGAGACTGGCTCTGGCAAAACCGAGAGCGTTCTCCTTCCTGTCCTTAACCAGTTCCTGAAGGAAGAAGTAAACCCAATAGGCATACTCTACATAACCCCGTTAAAAAGCCTGAACCGCGACCTCTTGAAAAGAATCCTCTGGTGGGGAAAGAAGCTGGACATTGAGGTGTCGGTCCGTCACGGAGACACATCCCAATATGAGCGGAGCATGCAAGCCGCAAACCCCTCTGATATGTTAATTTCCACCCCGGAAACCCTCCAAGCAATTTTAGTTGGAAAGGTAATGCGCCGTCACCTTTCTAATATCCGCTGGGTGGTTGTCGATGAAATACATGAGCTTGTGGATTCCAAGCGCGGTGCCCAGCTCTCTCTGGGACTGGAGCGCCTAAGACGCCTTACTGGGGGCTTTCAGCTTATAGGCCTCTCTGCAACAGTGGGTTCCCCTGAAAAAGTTGCTTCCTTCCTAGGGAAAAATCTGGAAATAATCAATGCAGTCCAGCAAAAGAAAATAACAATTAAAGTGGATTCCCCAAAAACCACCCAAGAGGACCGTCTCACATCAAAAAAATTGTTCCTCTCACCAGAGGCTGCAGCCCGTGTCCGGTGCATTGGAGAGTCTGTAAAAAAGTCCAAGGCCTCCCTGGTTTTTACAAACACACGAGAATCAGCTGAAGTCTTGTCCAGCCGGTTGAAAGTTCTGTTTCCCTCCCTCCCATTGGAGGCCCATCACTCATCACTTTCAAAGGAAGTGCGCATACGTGCTGAAAAAGCTTTCCATGAGCAGAAGTTAAATGCACTTCTTTGTACCTCGAGCCTGGAGCTTGGAATAGACATCGGAGCTATTGATCAGGTGTTGCAGTTTCTCTCCCCCAGGCAGGTTACGAAGCTGCTGCAGCGCGTGGGAAGGTCAGGTCATTCCCTGAAGAAGGTTTCCCGCGGGTTGATACTAGGCGGAGATCCTGATGACTGCTTTGAATCTGCAGTAATAGCAAGAAAAGCATTAGAGCAGAAGATAGAGGAAACCAAAATATGCGAGAATTCAATAGATGTGCTTGGCCACCAGCTCGTCGGCCTAACCCTTGAAGGAGACGTCCCCTTAAAGCAGGCTTTTTCCCTGGTGAAAAGATCCTACCCTTACCGCGCCCTGACCCCAGATGAATTCTTTGACACATGCCGCCTGCTTGAAAGGCTCGGGGTAATCTGGATAAACAACAGTGACCAAAAGTTTGTAGAGAGATATCGCGCAGGAAAAATCCCAAGAGAGGATCGCTTCAAAAGCGCCCGCCTGCAGGATCTATACCTCCGCCGCCGCAAGAATGCCTGGGAATATTATTACAGAAACCTTTCCACAATCCCTGACACAAAATCTTACAGGATACATGACATGCTTTCAAACCAACCTGTTGGAACCCTGGACGCAGAGTTCATAGCACTTCATGGTTCCCCAGGAAAAAGCATCATTGTGAAAGGCCAGGCATGGAGAATCCTGGACGTCAGCCGCGAGAAAGTGATGGTAGAACCAATTACTGGTATTGAGGCTGCTGTCCCTGCTTGGGAAGGTGAGCTAATACCTGTCCCCTTTGCCGTGGCCCAGGGCGTTGGGAAGCTCAGGGAGGAAATTGCCAAAGAAAAAAACCCAATTGAGTTCCTGGTAAAAAAATATCCTGTAACAAAAACAGTTGCAAAAAAACTGACAGCTTCAGTGAAATCCCAAAAAGAGTGGGGCACCATACCAACACACAGAAAACTGCTGATCGAATATGACAATGAACAAGTGGTTATCCATACGTGCTGGGGTTCCCTTGTCAATGACACAATAGGAAGGGTCTTGTCCGTCCTACTAACAAACCAGCTTGGAGGCTCTGTAGGGCTGCAGACAGATCCCTACCGCATCATCCTCACAGTCCCAGGCAGTTGGAGAGCTGCAGTCGAAACGTTTATTGATTTGCAGCCTGCCTCCCTAAATAAGGTCCTTAGGGAGTCCCTTCCCTTAACCTCGCTATTCCATTGGCGATTCCTACACGTTGCCAAGCGCCTGGGAATCATTGCAAAAGATGCTGATTTTGGCAAAGGCTACCTAAGAAAAATCATTGATGCTTACAAAGAAACCCCAGTCTATGAAGAAGCCCTAAGGGAAATTTATCAGGACAAGCTTGACCTCCCGTTGGCTAGGGAGGTCCTCACCCTAATGAAGAAGAAAAAAATAACATTCACAATCAAAGAGGGGTTCTCCCCCTGGGGAAAGGCAGCCATATCCCGCAGGCATGAGATTGTCCCTCCTGCCCGCCCGGAAAAGGAGATATTCGAGCTCTTCAAGAATCGCTTACTTGAAACCAAAGTGGGGTTGCTCTGCACAAATTGCGGCAAGTGGGCAACAATAAAAGAGGTCAGGCAAATCCCTGAATCCTTGACCTGCAAGAAATGTTCTGCACGCATGATTGCTGTGGTTCCAAAGCGCTGGCTTCTAGACGCCCAGCATATTATACTAAAGAAGTTGGAAGGGAAGAAGCTTTCCCCAGAGGAGAAACGCTGGCTAGACCTAACACTAAACACCGCTTCACTAATCCAGGCCCATGGAAGAGAAGCAGCCCTGACCCTGGCAGGCCGCGGCGTTGGAACTAAGACAGCTGGTCGCATACTTGCCCGCTTCCAAAAAGGCGACGATCTAATGCGTTCCATACTCAACGCTGAGCGAAATTACGTAAAAACCCGCAGGTTCTGGAAAGGGTAACCAGAAATTAATGCCTGGAAGCTATTGGTTGTACTGAAGATTTAGTGAGTTCAATGTTCATGGGTGTTGAACTCCCCTTGCCAACAATCCTCATTTCTATTTTGAATTTTCCACCTCGCATAAATACCATGTTTATAGCTTTATGCATACCAATCATGAAAACAACTTTAGGGTGCGACTCATTCAAAATATACATGGTCGCCCTGCTAACCTTTCTAGTCTCCTTGACAATACCTTCCTTTACCAGGGGAGGAAAAATCTCTTTCAGTGTGTTCCAGGAAATATCAGCAACCTCGCAAATATCAGTCATACTGTAATCAAACGCGCCTCTGCTATCTACCAAAAACTCCCAAAGCCTGTTAATAGGGGTGTCACCAAACACCTTAGTGAAATTCGACTTGATTTTCATGCCACACCTCAATACACAATAACTAATTGGTCAATGTGTTTATAAATATACATGATTGAGAGTTCAACTTTCAATTAATGAAAGTTATTTAAATAACCTCTCCTAAAATAAAGGATGAAAATATCCCCTGAGTCTGTGTATATATTGAGAAAACTTTACAGGTGGAAACGCGTTGGTGGGGTATACATTAATGAACATGATGTTATCCGTGCCTTCCCCCGCTGGAAGAGAGACAGAAAACAATTCAAGAGATGGATAAAAGAGCTTCGTAAGGAAGGTCTAATCCTGCTCCATAAAAACAACACATGTATTTCTTTAAACAAGCACAAGCTAGGGGAAATAGAATCATTGATATAATCATCAACCACAATTCACATCTTCCCCAATTCCCCTAAAAAAGTCCCGTCCAAAAGGTAGAGCTTTGCTTTCTTGAGGTTTGCTATTTTAAGCAGTGGGCTGTTCCTGGCTTTTTTGTTCAGCGCCAGCCCCCCTGCGAGTGGGTTAAATGATGGCAGAATAATGAGCTTTGGAAGCCCTTTGCTCCTCCCATATTGTTTGTTCTTCCCATACCGCTCTTCAACCATTTCCCTGTCCAAGGAAGCCCGCACCCAGACCTGCTCCCTCCAGGTATAACCAAGCTGGTCTGTTATTTCAATTTGAGGTTGTACATGCCCCGCCACCATGGTATCAGCCTCCAAAAAAGCGGGTGAGGGCCATGCATGACCATGAACAAAAAATGTCTTGCCTTGCAAAAATCCTCCTGAGGGATGCATGGTTGCCTCGGGGGGAAGCAGAGGCTTCAGATCAGCATCATGGTTTCCCCGAGCAATCAAAACCTTGTCAAACCTGCTGAGAAACTCTGGTATTTCCTTTTCCTCCTGGAAAGTTGTTCCAGGAACTTTATGTTTGAGGTCTCCACACACCACAAGTTCCTTGGTTTTTGACTTCTCCAGAAGGGTTTCCAACCTTTTCCTGAGAACATGGGTTTGGGACGGCATCCGCATCCCCGCCTTTCTAAATTCCAGCTCAATCCCTAAGTGAAGGTCTGCCACTACCAACGCTCCCCCCACAGTAAGCGCAGGTTCCCCAGTTAGAAACTTGACATCCATACCCCTTACTTGCTGCTACTCTTTTTATACCAAAAAAACAAATCTATACGCATGGACCCATACGAAAAACTCAAAGCAGATATTATCAAAAGCATCGCTCTCCCCGAGGCTGCCCTAGAAACACCACCCCAAATAACAGGCGCAGATCTTGCGCTTCCATGTTTCTCCCTCGCAAAGAAATTTAAGAAGCCTCCTGCAGCTATTGCCCGCGAGCTGGCAGAGAAAGCAAAGCCCCGTGGACTGATCTCCCGAATAGAAGCAACAGGCCCATACCTAAATTTTTTCGCTGATTGGGAATCATTGGGCAACCTCCTCCTGAATGAAATCCTGGCAAAAAAAGAAGGGTTTGGTTCAGGGAAGATGAAAGAAAAAATCATGGTTGAATTTGCCCACCCTAACACGCACAAAGCCTTCCATATCGGTCACATCAGGAACATCGCTCTTGGGGAATCCCTGTCCCGTCTGCTTGAAAAATCTGGTTACAAAGTGGTGAGAACAAACTACCAAGGAGACATTGGCCCGCATGTTGCAAAATGCCTCTGGGGCCTGCTCCACTTAGGAAAAACCCCCCCTGCAAAAGACAAAGGAATTTGGCTTGGGGAAATCTATGCTGAAGCCAACCAAAAGATTTCAGACAATCCGAAGAGGGAAGAAGAGGTCCGCGAGATCAACAAAAAACTTTACGCAGGAGACCCATCCCTCAGGAAGCTCTGGAAACAAACCAGGAAGTGGAGTTTGGATTACTTTGAATCAGTCTACAAGGACTTTGGTTCAAAGTTTGATCGCCTATACTTTGAGAGTGAGGTTGAAGCCCCTGGAATTAAACTGGCAAAAACCCTGCTAAATAAGGGGGTTGCCAAGAAGTCCGAAGGCGCAATCGTTATGGACCTAAAGAAATGGGACCTTGGTGTCTATGTTCTGTTAACCCAGGACCAAACTCCCCTCTATTCAGTAAAGGACTTCGTACTTGCATCACTGCAAGACAAAGAATTCCATCCCTCCAGGATAATTCATGTTGTCGGGACAGAGCAAATCCTCCATTTCCGCCAGCTATTCAAGAGCCTAGAACTAACCAATCCCGTAGTTGCAAAGAAAGAAAATCACCTCCCTTACGAGCTTGTGAACCTGAAGTCAGGCAAAATATCCTCCCGCGAGGGAAGGGTGATAACCTACGATTCCATGAAGAAGGAGATCCTTGCTCATGCAATAAAAGAGACAAAAAAGCACTCTCCAAACGCTCCTGCAAAAACAGCAGAGTCAGTTGCCCTTGGGGGAATCAAGTATGATATGATCAAACAATCCCCTGAAAAAACCATCATGTTTGATTGGGAACAAGCGCTTTCTTTTGAAGGAAATGCAGCTCCTTATTTGCAATACACCCATGCTCGAGCATGCTCAATCCTAAGGAAAGCAAAGCCCGGGAAGTGTGATGCACGCCACCTAAAGGAGGAAAAGGAACTCCTCCTAATGAGAAAGCTCCTTACATTCCCTGGAACAGTCCAGGCTGCTGCCAGGGATCTCAGGCCTCATTACATAGCCAATTACGCCTACCAACTAGCCTCCTTGTTCAATGACTTCTACCAGGCAATCCCAGTGATTGGTTCCCCCCAGGAAAAAGCCCGACTCGCCCTAGTCCAGGCAGTCCAACTAACCCTAGGAAATTCCCTCAAAATCCTAGGGATTACAGCCCCGGAAAAAATGTAATCCTATTTTAATTTGACAATCCAGCTAACCCGCCCCCAATTCATATCCCTCTTAATTGACAAGAGAAAAAGAAAGACCCCCCATGTCCTGTTTTGCTTTTGTTCTGGGGGGCCTTTCTCTTGGACGTAGGCTCATCTCCCTCCTTGGATCAAGTGATCCAATCCGCGTTGTGGGTATCAAATTCATATAAAAATTATATTGAAAATCCAGAACCAAAAAAAAGGACTGCGGGAACCTTATAAGGGGGAACAAAGTCAAGTGCTCTCTGTTCGGTTTGGAATCCTTGAAAGGAGATTTTGATGATGGGTCTATTATATCGGTTCCCGCGCCCCTCCAGGAGAGTTCAAAGAAATCAAGGAGCAAAAAGAGATTTCCAAACTCGATCCTGATTCCTCCAGAAGGTAAGGGACACCCCCTCCGCGTGTGGCATGGAAGAGGCGCCCCAGCGGTAAAACGGGTAGCCGCAGGGGAGGGAATCGAACCCTCATCTAGAGCGATTGGAGAACCCGAGAGATAATCTCCTCTCCACCCTGCGCGGGAAAAGCCCCCAGGAGCCCGCGCCTTCATTGCAGGCCCCTGGGTTGCTTCTTTTTCCTGGCAACTTAAATCTTGATGATGATGTTATTGTAAATGTGGTTAATTCCTTCAGATAACGTCTAAGTCGTTCACAAGTGGCGGGACTCCACACCCCCGCACATTGGTGTAGTGGTGATATGGGGACCGAAGTCCCCAGCGGGGGAACGCGTCCTTAAGAGAGAATCAATAT
This sequence comes from Candidatus Aenigmatarchaeota archaeon, assembly GCA_016782405.1. Lineage (GTDB taxonomy): Archaea > Aenigmatarchaeota > Aenigmatarchaeia > QMZP01 > QMZP01 > BS750m-G81. The sequence continues at coordinate 7,216 of JADHYO010000009.1, forward strand.
CCCTCTCAAGCAGACCTCCGTTGCCCATTGCCAAGTGATTTTAGATCACCTTACAACTTTCCACGAAAATGGGTGGGAATGATAGTTTCCAATTGGAGTTGCACACATTGATGTCCTACTACCATTCCCCAAAGTAAGATGCGGATGAGCGTCGATCTGTTACGGATGAACCACCGGGGTGTTGGGCACGGCACCGATCTTCTTGGGTGCCACTGTTGCCCAAGCGCTTCTGACTGAAATTCGCTAGTTTCACCCAGCGGCAGCCAGAAGGGTTTTTTCAGTTGTGCGATCACATTGAGTGACCGCACTGCCACGATTATTTTCATTTATTTCTTTCCCAGAGTGAATAACCAAAAACATGGTTCTGTTAATTATAATGCAGAGAAAAAAATGGGCCGGGGAAGATTAACAACCATTTATGCAAGGGTCGCCGATGAAAACCGCCCAAGCATATGAATCGGTATGGTTGTCAACTGGAACCTTCACTGTGAGGGGTGAGAAGCCGCATGAGGGCATTTGGCACTCACTTCTCAATCCCCACTCATCCCCGACCCCCTCCGGAGGAGGCGTGTCCCAAGAAGAGGGATGTTTCAAGTTCTTCTCGGGACGGTTCGGGTGCACAAGGGAAACATCAGCATTGTGAGTGATGGGCGGATTGGTTGGGGTACCATGGTAGGATCCCATTTTCAACAATGTTCATAGGAGCCTGAACTATAGCGCTCCAGTGTTTCCCTTTTCATTGCAGATAAGTATTTGATCAATTAACGGGTTATCGATGAGTTAAAGAACCTGCAATGAGGTTGAACCAGGGTCTCCTGGACAAGGAGTGTATCCCTGGTTTGTGCGCCCTGTATATCCGCTGCAGCTCTGATGAATATGCTAAGGTGAATGGCACTGCAAACCGCAAACGTGTATCAAATAGCCGAGAGATTGTGAATATAAAAGGTAAAAGGAGATTTTAGGGGACATTTTTTGGGGGGTAATCCCTCGGCTATCGGTCTCCCTAGAAGGGAAAAGGGACCCTCCGCCTTGCGACAGGGGGGTCTCCGGGCATGATCCTGGCAACCAAGTGGCACCAGAGATCGTGGCATCAGGAAGTATACTCGGGAGAAAAATGTGGGCCGGGGGGAAATCACACAACCATGTTGCACCCTGAGCATCAGTCCGTGGGTTATCGGGGCTGATTGTGTGATCGGGCTCTTTCCACGAAGATCATGATGGAAGAGGGGGCATTGAAGTTCTTTTCCGGTCTCCCCCGGCCCTCCCGAGATGGTTGCCCCAAAGAAGAGGATGAGGTATGAATATTCTTCTCGGGGCAGGCGGGCGCGCTAGAGAAAACTGCAGCAACATTGTGAGTGATGGGAAATTGTGGTAACAATGTGGCGTGGCCCATTTCACAATATGCATGGGGCTCGGTAGGAGCGTCCATGTTTTCCTTTATTGCAAGGCGATCAACCCACTGGCAAGGGTGTAGAAAGCCTCGCGGTTAGGTGTGTCAGGTACTAAGAACCTGATGTTATGCGCACCCCCAGGACCCCAAATACCAGGGCGGTAAAGGGGTCCCAGAATACAGGACCTGTTGCACAGCCGGGAGATATACACTGCCACACATCTCCTTACCTTTCAAACAGGAGAGTGGTGTGATTGTGTATAAGTGAACAGATTAAGAAATAAAGGAAAAGAAGGGGGAGAGACCCCGGCTGTGCCCCATGGAGTTGTCCGAGGAAGGGTATTGCACCCTTCCAGGACATTGGGCGCATTCAGTGGAAAAACCCACCATTAAAGGCATACTAGGTTCGATCCCCGTGCGTGCCTTGTAACGGAGTGAATCAGTGAAAGGGTCAGAATCTCTGATTCTTCTGGTGCGCCCTGTGGAGTATATCCGCTGTAGCTCTGATGAATACTCAAGGTGAATGTCACTGCAAACCACGCGCGTATCAAATAGCCGAGAGATTGTAGATATAAAAGGAGATTTTGGGACATTTTTTGGGGGTGGCGGTGATATTACCGCCAGGGGAATCCCTCGGCTATTGGGTTTCCCTGTGAAGGGAAAAGGGGGGACCCCGGAATCATTGACACCGAGGTCCCCAGAAGATGAGCGTCGCGCCGCCGTCCTGACTGACAATCTGGATTTTTTCCGTGAGAAGGAAAAACCCCAATCGACTTATTCCAAACAGGAAAGGCGGGACCCCGGCATCGGTACGCCGCCGTTGATTTGCCGGGGCCTCCGCAATGTGGGAACAACAGAGTTCCCGAGAAAATTCCTCGCCCGGTCGCTGGCAAAACGATCTATACAATGCCAAATACAGGGAACCTGCCAACACCCCTTTCCACTCAACACTTCAAACAGGTTCCCTAATGGGGATCAAAAAAGGGGACCATCCAGAGGATAGTCCCCAGCGATTGGAGGCGCTCTTATGAGCGCACAGGGAGGTATATTGCTCGCATGGTGCGGAAGACACGAAAGACATCTTTCCGCAGAATTATCAATCGTTTCCCTAAGCAAATCAGCCAAGGAAAAAGGCAAACCCTTTAACCCCGGGGAAATTTATCTTCACTAAAATGTGTCAAAACTGATGTGGAATCAGTCTTTCGAATAAATGTTGTTTACTTAAGGAAAATAACATCTGAACCACTGCTTTATTTTCGTGTTCAATATTTAAATATCTAATTTGGCTTCAGGTTGACATTTGATCAGTTTTACAGCCTTCCTAATCCTTTGTAAAGCTGAGACATTGGTAAGAACAGCCAACAACGCAATAACCATACTCAAGTAGAGAGGATTGACTGCACCCAAAAGAATCCCAATGAAAAGTATTATCAACCTTTCCGCCCTCTCCAGCAAGCCGCCTTTAAGCTCCACTCCAATCAAACCTTTCTCCTTTGCAGCAGCCTTAGAATATGTGGTCATCATTGCCCCGAACAAGTAAAGCACGATCCAAGCAGCTGCTGGTAAGCTGAAGCCAGCCAGCCCCAGCGCAGGTAGTGATGCAAAAAGCAACCCGAAGATAATAATCCCCTCAACATACCTGTCAATAACAGTATCCAAGTAAGCCCCCAGATTAGAGACTTTGCCAGATACCCTTGCAACAGACCCGTCAATAATGTCAACAAAGGAGGCAATAATAAAAAACACAGCAGCCAAGAGAAATGCCTCATTTATTAGGAAATAAACTGCAATGAACGTGGGAACCAGCGCAAACAGTGTCCACTGATTAGGGGAAAGACCAACCTTGCTAAAAACCCTCCCAACCCGTTCAGAGAACCCGCTGAACTTGGACTTTCTTTCGTAAAGCGTCATTATTATATAAACATACCCAAAGGTATAAATACTTTACGTGCATATAGTTTATACAGGTAAAACATACAAGGTAAAAGAATGATCTCAATAAAACAACCCGAGGGGAAGCTTGGAATTTTGCTCCCAGGAATGGGTGCTGTGACAACCACACTAATAGCTGGGGTTGAAATGCTGAAGAAAGGCCTCACAGTCCCTTATGGAAGTGTCACGCAGATGCAGACCATACGGCTTGGTAGAAGGGACGATAAAAAATACCCCATAATCAAGGATTTCGTCCCATTGGCGAAAGTGGATGAAATAGAATTCTTCACCTGGGACATCACAGACGAGACTGCGTATGATGCAGCAAAAAATGCCAAGGTCCTTTCTGAGGCAGACCTGGACAAGGTCAAGCCAGAGCTCGAGAAAATCCGGCCAATGAAAGCTGTTTTCGACCAAAAACATGTTAAGCGTCTATCAGGAACACATGTGAAAACCGGTGAGAACAAGATGGAACTTGCAGAGCAAATAAGGCAAGACATTAGGCGTTGCAGTGAAGGCCTCTCCAGAATGGTTATGGTGTGGTGTGCATCCACTGAAGTGCACAGGGAAATAAAAGAGGTCCACTCAAGCCTCGAGAAGTTTGAGCAAGGCCTCCGAGAGAACAATGAAGACATTCTCCCCTCAATGGTTTATGCCTATGCTGCAATCCAGGAAGGCGTCCCTTTTGTAAACGGCTCCCCGCAACTGACAGTTGATATCCCCGCCCTAATTGAGCTGGCTAAAGCCAAGAATGTCCCAATTGCAGGCAAGGACTTGAAAACAGGCCAGACCATGATAAAAACAATAATAGCCCCAGGAATAAAGTCCAGGATGCTTGGAATGAAGGGTTGGTTCTCAACAAACATCCTTGGAAACCGTGACGGAGAAGTCTTGGATGATCCTGAATCCCTAAAGAGTAAGATCGTAAGCAAGGCCTCTGTTTTGGATCACATCCTCCAGAAGGAGATGTATCCCCAACTTTACAAGGACCTCCACCACAGGGTGAACATTAACTACTATCCCCCAAAAGGTGATGACAAGGAAGGGTGGGATCATATTGATTTGTTCGGATGGCTCGGCTATCCAATGCAGCTGAAAATAAACTTCCTCTGCAAGGACAGCATATTAGCAGCCCCGATTGTGCTAGATCTCGCATTGTTTATTGACCTTGCCCAGCGCGCTGGGATGATTGGAATCCAAGAATGGCTCTCATTCTACTTCAAGAGCCCAATGTGCTCTGAAAAAGTCTACCCAGAACATGATCTCTTCATCCAGCACAAAAAACTGAAAAACACACTCCGCCACATGATGGGAGAAGACCTAATCACCCACCTGGGAAATGAATATTACAGGGAAGAGTAAAATACTCAAAAGAGCAAGTATAAAGTATGGTAAACCCAATTGATCGACTGAAGACCCTGAATACAAGGGAATGTCTCTGGATATATGTCCTCCGAATTCTTTCTGACCAACCCAAGCACGCTTATGCCCTGCGCAAAGAAATCGAGGAGCGCTTTGGCTTCAGACCAGGAAGGATGACAGCCTACAAGGTCCTTTACCTCCTCCATAAAAAAGGTTTTGTAGTAAAAATGCGCGCAGGCAGAAGGGTACTCTACAGCATCACCCCAAACGGAAAGGAAGCACTGAAGGAAGCTGTCAGCTTCTACAAGGGGCTTGCACGCATCCTGTCCAAATAAAAGCTTATAAATACGCACTCTCAATAACCCAATAAGGATATTATGTCAAAACCAGCATTCGTAAAGTTTGAAGTGTCAAAAGACCAGAGCGAAAAGGCAATTGAAGCTGTAACCATAGCTAAAGCATCAGGAAAGCTCAAGCGCGGCCTTAATGAAGCAACAAAGGCAATTGAAAGGGGAGTGGCAAAGATTGTAATCATGGCAGAAGATGTCACCCCACCAGAAATATTAATGCACCTTCCTGTCCTTTGTGAGGAAAAGGAAGTACCATTTACTTATGTTGCATCCAAGGAAGAGCTTGGAAGAGCTTCAGGAATCGAAGTCCCCACGTCAGCTATTGTGATAATAGAAGAGGGTGAAGCCAAGAACCTAATCTCCGAAATCGCAGCCTCCCTGAAATCTTCTAAAAAACCAAAGGAGGAATAAACAGCAAGCCTGTTTTACTTGTTATGGTCGCAGCTGCAGAAGCAATCCAGCTAATGGGGCGCATGGGTGTTAAAGGTGTTAGCAAGGTCAGGTTCAGGATTCTGGAAGGTGATGACAAGAATAAAGTTGTGATGAGAAACGTTGTCGGTCCAATAAGGGTTGGTGACGTCTGTTTCATCAAAGACACTCAAATGGATGCTTCATCCCGCTTCCAGCGTAAAGGTTGAGGTGTTCTATGGTAAAATGCTCATTTTGCGGGGACCAGATCCTGCTCGGCAGGGGAAAGATATTTGTCAAATCAGATGGAAGGATTTTCAGTTTCCATAACTCCAAGTGTGAGAAAAACTTCCGCCTGGGCAGGGCAGGCAAGAAAACCTGCTGGACCTCAATACACAGGAAAGCCAAGGCAAAGAAATAAAACACATATTCAAATTAAAAGGGAGGTAAAAAAATGTCAAAGACAGAAGAAAACCTTAAAATCGCCTTTTCAGGCGAGAGTGAGGCAAGGAACAAATACAATTTCTTTGCAAAAGTTGCGCGAAAGCAGGGGTTTCTATACATAGCAAAGATATTCGAGGAAACTGCTGTGAATGAAATGCAGCACGCAAAAGACGAATTCAAGCTCCTTAAAGGTATTGGAAACACTGAAGCAAACCTGGAAGAAGCAATCAAAGGCGAACATTATGAAAATTCGGAAATGTACCCCAACTTTGCAGAGGAAGCGGAAAAGGAAGGGAACAAAGAAGCTGCAAACATTTTCAGGCAGATTGCAAAAGTGGAGAAAGAGCACGAAGAGCGGTACAGGAAGCTGCTTGAAATGGTCAAGAAAGGAACAGTCTTCAAAAGAGAAAAATCAATCAGGTGGAAGTGTAGCAAATGTGGCTACATCCACGAAGGGAAGACCCCGCCAGAGAAATGCCCCTCTTGCAAGCATCCAAAGGAATACTATGAACCAGAATGCATGTGCTTTAAGGAAAACTGCACCTGCTGAGTCTGGTGGAAGGAAGACTACATCCCAACTGGTTGAAAAAATAAATTCCCTGAAGCAATCCCCCATATCTTTGGAGGTGAATAAACGGCTTCGGGAATTCCAGGAGCTCGGGAAGAAAGAAAGCAGCGAGTGGTTCTCTGAGCTGTGCTTTTGCATACTAACAGCAAATTCCAAGGCAGCCACTGCCCTGGAAATACAGAAGGAACTCGGCTCCAGTGGTTTCCTGAACAAATCCCAAAACAACTTGTCAGCCTCCATAAAAAGAAACAAGCACCGCTTCCACAACACCAAGGCCCGCTACATAACAGAGGCAAGGAAATTCAGCAAAATAAAAACAATCCTTTCCAGAGAAAAAAACCCAAGGGAATGGCTTGTTAAAAACGTAAAAGGCCTTGGGTGGAAAGAGAGTAGCCACTTCCTAAGGAACACCGGCAGCATTGAATATGCAATACTTGACAGACACATCATCAACCTCCTCCATGCCCACAAAATAATCAACCAAACCCCAAAATCCCTCCCCAATAAAACTTACCTGGAAATAGAAAAAGTTTTCAAGGACATTGCATATGAATTGAAAATGTCCCCAGCTGAGCTTGACCTCTACATGTGGTATTCCAAAACAGGCAAAGTGTTGAAATAGCCTTGATTAAAAATCAAATACTCTCAAGAAATTCTATCTCAAATGCATTCAGCCTTCCAGGTAATATGAGCACCGCAGGCGGCTCACCTTCCGGGACTTTTACAGCAGGCCCATACCAAATTATCTGGTTTTCTGACCCAACCTTAGAAAGTGAAACAATCTTATTGGACTTAAACAGCTCCCCTGATTTATCCTTTTCAATATCCAGCAAAATCCCAAGTCCTTCCCTCGCTGGCATGTCAATCTCCAGCAAAATCAATGTGTGCAGCCCGTTCTCATGATTCTTAAGAATTGTTTCATAAAACCCTGAGGGCTTGAAACCCTTGGCAGGCCGTGGAACAGTAATTGTTTCACCAAATTTGTAAAGACTAAGTCCTGATTCTCCAATAGCTGTCAGTATTGAGGAGCCATGAACAATCCTGTAAGGAACATTTTGCTTTTTGCAATCCAATACAAGCGCTAGATGTGTAGTCGCTGAAAGCGCATCCCCCCCAACAAGCAGGCCAATGTCCTTGGTTTTAGCCTCCTCCACTAGCGAGCCTTCTTCAACCCCCTTCCTGTCCAGCTCCTGGATGTTCATCCCAAAAACCTTTTCCAGTTCAACCCTGGAAAATTGGGAAGTTGTGTATTGTTCCAAGTACAAAGACTGGCAGGTTTTCCCAGCTTCCAATCCTTCCAACGATATGGAATTCTCCCCAATCCCAAGCGAAATCAGCCACAACATGCTTTATCCAGGGTTATTTGCTTAAAAAAGCCCTTATATTTTTTATCATTAAATGATGTCATGTTGAAGTTTATTGAAAGGTATGCAGACATAAAGCTGGAACGTTTAATGACATTATATAGGAGCGTCTACAAAAATGTTTACAAGGAAACGTTCCAGTGGGTACGCCAGGATCTTTTAGATTTTTGCCATGAAGAATGCTTCCATGGTGGGGTCCCCCAAGATCTCCTGCTTAATTCGCAATATTTAAAAGATGAATTCACTGGATGTATCTACAAAGCAAGGAAATCAGCAATTTCACCTTTCAAATCTAACAGTTTTGCGGTTATGAAGAAGGCTGAATATGACGCGTCCATGAATGCGTTTGATCTTGTCTTAGGAAAAAGACCCAAAATCACTTCTTGAACAAAATCTCAACAACGTCCCCATTCCTGAGCTGGTAGTCAGCCCCAATCTTCATTTTCTTGAGATCCAGCCCGCCGATGAAACCTTCCCCAATATCCTTGTGCACCTTGCTTGCAAACTCTTTCAATGTGGTGCCCTCGCGAACAAGAAATGCATCTGGCAACACGTTCCCTTTGGAGTCTGCAAGCTTGGAAATACTCGCAACAGGATACACAGCAATCAGCCCAAGCAACCCGAACACAGCATTGTTCAAAGCCCTCTGAACCCCAGTACTACCAAAAGGAACCATAACAACCTTCTTGATGAACTCCAGCGCCCTTTTCTGCTCCTCGCTAACCCCATCCTTAACAGCAAAATCTCCATCCCCTGGGATATATTCTATAAGGCCTTTCCGCTCGGCTTCTCTCAAAGCAAGCTCACTCTCAGCAGAGCAAGGAACCAGTTCATGGGTCTCCTGCAGGCGCTTGATGTTCTTCTGCGCCTCCATAAGGTCAGCCTTGTTAGCTGCGATAAGGATTGGTTTTCGCAGTGCAGCAGCAAACTCTAATGTACCTAGCTGATGTATCTTGAGTGCCTGTCCAACATCCTCTTCCTGAACCCCGAGCCCTGACAATTGCTTAGCAATCAACCTTTCCATGGGAATCTTCTCTGCAGCTGCAGTTCGCTGAAGCTTCTCAATGTTTTTCTCAATAATCCCGAAAACCCAATGGTCAATCTCACCCTCAAGCATTCCAATATCCTTCTCCGGGTCATGTCCCCCTTCCTCTGAGAATTCCCCTTTCTCATCTGTCATCCCAGACGCATCCAATACATGCACCAATGCATCGGCCTGCCTCAAATCATCAAGAAACTGATTGCCGAGACCCTTCCCCTGGTGGGCTCCGGGAATAAGCCCAGCCACATCCAATAGCTTCACAGGAATAAGCCGGGTCCCGCGGACACATTTTGAATTCTGTGGCTTGCATTTCACATCAAGTTTTTTGCAGGGGCACTCCGCAGTTACAAAGGCAACACCCTGGTTAGGCTTTATTGTAACAAAAACTCTGTTGCCAACCTCAACATCCTGGAGTGTTAAGGCCTTAAAGAAAGTACTCTTCCCCGAATTGGATTTCCCAACAACACCTACAAGCATATTAATCAATTGGATTGTATTTTAAAATATGCACACCCTTCTAAAGGCAATGATCCTACTGGAAACCATTTTTCTGATAGCTTTCTCAATCCTTCCAGCCACTGTTGTCCCACCCACAGGGCTCCCTTCTGCCAGCGGAATCAGCATCGAGCATTTACTTGCTTATTTGATTTATGGGATCCTGCTAACCCTAGCATTTAGAAGCAGAAAATCAGTTCTTTTGGCTGGGGTAGGAATGAGTCTGTTCACAGAATCAATACAGCTCTTTGCACCAACCCGTTTCTTTGACCCACTGGATTTGTTTGCAAACATCCTGGGAATTGCAGTGGGTGCTGGTCTGGTATGTCTGCTGCTGAGAATTCAAAACAAGCCAAACCGCTTTTTCCTGAGCTGGAGATAAAACTCTGTTTGGGCTTTAAGGGAAAATGCTGTTGCAATAGAACTACCGATAATGAAGACAATCCCACCAAGCATCAGCAGGTGTGGGTTTGCCAGTAGGGAAAGCAAAGGCGCGGCCCCGCCAAAGAAATGAGCATTTGCCATAGTAGAAGAAAATGCCCATAACAGCCCAGGAGCAGCAAAAAGCCCGCTGATAGCCCCGGCCACAATACTCACTGCAACCCAGGCCCTGAAAACCTTTGAGTAGAAAAGCATAAATGCAAGGAAGGAAAATATAATCCACCCACCAACCACCCCCAAAATAGCATAAGAGAAAACAGAAACAAATGCCACTGAAATACAAAGCATTGCAGCCACAATCAAAACCCATCCAAGAAACTTGTTGTCCCAAAGGACAATCCGGTCCATCCGCTTCCTGAAAAGGGAATATGATTCCCTGAGCGCATCCACAGAGTTCCTCTTCCTAATAACAACTGCCTGCAGACTGAAGAACACAGCAACCCCAACCAGTATAATAAGCAGCATGTTAATCAGGGGAACCATCCCCACGATGATGTTAATGAAAATAACAATAATCATTACCAAAAGAATCGACAAATATCGCTGGTAAGGAACCCTCCAGCTTTTACCAGTTTCACTTTCCCGCCAGGTCTGGTGTATTAAAGCCCCGGTCACCCAGACCCTGAGCAGGAACCAAATAACAGCAAGAACAGCAGCACCTCCCAGCAATCCCTGGAGCGATACAGCACCAAAAACAAGATTAACAAGCAGAACAAAAAACACAGCGTCCAGAGCAAAAACAGGCCCCCACCTGACAGGGTTCACCCCGAACACAATCCCTTTTTTCAGGGCCTCAAGATACTTAACCATGCTCCACATTAACTATTGGGATTCTCCCCTATAAAAACAGCCACACGCTCAGTCACTGGTCCTCTTCTTTTTGGTGAAATAATAAAAATAATATACCAAAGTTACAATCCCAATCAGAATGCTCCAATAAAAACCAAGCCCAACCAATGCTATAACGCCTGCAATTAAGCCCCCGAACAATGCAAAAAGAATAGAGAGCATCACAAATGTGTGCCCATCCGGGATAATTGCATCAATAAACACAAAGACACCTGCAGCAAACAAAATCACTTGGAGGGGAAGGAAATTATTTGCAAAACCCCCGACAAAAAGGCAGCCTGCAAGGAAGCCTTTCAGGGCGGCCAGCTTCTGGAAAAGCGGAGGATATCCATGCGATACAGTCATATTACCAGTTCCCAAAGGAGGAATGGGCCTGAGGAACAGATGTTTTTCCAAGGTTGTAATGCTCCTTTATTTCATTCCTGAAATTCAGCACAAGGTTCCTGCAGGTCTCAATATATCTCCTTCTCACGCGATCGTAAAACAAATAGGAATAGGTCAGCCAGAAGGGCTTCAAAATAATAGATGGCCCTGAAGCCCTGGTTCTAAGCTCTGAATGCAGCCTCAATGTGAACTGTCCTGTATTATCTGTCTTGGACTTTGTCCCCTGGACCCAGATATATACCACAGCAGTGGAATTCCCAGACATCTTCCTTTTCACCCACCAGAGGCTCCAGAATGCTATTGGATCTGATGCAATGTCCCAGTTCAATCTTGCGTGGCAAACGCCGGAGGAGGAAACATGGAAAAAACCTTTGAGAGAATCAGCAATCTTCTTCACCACGCCCCAAGGGTCTGGCCCAGAGTAAGTCAAATAAACATACTTCTCCGGAGCAAGGCACTCATCTTGTATTACTAATTTACCCATTAACTCACCCCTCTTTTAACCTTTCAAAAAAATCATGAATCCTTCTCTGAAGCAGTATAACAGAATGCCTGCAATCCTCTGCATACTCCTCTCTTTTCTTGTGGTAAAAAATCCTGTGCCAGAATGTCCTCATCATTTCATAGAAAAGTGAGCGCTGCCAGACAGTATCCTGAGGATACTCGCTCCTAAGCAACCCCCTAATATCAATAGATGCGCTCCCAGATTCCTCATTGCCCTGACCCTTGAGCTTGAAGGAGATGTAGAAGTATGAAAAAGAATCCAGATCCTTGTGCAGCCACCATGTTACAGCAAATTTATCCTTTCCCTTACCTTTACCCCACTGGTACATTGTCTCCTGGATATCAGAATCAGTCACATTGAAAACAGCTTTAATAAGTTCATATGTTTGCTTGTACAATTTTGTTATATTAGGACCAACCAGCCTTATGGTCACTGTTCCAGGCTCCTCCTCAAAACAGTTGTCCTCCATCACAAGCTTGGTCCTGGCAAATACCATCCTACCACCTGTATACTATTTAGCCTGGGTCATTAAAATGCTTTTTTAGCACAGTGGCAGGGCTTTTAAAAGCACATCCAAACAAATATAAACCATGTTCGGAGTAATTGGTTTTATAATTGGTATACTACTAATCATTGCAGGTGTGTTCCTTATATTTTTCTTCCCTGCAGCAGGAGAGCACCAACCCCATGGTATGAGCCTGACAGGGATTGTCCTGGGAATAATATTCCTTATACTAGGCTTCGTTCTCATTTTGCTATAACAATATATAATTCAGAAACCAATACTTTTAGGGGAGGACTATGCCAGAAAAAGAGCCTGTGAACAAAGAATTAATGGTTACTGACAGCCTCAAGCAGTGGTGTATTACCGAGGGCCCGCTTGTTGGCAAGGCAATATGCGCCAGCCCACTCGAAATGGAAGTCATACTTGATTTTACAGGTGCAAGGGGTTCAGGTTCAAACATATACTATTCCCTAATATACCAGCTCCCGAAGTGGGACTACACACTAAAGAAAGTAGATGAGTACATTGAAGTCACCCCAACCTGGGGAGAATACTACAACCTCACAATTACCCAGAAGCAGAAACTAGAGGTCTCAATCAAGCAAGGTTTAACATCAGCAGCCCAGGCGGTTTCAGATTACGAGCTGTTGTTGCACGACATGCGCCGCTACCGAGAGGTTTTGAATTACTTTATTTCAGCAGAAAAAAACAAAGATGACCATGTGCTGCGATCCCTCTTTGTGGACCGTGTTGATGCGCACACAGGGGAAGGTTATTCAATGATAACAATGGCCAAGCGCTGGTCCACAATAATAACAGACTTCATCCGCATGAAATCAGAGTGGATGGACAGGGACAAAATCCGTAAGGAAATGGATGTTACAGATGCCGAGGCAACAGTCCTGTTAACAAAGAACAAACTTTACAAGGAGTGGAGAGAGCTCTTCCTCCCCACAATAAAGGACCGGGTTGCCCGCCTGGAAGTCCTGGTGGAGTCCAGAAAGAAATCAATAGAGGAATACAGGAACTGGCTCAAGCCATATATGGCCCGATACAGAATGATAAGGGAAAAATCAGAACTAAATCCAAAAACGTATATGTCTGATGCCTACATGACCCCTGGATTTGGTCAGTCCCAGGCCCTTACCGGGGTTAGGCTCTGGTTCTGGAAGCCCTACTCCCCGCCACAGAAGGGCAAACCTGAATCAGTTTTGGGGAAGAGTGGGTTTGTTGTTGACCCCTATGATGATTTTGTGAAGGAATGGAAAGCAAAGATTGAGGAGCGTTACAATGTAAAAATTCCAGACAAAGAGGTCCGCTCTATATTGAAGGATGCAATAACCCCCGCAGGCCCAGGCAGCCCATCCACACCAAGCATGGACCCAAATACACTTTACTATGTATTTTTTGACATGAAGATTGTTCTGAGCCTGGTTAGAACACCTCCCCCCGAGGGAGTGGAAACAGACAACCTTATGTTCCTCCCCATGAAAATATGGGTCATGTCCCAGAATTCCCTCCTTATCCACATGCTTGAAATACATGCCAGGGAAAAGGCATTTGAAAGAAGTATCAACTCCCTGATTGGGACAAGGGAATCAGAGGAAGAGGCCTTGGAGAAGATTGAGCAGGAGTTCCTCCCGAAAAAGAAAGAGGGTCGGTTTGTCGGCTTCAGAGGCAGTACATCTTCTGCAAAAAAAAGATTAAAAGGCCCGCTAGAGTCTCTGTTCTATTTGTTTGTTAAGCGCGGGCCATACGAACCTGTATTCTACGAGCGTGTTAGCAAGATGTACGCCCGCGGTGTGGGCGGCTACCACGGTCAAGTAAAGGACTTTATCACCCAGAAGATGCAAGTGGAGTGAACGCCAAGATTTTAAGGGAGGTCCTCCAAATATATACCAGGGTTTATTATGTCATTGAAGGTTGGTGTGAGTTCAGGGATTTATTACGCAGCTCGAGACGTGGAACTCCACAACACAATACGGAAAGTCGGTTACACTTTAACCCGCGGAACCGCAACCATGGAAATTGCTGTCGATGTTGCACATGAGGTAACCTTTACAGAAGGTAATCAAATCAGGAAAATATCAAAAAAACAGGACATCCGCCTTAATATGCATGGGGATCTCCAGGTTCCACTCTGCATCCCTGAGCGCGGTGAATGGAGGGATGCACATGACCGCCTGATAAAGTCAATGCGCTCTGCTGTCTTTCTAGGGGCACATTACGTGAACTTCCATGCATGCCTTAACATCTGGCTTGAGCTGATAACTTATGCAGGCCGCAAGCTCTCAGCATCATTTGTTGACGGTGAGGGAAAGTTTATTGCCCACATGCTAAAGGAAAATGAGAAAACCCGCGAATGGTTTGTAATGAACAAGTATGAAGAATACTATAGCGATTTATTCACCCCAGACGAGCGGACAGAAATTGACAGTGACATATCCCAGAGAATAGAGCGCTGGCTAAAGGAAAAGCAGACAGTGGAATTCAGAAAAATAGGGCTTCCAGACAACATGATTGAAAGAGTAATGTCAACAGGCTCTGCATTTGGGAGGGACGCTGAGGAAGAGAGAAAGGTGCGGGGCATACTTGATTCAATTAATGCTGAGCGCAGGCAAAAAGGTTCCTTAATACAGAGGGAAGCTATACAGGATGCCTTCAGGAAAAAACTTAAAAAAGGCGGGCGCTGGCATAGAGAGGAGCTACGTCAGGTCCTAGGGCTGGTTGACGGTTACCATATAATGGCCCACTATCTCTTCTTCACCCAGGACCCCCTTTGGGTGGCAATGGCCAATGAATACAATGATGTTTTGAGCCGCTACAATTACAGTACATCTGACCCTGACTGGCTGAGCAATGCCTGGAGAAAGGCAGAGGATGACAATGACAGGGGGTATAAGGAATTCTTCTACGCTGCTGTAGGGGCAAAATACTTAGAGGGTCACATCAAAAGTGCCTTTAAATGGCTCCACAATGACTTCATCAAGAAGGAAATTCCCAAGGTAGCAAAAACCGCCCAGGAGCGGGAGGAGCTCACCAAAATAGCAAAAAACCTTATTATCGGGATTGAAATCCCTGATGCCCGAGAGACCCAGCACGCGGGCCTTTACTACCTCTTCCGTCCCAAACAACTCTATGCCACAATAAAAACCGCCCGCAAAACCCTGAACACAAACAAGCTAATGATGGTTATGGATTTTGAACACCTTGCCACACAGGGCTATGATGCCCTCCTGGAAAGCAGGAACGACATATTAAAAAAATCTGATTTTGGCGCTTTAACTATAGCATGTCACTCCAATCATCCAAACCCACTCCAACCTCACCAGCCAATTGAAATTGGTGATGTTATCCTTTACGAACTCCTCTACAATCTCCGCGTAACAGGTTTTGGTAAAGGCCAGCCAGGCTACCTTGTCTTTGAGCGCGGCGGAGGCCAGGACCCATTTGCTCACTCAGTTGATGCGCTCCGCCTAATAGCAGAGTTCCTGGAGAAGGAACCTCCAACCCTTCCTAAGGAGCTGCCGTTAGAATTCTTTGGAATGAAAGGCCTCACCGGCGGGGATATCCAGCGCCAGGCCCAGATCGTAAGGGACCACGCATTTGAACCAATGAAAGACCTCCTGGAAATCCCAGAAGAAGAATGGACCATGATATCCCAAACAGCGATCAAGAAAGGCAAGCGCCCAGAGGTCTGGAAGCGCGGCGAGTTCCGCTGATGAAGACTTAGTGAAATTAGCGGCGGCTATTCGTAATATTGAGGACTTATAAATTTGGTAAGTGCGTATATAACAGGATTTTCAAATGACTCACTCCTCAATACAAGACCATTCGTTAAAACACCGACAGTACCCTGATTTCGCTTTACGTCATGCTGACCAATAAATTCATCCATCAAAGGTCCAAGTTCCCCGCCTTTTCTTATCCCAGTGGCGATTTTTTCTGGCAATAAAATTCCACCACCACCCCCAATTCCGATTTTCCCATTACTATCAATTACAACAACCCAACTAGATACAAACATACCGTGTTCTGTATCGGCAATGCAGCCTTCCAAGCCAATACCAAGGTCTGCATTAGTTTTTTGTAAAGATAATTTTGCTCTGTTTGAAGCCCCTTTAATAGCTTCATCGTTAGATGTGGGTTGATTACTAACACCACTTTCAACTTCTATTGCCTGGACTTCCGCATCTGGCCATATCTTTTTAATAGCATTTTTTACTGCCTCGATTTTCACAGGATTTTTTGAACCAATTGAAATAAGTTCCATAATTAGGAAATGTGTTCTAGAAATAAATAATTGAGCTACTGACTCATCCCCTCAGAAATCTGGAAGCGCGGCGAATTCAGGCAAACTTCTCACGAGTGGGAAACAATAAAATCCACAACTAATTGCAACAGTTTTTTGCTATGTTCTGGGTTTGTATAACGATGATTCGCGCCCTGGATAATTTCTAATTTGCAGTTTCTAATATTTTTTGAAGTTTTTTTACTTTGTTCTATGGGGACAGTTTCATCTTGATCTCCATGGATAATTAGGGTTGGGACGGATATTTTCTTGGCGGCTTCATATCCGTCATGCTGTTGTGATTCTTCGTAGAAATTGTAATTTAGTTTTATCTTTGTTCCATCGCTTTTTTCGTGCATTCTATACCCATCTTTCTTCCACTCGTTGATATATTGTTCTGAATATTTGGAAAATAATCCTTCACTGTAGTTGGAAACTGGGGAGTTAAGAACAAGAATATACAATTCATTTGTTTGAGAAGCTGCCAATAGGCTTGCCATCCCCCCAAAGCTAGATCCGAAGAGACCAATTTTGGTATAACCAAGATTTTTAATATGTTTTATGGCATTCATTATATCATCAACAGCCTCTGCGACTGTTATGTCGGCGAAATCGCCTTCACTTTCACCGTGACCATATAAATCGAATCGGAAGGTTGCAATTTTCCTATAATTTAACAGTCTTTCAAGTTCTGCATATTTGCCACTTTCCTTGTTTGAACTAAATCCGTGGCAGATGATAATGATTGGCGAACCTTTTGCGTTCGTAGGGTTAGACAAAACTCCGCAGAGCTTGTCTCCTTTCGTGTTGGTGAAGTGGATTTTATCGGACATAATCACTCCCGTTCACTAAACATGCTCCTTAATCCTTGAAATATCCCCGTTCAGGATTATGGGCTTCATGTGCATCACTTCATGACTAGACCTTGCTATGTCTTTAGGTGGAGGTGTATGGAGCAGGAATATCTTCTGCTTTAAGTAATACGCCAAGTACAATTCCATTAATGAGCTTGCTCCAATATACCCGTCAATCCCATCCCTCGGGTAATTTAGTACAAGTATGGCATTGCATTTTTCCTGCATTTCCATACACGAGCGCATTATATCAGTATTGAAACAGTGCTCAGCATCCATATTCAATTCAGGCCTATCAACACATTCATGCGTATCTGCTGGAATCATGGATTCAAACCCAAGCCCATTAAGCAATTTCTGCGCTTCAAGCATCTCTTTTGCAAAATGCATGCTGCCAGCAATGAAAATCTTCATGCCAATAATGTACCGGGAAGCAATATATTATTTTCAGCATTATTTCATTTCACCCACCACACCGAGTTAGCCCGCCTCCGAAGTTTCTTCAGGGCCTTTGCCTCAATCTGTCTGACCCGCTCCTTGGTTATGTTCAGCTTTTTACCAAGCCTATCTAGGGTTCGGGTTCGGTCCTTCAAGTAGCGCTGCCTGATGATGAATTGTTCCCTTCGATCCAATGTGCCCAGCAAGCTTTCCAAGTACCCCCTTTCAAACGCATGTTCAGGCTCTTCCTGGGCTCCTATAGGCTCAAATTGATTGTCTTCCCCCCTATACCATGTTTCAGTCTGCCGCTCACTAAGAGCCTGATACCAATCCAGCTTCTTTCTAAGCTCCTCAATCCCTTCAACTTCCATCACCTCTATAATCCCTTCTGAAAGCCCAAGCTGCTTGCTCACCAGCATGGCAGGCTCCCCCTCAACAAATCGCTGCTTAAGAATGTATTTTTTTGGGTGGGGAAGGGTCTTCTTGTGAATATTATTAAGCAGGGTCGCGACAACATCCTTGGTCCTTGGGTCCTCAGGATTCAGCTCCTGGAGATATTCCCAATGCCCCAACTTCTTGAGCTTGGTAATAATCTGCTGCTGATGAACAGGCACATGGACAATCTTATTCTCCTCTAGAAACCGATTTATGCCCTGCTTTATCCACCATGTTGCATAAGTGGAAAACTTAAACCCCCGTTTATGGTCATACTTCTCAGCTGCCCTGAGAAGTGTTTTGTTGCCTGCCTGAACAAGGTCCTCAAGATCAGCATACTTTGCATACTTCTTGGCAATATTTACAACAAGAGGAGCATTCCCCTCAACAATTTTGTTCCGGTAATAATCACGCTCCCACTGGGTCTCAGCACTGTCCCGCTTTTCTGCAAGAACCATAACCTCCTTTTTGCTCAGAACACTATACTCCTTTAAGTCAGTCATATAGAGATTCATCAGGGTGTGCATGATTTACCTATAGGTTTGTGTGTTAAAAGCTTATTGGAGGCTCCCCTGATACCTATTTTAATTTATAAGGACGCATCCCAACCGTAGGGTATGGACATAGTGTATAGAGCAGGGACCGGCTTCGTGCTCGGCCTTGTCTATGGTTGGAATAGAGGAAAGGAATGCCTGCACCCAAGGGATCTAGAACCCCCCGGTCGCAATGGGATGAAAATTTATAAACGCGTCCATGGTGCACTGTTGTATGGGTTCCCGGTTCTCCTTGGAGGACTTGCTGCAACATTCTCTTCATTTTACCAAAGGGAACCATTAGAGGACGGTGCCATTATCGGGTCTGGTGGAGCATTGGGAGTGGCAGCTGGTTATCCTCTAGGGATTCTTCACCGGAACCTGAAACGTTCCTTGTCCGGGAATGAAAAAAAGGCCCTGAAAAATCATACCACTAAGGCATGTGATATCCTGAGGACAGAGGGTCCCCATGAACTGGGTTCAGTTGAGGATTATATGGGACCCCTCGTTAATGAACTGCTTGCCAAAAGAAGGGGGATTGAACACATAGAGCCCTTTCTGGATGAATTTGAAGAGACGGGTATAGAGGCTACCTGCTACTATAACATAAAACGGGTAGTGGATGATGTGCACAGTGATGTTCGAACAGTGGCTTTACCATCAAATGACCAAGACACTTTCCACATCTATATATTGGAACCCTCAACTGTCACAATTGCTGGTCCCTACACACAATCAGGCATAGATGATAGCATGAGCGTACAAAAAGAGCCCTGGGACGGCTCTGTGGAAAGCCTCATCAATGTTATTAAAGATCAGGATCAGTCATTGATTATAACCGGCGAGCCAGATAAGCCCTCTTTCCTGAAGCTGTCTAGGGGATTGAACCATTACCGTACCGAAAGGAAACAAAGCGCTCCCTGACCCCTGTTTTAGAGGGAACATCTTTTTAAATACCCTGCACAAAAATTAACCATGAAGAGCCAGGGTATGAAGCCGGCCCAGTCAGAAGATAAAGATTATTCTACAGACCAGGGAATGCAGCAAGAGAATGGTATAGAGTACGCAAAAGCAAAGAAGGAAAAGGGTGTGGGGAAGAAGAAAAGGATCGAAATCCTGAAGAAATTCACCCAAGAGGCATTGAAGCTGCACGGACCACTTATAAGGAGCATTGTGCTGTTCGGTTCCACTGCTAGGGGCTCATTCAAAGGAGAAAGTGACATTGATATTTTCGTGATTGTTGATGATACCCGCCAGAGGATTTCCCCTCATGTGAGAAATCAGATTGAGGATGACCTGGACCAGATTTGTAAAAAATGCTCCAAACACCTTTCAATGCAGCAACCCTACCTTCTTACAGAGTTCTGGCGTCTGGTTCGCGAAGGCCACCCGATTATATTCAACTTCATCCGCGAGGGAATCCCAGTCTATGACAAAGACATCTTTTTGCCAATCAAGCGTTTGCTCCAGATGGGTGAAATCCGACCATCCAAGGAAGCAGTAGAAAAGTTCATTGAGCGAGGCCCACAGAGGATAAAGAGGGTGGAAAATGCTAAAATGTACATGATTGTTGAGGACTGCTACTATGCAATGCTCGAGAGCGCGCAGGCAGTTCTAATGTTCCTGGGCAAGGCCCCACCAAGACCTTCAGATGCAGCTGGGGAAATGAAAAGAAGCCTAGTGAAAATGAAGTTTATTGATGAAAAGATGGTCAAGGACCTTGAAGACATTATTGAGCTAAGAAAGCAGGTTGAGCACAAGAGAATCAAGTCAATATCAGGTGAAATCCTGGACAAGTGGATCTCTAAAACAAAAACATTTGTAAAAAAAATGCAGTCCACAATAGTGAAGATCGAGGTGCTGAAAAGGGAGAATATGATTGAAAAATCCCACACCATAATGAGCGAGACCATT
>JADHYO010000010.1 GCA_016782405.1 Candidatus Aenigmatarchaeota archaeon
TGAAGGAGAATACAGTTGATGCCAGCCAAGAGAAGCATGTTCCCGTCGTGGAGAGGACTGAGACCGGTGTTAGGGTTAAGGTTGGTTCAGTGGAGCATCCAATGGAGGAGAAGCATTACATAGAGTGGATAGAGGTAATTGCTGACAACAAGACCTATAGGAAGTTCCTCAATCCAGGAGAAAAGCCAGAAGTGGAGTTTGAGGTAAAGGCAGAGAACATAACAGCAAGGGAATACTGCAACCTTCATGGTTTGTGGGTTGCTTAGACCACTCCGGGGCCAGTGAAGTATCCTTTCTTTTTATTTTTTGTGTTTGACATTGCCTGCTTCCTCGAGAGGGAATCCTCCACAAGATCTTTGCGGGTAATGTTCTTTAGTGGGATTGGCTGGTAAGACGGCTGCACATTGGATGTTTTTGCTTTGTCAAGAATTTTAAATTCCTTGAGGACCTGATTCAAATCTTTTTCAATCCGGCTGGCTTCCTCGGGGCTGAGCTGCAGGCGGGCTAGGCGGGCCACTTTCTCCACTGTTTTCCTTGCCATGAATATTCTTGGCTTGTTTCCTTAAAAGTTTCAGTGCTTCTTCCCTCTTTTTTTCAAGCAGGAGCTCAAAGATTGTTTCAAATGTTTTGGGGTCCAGGGAGAACTGCTTCAGGTTGTTTTCCAGGAGCTTCCGACCTGACTCCTGGACCGAGAGGGCTTGCTCTTGCCTGGTTGGGGCTTGCGGGGTTTCCTTGGACAAGTGTAGAAGCGCCTGGCTACCGGCAAGGGACTGAACCTCCTCTTGGTGGAGTGGGGACTGGAGCTTGACAATTGGCTTTAGCTCTCCTTCACGTGGAAGGGATTTTAGGAAAGTGCGGGCTTCTTCCTCGGATTTGAATTCCTTGTAATGGATTGTTCTTTGTCTCTTAAAAGGGATTGAATTTAGCTGGGATGTTGTGGTATTGATCTCCCAGTAAAGACGCGGTTTCTGGGAATCTTTGGTTATTTGCGTGGCAATTGATGAGCCAGGGAAAAGTAGTGGAGAGCCGTGGGCTTCGGATTGGCGGGATTCGTGGATATCTCCGCAGATGTATAAATCAAATCCTTCTGGGAGGGACTGCTTGGGGAGGCCGCCTGGGGCGCGGATGAAGCCTTCAATTGTTTGGTGTATTAGAAGGATGTTGTAAGCTCCTGGAACTGGGGAGGGTGCCCATTCCTTAAGGGCTTGGGAAGCATACTTGTCTGGGACTGCAGACATTCCCTGTATTGCGACCTGCTCTCCCCCAGTCTTCAGCAGGATTCCGTTGCAGTGGAGGTGGAACATGAAGCCTCCTTTTTCCAGGGCCTCCACTGGATTGACCAGCCCCCGCACGCGGCGTTCGTGGTTGCCGTGCAGTGCAATTACAGGGATCCCTGCAAGGGGTTTGATTTCTTTGCTTATTCCAGAAACCTCAACTGGTGGGTTTTCCTGTGAAAGCTTGAGGAGGGATTCCATTGAGCGGGAGAAGGTTTCTGGTGTTGGGGTGCGTGTGTCAAAGAGGTCACCTGCGAGGATGAGAGCATCGGCATGGGTTGCTTTTTCAATCCCCTCCTCAAATGTTAGAAAAGGGTCTTGCTCGCGCTCTGTCCCTAACCCAAAACCTAGATGGGTGTCTGAGAACAGGATGAGCTTCATAATAAGGGTTGGTGAGAAGGTTTAAATGGCTAAAACAAATATTATCATGTGGAAGACCCATTGCATTGGAAAGTGTGTTTTGGTTGAATAGGTGAAAGACATGACAAAATGGATTATTGGTGTTGTCGTGGTTGCAATAATTGTTATTGCTGTTTTTTTGGTTTTTTCCCCTAGAGAAAGACCTGAAAGTGTTAAAATAGGGTATTTGCCGATAATCACTAGCTTGCCTGTCTATATTGCTCAAGAAAATGACTATATGGGTCAGGGGGGTATTGACGCAGAATTTATCCAGCTGCAATCAAGTAACCAGGAGATAGAAGCATTAATCAGGGGAGACCTGGACATTGTAGCTATTTCATCTGCTGTGCCTGCTTTTATTGTTGAAACAATAGACCCAGGGAAAATGGAAATCTTTTCAGTGAGTGAATTACCGAAAGAAGACCAGCCATTCGATTCCATTATTGCAAAGATGGGCTCAGCAATAAACAATATAACTGATTTAGAGGGCAAAAAAATAGGGGTCTTTCCGGGAAGCACAGCCACGAATTTACTAGAGAAATATTTGATTAGCAAGGGTGTTGATATTTCTGGTGTGGGATTTATACCCATAACCCCACCCAACCAGCTCCCCGCTTTATATGAAGGTTCTATTGATGCCATTCATTCGTATGAACCGATAACAACTATCGCTATTGAGAGCGGGGATTTTAAGAGGATTCACAAATCAGTTTATGCAGAGCAGCTGAATAATAATCAGGGGGTTGCGCTTGTTTCTAGGTCATTTATTGAAACCCGTCCAGAGATTGCATCAAGGGCCATCGCTGCATTAAACATGGCATTTGATTTCTCAAGACAGGAAGAGCAACAATCCCGGGTGTTGCTCGTAAAATACATGAAGCTTGACAGCGCTGTTGCAGAAAATGTTGTTCTAGCTCATATGTTACGGCATGATGAGATTGATAGTACCGCTATGCAAGATTACGCTGATAGGTTATATTATCTGGGGGAGTTGGAATCCAGGGTGAATGTTTCTAGTATGTTTTATACTATTCTGGAATGATAGAATGCCCATGATACAGATAGAAAAACTTTCCAAGGTTTTCTTACAAGAAAAAGAGAAGAAAGAGAAGGCCCCAGTAAAAGTGCTGAACAATGTGAGCATGAATATAGAAAAAGGGGAATTTGTCACGTTTTTCGGGCCTAACGGGTGCGGGAAATCCACGTTCTTGCATCTGATTTCTGGCCTCCATCAGCCGACAGCGGGGAAAATTGGTGTGAATAATAAAACAGTGGAGGAAGCCAAGGTAGGATTTGTGTTCCAGGATTATTCTGGCTCAATCTTCCCTTGGCGGACTGTTTCAGGGAATGTGGAGTTCGGACTGGAGGTTCAAGGGGTTCCTAAGGAAAAGAGGAGGAAGATGGCAAGGGAATTCATGGGAAAGCTCAACCTGACAGAGCACAGTAACAAATATCCTTACCAACTGTCAGGGGGGCTGAAACAATTGACTGCTATTGCAAGGGCATTGGTGTATGATCCTGACATCTTTGTTTTGGATGAGCCTTTTTCAGCTTTGGATTACCAGACCACCAGGAGGATGTGGCTTGAGCTCCTGAGGGTGTGGAAGGATCTGGAGAAGACAACGCTATTTGTCTCGCATTTTGTGGATGAGGCTGTATTTCTCGCGGACAGGGTTGTTGTTTTCTCCAAGAGTCCTGCCAGGATAATGGGGGAGGTGCTCGTGGACTTGGGGAGGCCGAGGAAGCTGGAAATGCTCCAAAGCAGGAAGTTCTTTGCCCTCAGGAACAGGGTCCTGAAGCTCTTTGAGGAGGGGTTGAAATGAAAATACTTTACTCTGCACTGATTCCTGTGCTGATTATTGTTGGGTGGTATTTTGCCAGTTTTTTCAGCATCATAAACCCGTTGTTTCTTCCGTCCCCGGACGCTGTTTTTATTAGGCTTGGGGAGATGCTGCTCAGCGGGGAGATAATTCCAGATGCGCTTGCAACACTTGGGAGGATGTTTGTGGGATTTGCGATTTCTATTCTGGTTGGGCTCCCGATAGGTTTGGTCATGGGTTACTACAGGCGGGTGTACTATTCCCTGGAGTTTGTGGTGGATTTTTTCAGGAGCATACCTGCAACAGCTTTGTTTCCGCTGTTTCTTTTGTTCTTTGGTATAGGGGATGAGGCAAAAGTGGCGGTGGTTGTGTTCGCGTGCTCCTTGATTATTATTGTGAACACAATGTATGGGGTGAGGCACTCACAGGAGGGGAGGATACTGGCTGCGAGGACTATGAGGGCAGGGAAAATGGACATGTTCATGAAGGTGATTTTCCCCGGGGCATTGCCTGAGATATTCACTGGGTTGAGGATAGCGGCTTCGTTTTCATTGGTTTTAGTCGTGGTGACTGAGATGTTCATTGGCACTAGTATGGGGTTGGGGCGTATTATAATTGATGCGCAGCTGGTTTATAGGATACCGGAGATGTATGCAGCTATTGTTCTTGCCGGGGTGATTGGGTACCTCATTAATTTGGGTGTCCAGCAGGTGGAGAGAAGGGTAGTCCACTGGGCAGGGAAGTGAATTCATTGGGAGACTGCAGAAACTCGCATCTAGATGAACAAGAAGAGAATGGAGGCAACGCTTGCAATGGCGAAGGAAGCGCGGATGTCCAGACCCAGTACGAGGAGTAGTAGTATTATCATTAGTATTCTTCCTACTGCTAGTAGGACCTCCCTTGAGACAACCCAGTTCAATACTTTTTTTCCGCGGGCGCGGTCACAGAATGAGGAGAACACTGTAACCTCGATCAAGGAGGCTACCATACCTCCCATGAAGGAGAGGAGGAGGATTTCCATCTGGGTTGAGGCGAACATTCTTAAGATCCAGACAACGCAGTATGCAACCCCACCAATCTTCTTGACTGTTTCCCTGTGACCTTTGTCTGTCAGTTTTCCTGTAATATAGGTGAAGAATGCTATCCCTACAGCAGCGGCAGATGCTGCCATACCCACATCAAGGAAATCGTGGAGTGTGAGGAATATGAATATTGGCCATAGAAAGAATTCAGAAACGTATAGGATTCCACGGAGGAATAAGTGAGGGGCAAGGCGCTTGTTCATTACCAAGAGACGCTTTTCCTGCGTGAGTGTGAACTTAGGCTTGTAGTCGCTGGTTGCAAATAGTGGGATGAGGGACAGTAAGAATATTAAAATAACCAGAACGAAAAGTGGGAAGAAACCGAACAGTGTAAGGATGACCGCAGCTGCTGTGGGGGCTAATATTGTGGCTAGTTTGGGGATTGCAACAACCATTGCAACCTCCTCTCCTTCGTGTATTTTCTTTGTGTTCTTGACAAATTCAGAGTTTAGTGGAACCCAATACATTGCAGAGGAAATGCCTCCGATTATCCCAGTAATGGCAAGAAGAAGGAAGGAATTAGGGATGAATTGCATGCATACCAGGGTCATGTAGAATATAGTGAATAAGGGGATGTGGTATACTATTTGGTGCTTGAATCCCCATCTGACACTTAGATAGGCAGAGAACAGGGAGAACACGCCAAGTGTTGAATAGAACAGCAGTGCGAAAATCAGGACAGACTGGAGTGTGAATCCAATAGTGAGGAGGTAGATTGGAATGAAAATCGCTATCAACGACTTGGCAAACGTTTGAATTAGGAGGTTCCAGTAGACCTCTTGAAGCTCTGATCGGATGCGGAATAGGCGCTGGATAGTGTGATGGGTAACGTGCATGGTTGATACTTGGGGGAGGACAGTAAAAAGTGTTCAGGGTTTCAAATTGTTTATTCCAGGATTTCAATCTTTGTGGTGACAGCCTCGCCTGGCAGGCCGCGGGAGAAGCGTGCTCGCAGCACGCCTGAGTTTCCATGGGCATTAGTGATTACACCGGAGATTTTTTTTGGTTCTTTCCCTGAGGAGACCCATGCAACCTTCTTGCCAATAAACTTCATGGCTTTTTGCCTTGAATCACATCCTTCTATCTCCAGAAGGAACTGATTTGGCTTCTGTGTATGACGGCCCCTTCTGAAGGAGATTATTGTCGCTTTCATGGTACTCATGATTAACCTTTTAGTTTAAATTTGTTCCTTTTTATTGTTTAATATGGCACGCAAGAGAAGGGGAACACTGTCCAGGAAAGAGAGAAAGACATTGCGGGAAAGAAGGGAAATGGAAGGAGAGTTGGAGCAGGGTAAAAAAGCTACAGTAAGGTCGCTCCAGCACTTGTATGGGTTCTCTGAAGAAGATGTTGACAAATATTTCGAGTTGGTTAATGCTGAACCTAAATGGGATATTATAAGGGCGACACGGAAGCTAATGACGAATATCGATAAGGGGTACATAAAGACAGTGGGTGCTTTTGAGGAGGTTCTTGGTTTGTACGAAAAATGGGTTGATGAAGTGCGAGCAAGCCCCTTAGCGCAGAAGGTTCTTGGCACGCGGCTGGATTCAGATACAATTGATAAGGCGTTCTTTGATGTTGAATCCCCACCAGAGGATGTAGAGCACGTTGAAATTCCCGGTCACTATGATCTTCACCATGTCACAGTTGACTTCTATCATGACATGGACAGGTTTGAGGATGGTAGCCTCAATCACCTGCGTGATTTCGGGAAAAAGCTCAAAGCTTTGTTCGAAGAAGGGGACCCAGCGGTTACGAGACAATATGTTGATGATTTTGTCGAAGAGTTGAAGGATGATGTTGTAGAATGTCTTTCAGGATTCTATAAAATTATATCCCCAAACCATCTTATTGTCAGGGAACCGGAATATTACAGAGTGGTGATGGAGAGGATGGAGAGCGTGAAGGCGTCTTATCTCTCGCTGAAAGGGAAGGAAGGTGTTCGTATCCTCTCGCTTATCCCTCCTGATGGGATGAGCCGCCAAGGGGTTGTGAAGCGCGTTGGAAAACAGGTGTGTTCACTGGAGGAGCGAGGGGCGAACCTCAGGCTTGTGGGAAATCTACTTGCAACAACCGAAGAGGACTGCCGATGGGATCTCTTCGACACTATCAGTGAGCGCCCCCATATTGTCTCTCTTTACAAAACACTCAGAAAAGAACAAGTCTCTTTGGGGGAGTATGCTAAGTTTCTGCTTGAGGAGGGTGATTTGAAATGGATACATAAGAATGAAACCATCCTGGACACTGTGCAGCATGTTGCCACCCAACCGAGTCAGAGAAAGGCAGCTGTGTTCTTCCTAAGGTATGGGGCAGAATTACTCTTTGATAATCAAATTGATGAACTCATTGATGTTGCATCGACTTATCATCTATCAGATATTGTCTTGGAGGAATATACAGCAGCAACAAAAGCAAAAGAAAGTAACAGGGCTTCGGCGATGTTGGCTGTAGGAAAGGCTCAGCTGCCCGCTGGACAGATGCGACTGCTCAGGATGGTGCTGAGAGGAGTGAGAGAAGAAGAATTGGAATGGGTTAAGGGATGTTCCTCTGAAGAGATTGTGAAGCAACTTGAACATTCTCAAAAGGCAGCCCAAACAAAGAAATCCGTGCCTATAACTAGGGAACAGGTTGATTGGTACACTACCATGTTCAACTCAATGGAAGCACTAGGCATGCCTGAAACAACCAGGAGAAATGTCCGCGAATCATATGAAATGCTTCCTTCCCCTTTACAGGGAAGGTTGAGAAACATTTGGATTAACCAGCGTGATTCTCTTGAAGAGTTCTGCAAGGATGTTGCCGAGTTTGGGGAAACAGAAGCCTATCAGCTGATACTTAAGAATCGCACTTTTTTCGCTGCCTATAAGGAACAGCTTCGGTCAAACAGTGGATTCAGTAAAGAGCTGCGGAAGCTTGCGGTCTCAGGTAGCCCCAATGTGTACCGTGACCTTGGAAAATTATTGCAAGAGGATGTTGACTATCCTGAGCATCTAGAGGAGGTTAAAGATGCTGGAACGCTGGAACCAACTGAACTGTATGGAAGGGTTGTGATTTGGGGTGGACAATATTCCCGGGAAGCAAAGGAAAAGATTTCATCTGCTATTGATGTGCCGATTGAGGTGTATGATATATATAACAGAAGAAAGGATGTCAAAGGGATAACAGATGATGATGTTGTGATTTGTGTAACCACTTCAATGAGCCATGACCAGTATTATTACTTGAAGGGATATTGTAGAGAGCATGGTATTGGTTTTTACCATTTCAATCGGGCTGGTCAGAACCCACTCATTCAGTTCCTACAGGAAAAATTTTCTTCTGCAGCCTGATTTTTCGTTGCACTATTGTAATCTGCTTTTAATAAGGAAGTATTAAAAGATTAATATGGTCCTGAAGCTGCACAACACACTCACCAAGAAAAAAGAGATATTCAAACCTTTAAGCAATAAAGAAGTCCGAATGTACAATTGCGGACCGACATGTTATTCTTATGCACATATCGGGAACTTCCGTGCTTTCCTTATGGCAGACCTTCTCCGCCGCTGGTTGGAATGGAAGGGTTTCCAGGTGAAGCAGGTAATGAACATCACTGATGTGGGGCATATGACTGTGGACGATTCCCTGGAAGGTGGGGGAGAGGACAAGATAGAGAAAAGCGCTCGGGAACGTGGGATGAGCCCGGAGGAAGTTGCTGATTTCTATACAATGGCTTTTTTTGAGGACATTGGGAAGCTGAATTTGAAGAAGGCTTATTTTTATCCCCGTGCTACGGATCATATTGAGGAAATGCAACGCATTATTGCAGGGCTGCTGAAGAAGGGGATTGCATACCGTGTGAAAGGGGGTGTTTATTTTGATATTGGGAAATTTCCTGGGTATGGCCGTCTTTCTGGGAACACCTTGAAGAAGCTGCAGGCTGGGAAGCGTGTTCCAACTCGGGCAGAGAAAAAGAACCCGCATGATTTTGCTCTTTGGATACAGAAGGAAGGTCACTTAATGCAATGGGATTCCCCTTGGGGACGAGGGTATCCGGGATGGCATATTGAATGCTCTGCAATGAGTATGAAGTATCTCGGGCCAGAGATTGATATTCATACTGGAGGGGAGGACAATATATTCCCTCACCATGAGTGTGAGATTGCTCAATCTGAAGGCTTTTCAGGGAAGCAGTTTGCCAGGTATTGGGTGCATACCAGGCATTTCTTTGTTGAGGGGAAGAAGATGAGCAAGTCTCTTGGGAACGTTTTGACTCTCAGGGACCTTGTTGCAAAGGGTTGGGAGCCAAGGGAGATTCGCTGGCTTTTGCTTTCAGCACATTACAGAAAGAAAATGAATTTCACTGAGCGCAGCCTTCACTCCGCAAGGTCTACTATCCAGGGGATGGAGAACCTACTTTCAAACCTTCGCAATATTCAGCGCGGCTCTCAGTCCAAGCGCCTCAAGGGGTGGCTTAAAAAAGCTAGGAAAGGATGGGAGGGGGGAATGGATGATGATCTTAACCTTCCAACTGCAATGGCTGCTGTTTTTGAGCTGATGACAAGTGTTAACAAAGAGCTTGAAAAGGGGATGAACAAAAAAGATGCTGAGGATGTGCTTTCTTTTTTCAGGGACGTGGACCAGGTGCTTGGTCTGGGGCTTGGCAGCAGTGGGTGGCTCTCATTGGCCGAGGCGCCGCAGGAAGTGAAGGATTTGATTGGGCAGAGAGAGATGCATAGAAAGGGGAAGGAATGGGACAAGGCTGACAGCATCAGAGACCAGCTAAAATCAGATGGAATTCTCTTGGAGGATACAAAGAAAGGCCCAAGGTGGAAACGGGTTGGGTGAGTTTCCCACATCTCGAGGTTCTCTAGGCAATATGCACCTTGAGACCCTGATAAGATTTTGGTATTTTTTCTAGAATTTCTGGTTTGGTGTATCGTTCTGGTCTTTCAACAACAATTTCCAAAGCTAGTTTATTGTTCCTTTGTGTTATAATTCCTACCACATAGAATGGGACGCCTTTGCCTTTCATTTCTTTCATGAAATCATGCACAATTGCCTTGATTTTTTCGTCAACCATGATTATACATTAGGGATAGTTTTTATAAGTTCTTGGTGAGTGGTATTTTTATTCGTTATTTGATAATATTCAATATGTTGATCAAGAAATCTGAATCCGGGAAGATTGAAAATTCTAAGGATTGTACAGTCTGGGAATATCAATACCCCAGTGAATTGTTTAGTTTTGCGACTGCCCTTATTGATGGGCGATATCCTGATAGTGGGAGTGTCACAAATACCCAATGTGAGGAGATATATTATGCTGTTTCTGGTTCAGGTGTTGTTCATTCAGAATTCGGTGACTTTGAGCTTGGTAAGGGGGATTTGTACTATTTTAAGAAGGGTGAAAAATACTGGGTTGAGGGCAAAAACCTCTTTCTTGTATTGGTTAATGCACCCAAGTGGACACCTGAACAGCATAAGAGGGTTGAGTAACTGAGCTGGCAAAGGTTTATAATTCTTGGTTTTATATGACAATTATGACTCTTGCTGACCTGCAGAAGCGGATTTATCAGAATAAAGTGAATAGGGGATTTAATGTTACTGATATTGGCAAGGAAATTGTTTTAATGACTGAGGAACTTGGTGAGCTTGCGAAGGCCTATAAGAACAGCGACAAGAAGCCTGCCAGGGAAATCAGCAACAAGGAAGAAATAATTGATGCAATAGGGGATTTAATGGTTTATTGCATAGGGTTGTGTGAAATGCTTGGCATCAGCAGCGGGGATGTTCTTGCTAAGATTGTCAACAGCAATGAGAATCGAACCCACACGGGCCAGATGTAGGGTTGATTAAATTTACAAATTGTTTTGACCTGGGAAACTTTTTATTTTTCCTCTGTCAAGTAAGGGTATGAGTGAAAATGCAAATGTGCAGGATTCTAGGGAGTATGGGACTGTTATTTCAACCATGGAAGGGCCTTCTACTAAGAAGTTTTCTTTTGTGATTCAAGGTGAAGGGGTCAGAAGAGGCCAGTTTGTGGAGCTCAAGACAGATGAGGGCCGCTTGATTGGAAGGGTGACTGATATTTTCAAGGCTAATCGGTACTTCAACCGTCCGGAGAGTGTTAAGGAATATGAATCTTCAGGGAAGGGGATGGGTGACATTTTCCCGGTCACGGATTGGGAGTATTTAGTTGCAGATGTGGAACCTCTTGGGGTTCTTGGGGTGAAGGGATTCAGGGATGTGCTTTTTCCGCCTAGTCCTGGGGAGCGGGTAAAGGAGCCAGACAAGAAGATGCTGGAGGACTTCTTTGGTATTGACAAGAAAGGCCTTAATCTGGGGAAGTTTTTGAATAACAACTTGGCTGTAAAGGTTAACCCGACAAAGCTGTTGCAGAAGCATCTTGCAATACTGGCTTTGTCAGGGGCTGGAAAATGCCTTAGTCCAAAATCAAAGGTAATGCTGGAAAACGGGAGCATGGTAACATTCCAGAAGCTGGCAGAAAAGGCTTTCAGTGGGAAAATAAAAACAGAGGGGGGTGTGGAGTATGCTGATTTGGGTGTTGATGTTCTGAGCATGGAAGATTTTAGGCTTAAGGCAAAAAAAGCAAAAGCAATAACAAGGAGGGAGGCACCTGGAAAAATGCTGAAGATTAGGACATTCTCAGGAAAGGAAATAACAGTAACAAAAGAGCACCCAATGTTTACATGGGAAGACAGTCCCCAATGGGTTGATGCCAGTAAACTCAAGAAAGGCTCCTATCTCGCTACACCTTCACGAATCAGAAACGCAGGCTCTTTTCAGGAAGTGAATCTGGCAAAGGAGCTTAAAGACAGCAAAGATTTTTATGCGAAAGGGGTGAAAGATTTAATTTTGAAGGTGAGGGATTCTTTGGGGACAGACTGGAAGGGGCTCTCAAAGATTGCAGGTGTCAAGTACACCACGTTCATTGGATGGAAGAAATCAGGAAAAATCCCTCTGTATTTTCTCCACAGGCTTGGAGAATTGTGCAACATGGATACTCTAGAGACTGTAAATAATGTTTCATATAAACAATCAGGGTCAATTGGTAACATTGTAAAGGTGGACGAGAGTTTTGCGCGCTTTTTGGGTTATTTGTTCGCAGAAGGCCACAACAGCGGCAATTATCTCACCTTTACCAATAAGGAAGAGTGTATTCAAAGGGACTTTGAGAGACTGGCAGTAATGATTGGGAAAAAACCTGTCAGAACCACGGAGATTGAAGTTAGAATTTTCTGGAAAACACTCGCCAAAATATTGGACAGAGTGTTTTTACTGAAACACACTGCCAGGAAAAAGGAGATACCCGATGTTATCTTGAAATCCCCCACATCGGTAGTGAGGGAGTATCTTAGGGTTCTTTTTGATTGTGACGGCTACTGCAGCAATGAAAAGCCGGAACTGGAGCTGGTTGTTTCGAATGGGATAAATGCAGAGAAAATAAGCAATATGCTACTCATGTTTGGGATAGTAGCGTTTGTCAAGACCAAAAGTATGAGGGTTGGGGATGGCATAAGGGATTATCACAGGATTTATGTGAGGTCTTCGGACAATCTCAGAAAATTTTCAGAGATAGGGTTTTTAATAGACTACAAGAGAAAGAGGTTGGAGAAGTTTGCATCAATGAAATCAAATACGAATGTTGATATCTTCCCGTCAACAAGAATGCTCAAGGATGTTTTTGGCGACCTCCGCCTCAGTTTTTCTGAAGTTGGCAGACGGGGGGGATTTGCAGCTTCCAATCTGACTCTTTTCTTTTCAAGAAAAGGGTGCTTGAGCAGAAATATGGCCAGAAATATTATTGCTGTATTGAAAAGCAGGGTTGAAGAGATTGAATCACTCGAAACAGAACTGCCATCAATAGGGGATATGTTACCGGAGAAGCTGGACTCGATGCTTTCGAAATCCAGGGAATTACAAAAAAACCTGGGGCTGAATTATAAACAAATAGCTCAAAATTGCCGCGTCTCATCTGCGACTGTTGGAAGGATGTTGGGAGGGAGAACAAATGTAACTGATAATGTACATTATATATTGGAAGGGATGAATCCGTCATATTCTGACCATTATCCCAAAGGTGTGATTTTGGAAAAGGTCAATGAAATAAGGAAGGGGCTTCTGCTGGATTTTTGTAACCTTGACAATCTCTCAGGGTTGTATAAGGGGGCTTCTTCAGATATGTTCGTGAGGAATCAAAGAATCACTTACCAAAACCTGAAAAAGTGCTTGTTCGGCGTAAGGAATTTCATTGAAGGAATATCGCTGCAGGAGGTGAAAGAAAGGGTGGAATTCCTGGAAAGCATTGTGGATGGTGATGTGTTTTGGGATAGGATTCTGGAAATAGAGGAAGTAAAGCCGGATTTTGGTTATGTATATGATTTGGTTGTTGAGGGTTCCCATAATTTTGTTTCAAATGGTGTCATAGTGCATAATTCCTACCTAACAGGGATTCTTATTGAGGAGCTTCTTTCCAGGAAAGAGGGGGAAGGGTTGGGGATTGTTATTATTGATCCACATGGGGAATATACTTCATTTGCTGATGACCCTGGTTTCAGTGGGAAAGCAAGGGTGTTCACTGCCAGGGATGTGAGAATAGGGCTTCCAAATCTTTCCCACAACAATTTCATGGAGTTTGTGCCCAAGCTGTCTGCTGTGCAGGCCAGGCAAATTAGCAAGACAATGATTGAGATGAAGAAAAGCTCGCGGAGCTATGGTATTGGTGATGTAATTAGCAGGGTGGAAGCTGATGAGGGTATAAAGGCTACTACCAAGGATGTGATTCTTTCAACACTTTATGGGTTGAGCGAGACTGGGGTTTTTGGTGTGGCAGACTATCCCCCGTTGGATGAGATGGTCAGGCAGGGCGGCGTGACCATTGTGGACTTGTCAGAGACCACGAACATGAAGAAGAAGCAGATTATTACTTCATACCTTGCTAGGAAACTGTTTAATTTCCGTAGGCGCGGGCTTATTCCGCCGTTTCTGCTGGTTGTGGAGGAGGCTCACCAATTTGTTCCGGAAGGTTCTGCTCGCGAGGAGGCTATTTCCAGGGGGGTTTTGTCAACAATTGCACGGGAAGGGAGGAAGTTTCACGCAAGCCTGTGCTTGATATCACAGAGGCCTAAAAGGCTTTCAACGACGATTCTTTCCCAGTGCAATACTAATATTATTCTTAGGCTGACCAACCCCTATGATTTGAAGCATGTTGAAGAGACCTCAGAGGGGATAACAAGGGATGTGGTCAGGCAGATATCCAGCCTTAGGGTGGGGACTGGGCTTCTGGTCGGGGAGGCTGTTAACTTCCCGCTTTTCCTGGACATCAGGAAGAGAAAGTCCAGGGAATCAGAGAAAGGGATGCCTCTGGAGCAGGCTGCAAAGGAATACTTTGAAAAAGCGCAGCAGAAAAGCAAGGACGCGAAGAGCTTTATGTAGGGTTGCATGACCCCTGAAAAGAGTGTGGTGAAGTATCTATATGAATGATTTCAATCCCCTTCGCTTTACCTCTTCTAAGGTATCCATTTCATAACCGCTCTCGTGTAAGGAATATTTAAAAAGCTTTCTCTTAATTATATCTTAGTGATTTGTGGAGAGTGCTATGAAGGGAAAGCCTATTGAAAATATTGGCAAGGACGCCAATTTTGGGGATATCATTATGCTGGAGCTCCCTGCATCCATATTCGCTGGGTGCGCAGGATCTGTCGAAGGGAATGACTATGCCGTGGGGTTCTTCTCCAAGGCGGATGTCATCAACATTTACCTCCGTCCAACACAGAAGCTCGCCTATAATCAAGAGGAAAAGGATACTCCTTATCCCATTAATGACATTGCATCGTATAAAATCCTCAGGCGATTCAGACTGCAACCAGAAGAAGATGGTATTGACGAAACACTCAGTCAACTTCTTTGACATATAAAATACAACAATGAATAGAGAGCTCAGTTTCCCCGCTTTCTCGATCCTCGCCCTTCTCAGGTATAGCCTAGCTGGCTCTTGTCCGTGCTCAGCTCCGGGAAGGACATAAAAGCGTTATGTGAGCATCAAGATAATTGGTTACGGGCTTCTTCTTTACAGCTCGCCTCTTAGTTCTCTGATGGCTTGGGTTAATTCCTTATAGACATCAACCCCTTTATGGATCTGGTCAAATGTGAGACTGTGACCGTAAATCTCCAGTTTGTGAACAAGGAGGTCGTCATTGAAGTCCAGGTCAGAAAACATAATTCCAGGGTTTCCTATCTGCTCTTTAACTGCATTATGCTCTTCTGTTTTAGCCATAACCCAGGATGTGAAATCGTTTTTAGCAGTGGTGTGAAACTTCTCAATCCTTTCTCTCTCCCCCTCCAATAAAACCTCCACACGCCCGTCTGGAAGATTGAACACTGCTCCTTTCTCAAACCCAAACTCAATCATTTTCGAGGCCAGAAGCAACCTGTTGCCTTCATGCTGCGCCTTTGTGCCTGAAAGGTAGAAAACAACCTTAGACATACTCATATATTGTTAGTGTGGCATAAAAGGCTTTATTTCAGTGATCAGAGGCGATAACGCATTAATACCGTGGGCGACAATATATTCTTATGAGGTTCGTTATCTGGGCTGTTATTGTTGTTATAATCGCAATTGCTTTAGCGCTTCTTTTACTACCAACCCCGATTGATGATTTGGTGATTACTTCCTGCAGCGCGGATTCAGACTGCATCGCAGCCCGGGCAGATTGCTGTGGCTGCTCATATGGGGGGAAAGCCAAAGCTATCAATAAGGAATATAGTGGTTATTGGGACGGGAAAGTGGGAAGTTGCATGTGCCCTGCAGTAATATCAAATCACATATCCTGCCTTTCAGATGCGAAGTGTGTAAATTCTAAATGTCAATTAGTCCCTAACCCAGAACTTGTTTGTGATTCAGGTTTGCTCTTTGATTGCCGAGACAGGTCTGGGGATATTGAGATAAATGGCATTTCATGCGAGGAAGTCAAAAAGATGTGTGAAACCTCTTCTGGGGCTTAGGTTTGATATTAAAGCTGGACCTTTCCAGCTCTCTGCTGGTCTGGCTCATAATCTTTTGGAAGGATGCGGACATCTCCTTTTTTCACATAGCCTTCAATGGGCTCTTCACCGGTGAGTAAACTAACCCTATATAGGTTTTTTTCAGTTGGTTCTCCATCAATCATTAGATGGTCTGCAGTTCCGAGTTTTATTGATGCACTGCCTAGAAACATCGGGATATCTTCCCATTTCGGGACAGCGTATCTGCCAATAATGATCATAAGAAATGGGTGGAGGGAAGATATAAAAATGTTTATTTCAAGGTTTTCAGGATCTCTTTTTCCTGGTCTTTTGAAATTCCTAGGAGGGGATTGTAGACTGGGACTTTGTATCGGGCCTTTAGCTCGCTGGCATGGGCTGGGTTGGCTGAAACAATCCCGAAGGGATGTTTTTTCAGGGCTTCCTCCAAAGAGGGCTCTTGGGGGAGGGGGTGAAAGGCCCATTCTTCCAGAATCTTTAGGAAGGATTCTTTCTTGGTGACTGGGATTATCTCGCAGCCTCGTCTCATCATTAACCAGGCTGCCAGGAGGTCTTGCTGGGTTTCCAGCAGGGCTGGAACTTTTCCGTGAGAGCCCAGAGGGAAACCACACTGACCTGGGATTTTTTCTGTGTACAGGTAAGATGTTTTGTCGCGGACTTCTATCCAGAGAGTCAGGTCAGGGGAGGAGAGGTTGACTTTTTTCTTTAGGGTGCAGATGGTTGCGCCAATGGCTTTGTTTACGTCTTGGGATTTGAACTTGTGGGAGCCGACCCGGCGGGCCTTTACTGCAAATGTTTTGAAGCTGTGGGCTTTTGCGAGGGTGAGTGCTAGGGTTTTTATTGAGTCAATGTCTGCAGGGCATTGGGAGCAGGGGGAGAAAGAGACTATCCCGAAGATTTTCTTTAGGAGGGCCGTGGCCTTTTTAGGTTCAGTTGTCTCGAGGAAGATTCGGCCAAAGGAGCGCTTCACTGAGGCCTGGATTCCTTGCTGGGAAAGGGCCTGGCGGAGGTTTCTCGTGAGGAGGGATTCCATTCTTCGCCTGACAGGGGTGGATTTGAGTGCAATTTCACCATAGCGAATGAGTATTTTCATAGATTCACCTAGATTTGCTTATTTTAATTAGTGCGAAGCAA
Source organism: Candidatus Aenigmatarchaeota archaeon (assembly GCA_016782405.1). Classification (GTDB taxonomy): domain Archaea; phylum Aenigmatarchaeota; class Aenigmatarchaeia; order QMZP01; family QMZP01; genus BS750m-G81. The sequence goes on from JADHYO010000010.1 coordinate 16,735, forward strand.
GAATATAACATGAAGGCGCTTTTGGGGGGGCTAGTGCTTATTGGAGCTTTTCTGTGGCTGGTGCCTGCGGTAGCTGGGATGAATGTTACTGATACTGCGTTCATTGGGGGACTGCTTTACAGGACAGCGAGCAATGGAGAGAATCTAACGCTTGGGGTTCATGGTGATGATGAATTGTATTACTTCTACGGGAACTTCACATCAAAGGTGCTTGGTTCGGGCTTGGTGGTCAATTGGACGCACTTGGAATGGGAAAGTGATGTTAATGCTGCAAAAGGAATTGTAAAGGTCAGGGTCAGGGCAGGGAACACTTCTGGGTATGATTCTTCATGGGGAGGGTTTTCGCAGAATTACACCTCTGCTGAGGATATTGGAACAATCAGCAAGTATATTCAGTTTGATTCCATATTGGAGACTAAGGATGATATGTCCACGCCAGTCCTGGAGGAGGTAGTGATTTTTTATGAGTTTATTCCTCCAATGGTTGGGCTGGACTCACCAAGCAACAATTTTATTTCAATCTCAGGGAACGTGACATTCAACTGCTCATCTTCCTCACCAAACCCAGTGAATAATATCACTTTTTACTCGGATTTGAACGGGAGCTGGGCTCCAAACGAGACTGTTTCCAGTGAGAATGGGAGCTTTACTTTCACTGGGATTCCAGACGGGACGTATCATTGGAACTGCAGGGCTGCAGATGCGGCAGGGGCTGTGGCTTTTCATTCAGTGAATTACACTGTTGTGGTGGATGCGAGCGACTCGCCGCCGGAGATAGATGCTGAGGTCCTGCCAGATGTTGTGGAAGTGGGGGAGGATGTTGGGCTGAGGATAAATGCAACTGATAACAGGGGAGTGAGGGAGGTTTGGGCTGTTGTCACGCTTCCGAACAGCAGCAAGGAGAGGGTAGGGTTGGTTAACAATGGAATTGTGAAGTATGAGGCCTTGCTGGAGGGGGATTATATTGTCAAATTCTTTGCTAATGACTCGTTTGGGGGGGAGACGTCGCTGCTGAAGTCTTTCAAAGCCAGCTCAATTATTCAGTTTAATTTGAGTGTGAAAGGTTTGAATGAGACAGGAGTCAAGACAAGGCTGGCTATTTTCAGGGGTGGAAAGGTTGTAAGCAACACATCTTCTGGCAGCGGCTCATTCAAGAAAGACGTACTAAAGACGGAGCATGATTTTCTTTTTTCTGCTTTTGCAGGGGAATTTGAGGTTCTAATTAAAGGTGTGGACGTTTCAAAGGAATCTGGATTTGCTGTGGGTCTGGACAAGACAACTGCAGATGGGTTTTCCTTGGTTTATGCAGTGAAGAATCCTTATTCCTCCTCGGGGGGGATGGTGAAGATTTGGTATCAGAAAGGGTTTTTTGAGAACGAGAGTTATGGTGTTGTCTATGTCTGCTCAGACTGGAACTTCTCTGGTAGGGAATGTGAGGGAAGCTTCAAGCCAGTTACAAGCATGAAGCATGACTGGAAAGGGAATTTCTTTGAATTTAATGTGACTGGGTTTTCTGCTTTTGGACTGAAACAGCAAGGTTTTTGCGGGGACGGTTCTTGCGTTGGTGGGGAGACTGTTTCAAGCTGCCCGAAAGACTGCAATTGCTCTACAAGTGAACAAAGGGTTTGCGGGGCAACTGACAAGGGGGAATGCTCTTCTGGTAGGCAAACGTGTTCAGGGGGTAAATGGGGATTATGTGTTGGGGGGAAAGGCCCTTCTACAGAGGTTTGCAATCAAAAGGATGATGATTGTGACGGGGTGGTTGATAATTTGGGTGGTGGGGCTAGTGTAGCAGCTACGAAATGTGCATGCTATGGCGGGACTGCTCCTGGGACAGAGGTTTGTAATGGGGTTGATGATGATTGTGACGGAGCTGTTGATGGAATTTCCAAGGCATGTGGCTCTAACATTGGGGAATGTAGGGAAGGCAGCCAGATTTGTACTGCAGGGGAGTTTGGGAACTGTATTGGGAGTAAAGGGGCTGCTGCAGAAGTTTGCAATCAAAGGGATGATGATTGTGACGGGGTTGTGGATGAGGGCTGCGGGGACTGTTTTAATGGTATTCAGGACGGGGATGAAAAAGGGGTTGACTGTGGGGGTTCCTGTGAGGAGGAATGCGCTGAATTCCCGATCCTCCTTGTGGCTGTGGTTGGGATAGTGATTCTTGTGGTGGTGTTTATTTTCATTAAAATGAGGAATAGGGGAAATAGTTGGGAGAAATTGGACCAGAAGTATTCATATAAGCCGTCGTGAACTACCCCCCAACAAGTTGGTTGGCTTCCGACTTCTTTGGCAGGCTGCCTTCAAAGATTTCTCTAAGAAGGGGACTCCTATCTCCATCGGCGTATCTTTCCGCAGTTCCTGCGGTATATGGTGCTATTAGCCTAGGATTTAAATGATTTAAAGGAGCGAAAGCTGAAATTCATCCCCCTAACAAGTTAAGGGGGTCTTATTTCGGCTCGGTTAAGGATAAACTTTTAATACCTATTAGGCAAGTATTTTTGTGAGCATATGGGAACGCAAAAAGTTAAAGAGGGGAAACCTGAGAAAGCTGCAGAGAAGCCAAAGGAAGAGAAAAAAGAACCTTCTTCCAAGGTAAAGGAAAGGGCAGTGAAGAAATGGAAGGGAAAGGACTGGTTCACTGTTAAGGCCCCTGCAATGTTCAATGGGAAGGAGCTTGGGGAGATTCCAGCTACCAGCTCGCAGAGCCTGCCTGGCAGGACCCTCGAAGTTAGCCTTGCAGATCTTGTTAACAACCCTTCGAAGTATCATATTATTGTAAAGTTTAGGATTTACTCAGTTAAAGACAGCGAGGCATTGACTCGGTTTGATGGGTTGAATCTTGTTAAAAGCCAGATATTTAGGGTTGTGAGGAAGAGGACCTCTAAGGTTGAGGTTGTTGGTGATGTGGAGACTAAAGACAACTGGAAGCTGCACTACAAAATATTTGCTGTTCTTAACAAGGTAAGTGACCAGGAGATACAGAGGAAAGTGAGGAAGAAGGTCATAGGGTTTGTAAAGGATTTTGCGTCAAAATCCTCTGTTGACGACTTTGTCAAGACTGCTTGTGACGGATTGATACAGAAGAACATCAAGAAGTTCAGCTCCAATATTTACCCAATAAGGCACTGTGAGATTGTGAAGGTTGAGGTTAAAAAGCCTGGGAAGGCTTAAATTTCTTCATAGTAAGGTTTTATTATTCACGCTTACTGCATACATGACTTTGGTTGATTAGATTGGTCTTTCCTTTCGGGAGAAGACTTTTGCAGGCGGTTTTTCCAGATTAAGGATTATTCCTGCTTCTTGGAAATTTGAAGGGAGCACAAAAATGGTGGATAGGAGTTCTTTCAATTTTTTCGCTTTCGTGGTGGCTGTTTTTAGTTTGTTTTCTAATGCTTATGCTGTTGTAGAGGAGAAGGTCAAGTGTATCTGGGTTCGCAGGTCACGGAAGAAACCGCCCAAAGTGAATGGAACATAGAGATGATGGAACTAATAGGCACTGTGCTGCTTTATACATCTGTTATTTGTGCTGGTCTCCTTATTCTGTTTGTTTTACTCTGGTTTGTGATTGATTGGCTACATTTCTTTTGGTGCAATTTCCGCGACTGGCGAGCGGAAAGGAGGGGAGGATGAGATGGTACTAATGCGACCCAAAGAGAAAATATGGTGTCATGTGTGCAAAAAATATGTCTGGGGTAAACGCAATCACACGACTGGTAAAGTGAAATGCCAGGTGTGCAGAAAACAAGTGTCTTCAGGGGGCCACATATGATCCATTAATGACGGAGAGTGAGATGGGTGCAAATAAGGATGAACATGAAACTGCGGGCAGTGAACGTATTTTAAAAACACTTACCGAAGGTAATCAAGTATTGCGCTGCCCAAGGTGTGATTGTATTCGTTCAATGACCACTGTGGGGTTGAATAGGTATCGGTGCAACCTCTGCCATGCAGAAGTGTGCAGGAGTATTTTTCCACTTCCTGAGTCGTCCATGTGAGGAGTGGTCATGACGCTCTGTGCTTTAATTTTATTTTTGTTTCTGGCGATCGGTGGGGTCCTCTGCTTTGTTTTCTGTGTGCTCTGGTTCGCGTCTGCTCCTCAGGTCCCACAGGGCAGCAAGACAGAGCAAACGGATCCATAATTTCCAACTGAGTCGTCCATGTGAGAGGAGTGAGAAAACATGTCAGGTTTGGCCTGGGGTCTAATGATCGTTGGTGTTTTTCCAGCGGTTTTCTACATTTTCATGAAGTATAGGAGAATTTTCGGCCTATGATCCAGGAGGTTAATCCTGGGGGAGGGAATCTGAAAGGGTTCTCTTCTTTGTTTTGTCAACTTAGAGGGCTTTTAGGGGGGCTGGCTGGTGATTGCGGGCCTTTTTATATTTATGCTGCCTTATCTAAAGATTGTAAAATAAGGAGGAAAAATGGCTAAAGAATCAGAGACCCTTGTAAAGGAATTGATGGGAAAGCTGGAGCACATCAGAAACATTGGAATTGTTGCACACATTGACCACGGGAAAACAACACTTAGCGACAGCCTTTTGGCAGGAGCGGGGATGATTTCCGAGGAGCTTGCAGGCAAGCAGCTCGCAATGGATTTCATTGAGCAGGAGCGGCAAAGGGGGATTACCATATATGCAGCGAATGCCAGCATGGTGCACAGCTTTGATGAGAAAGACTACCTGATCAACCTTATTGACACTCCGGGGCACGTGGATTTCGGTGGTGATGTGACTCGCGCAATGCGTGCAGTGGATGGTGTGATTGTTTTAGCTGATGCTGTTGAGGGCGTGATGCCGCAGACTGAGACTGTTGTTAGGCAGGCTCTGCGGGAGAGGGTGAAACCGCTGCTGTTTATTAACAAGACTGACCGGCTCATTAAAGAGCTAAAGCTTTCCCCAGAAGAGATGCAGGAGAGGTTCAAGAAGATTATTACTGAGGTGAACCTGCTCATCCAGAAATATGCTGAGAAGGAATACAAGGACAAGTGGGCTGTTTCTGTGGAGGAGGGTAAGGTGGCCTTTGGTTCTGCAACCAGGAACTGGGCTGTTTCTATTCCTGTGATGAAGAAGACTGGCATGACGTTCAAGGAGGTTATTGAGCTTACTGAGGCTGGCAAGGAGAAGGAGTTGGCTAAGAAAGCGCCGGTTTACAACGTGCTTTTGGACATGGTGGTCAAGCACTTGCCCTCACCTAAGGAGGCGCAGCCATACAGGATTCCAAGAATATGGCCTGGGGACCCTGAGAGCCAGGAGGGGAAGGATATGCTTGTGTGCAATAAAGAAGGCGGGTTGGCAGGGGTTGTGACCAAGATTTACCCTGACCCACATGCTGGTTACGTTGCAACGGTGAGGTTGTTTTCAGGTACTATTAATAAGGGTGAGGATGTTTACCTTGTTAGTAAGCAGAAAAAGGAGAAGATTCAGCAGGTGTCTATTTGGAAGGGGCCGCAGCGGCTTAGCATGGATTCTGTTTATGCTGGTAATATTGTGGGGATTGTTGGGCTTAAGGATGCGTTCTCAGGTGAGACTATTTCCTCGCCTGAGAAACCAATAACCGCGTTTGAGGGAATAAAGCATATTTTTGAGCCTGTTGTCACCAAGTCTATTGAGCCGAAACACCCAAAGGACTTGGGGAAGCTTATTGATTTTTTGAAGAGGACTGGGAGGGAGGATCCTACGTTGCAGGTGAAGATCAATGAGGAGACTGGGGAATATTTAATTTCAGGATTGGGGGAATTGCATTTGGATGCTAAGGTTGAGAGGCCCATCAAAGAGGCAGGGATAGATGCGCAGTTTTCCTCCCCGATTGTGATTTTCAATGAGTCTGTACGCTCTGCCTCGGGTTCAGTAGAGGGAAAGAGCCCTAACAAGCACAACCGATTTTATGTTATGGCTTCGCCGCTGGAGCCTGAGATTCATAAGGCTATGGTGAATGGGGAAATTCAGGACCAAGAGATCAAGAAGAAGAACGTGGAGCTTCAGAACAAACTGGTGGAATTGGGATTTGACAGGGATGAGAGCAAGAAGGTGAAGCTTGTTTATAACAAAAATATCCTGTTGGATATGACCCGTGGGGTCCATGCTATCTTGGAGGTCATGGAGATGGTGAAGGACTCATTCAAGGAGGCAATGGATGAGGGACCGCAGGCCAGGGAGCCATGCGCAGGGATTAAGATTTCTCTTATGGACGCAAAGCTGCATGAGGATGCAATTCACAGGGGGCCAGCACAGGTTATACCTGCACTAAGAAAGTCTGTGAGAAATGCAATGGTGCAGGCAAAGGCGTTTATTCTGGAACCAAAGCAGATTATTAGGATTGACGTCCCGACAGAGCAGGTTGGGGGAGCCAGCAAGGAAGTGAACAACCGCCGCGGGCAGATTCTGGATATGACCGAGGAACGTGGCCTTACAATGATTCGGGCCAAGATTCCAGTCAATGAAATGTTCGGGTTCAACTCTGCTTTGAAATCCTCAACTGGAGGGCTTGGGTTTTACTCACTGATTGATGTCTTATATGAACCGCTGCCCAAGGAGCTGGAGCATAAAATTATCAAGCAAATCCGCGAGAGGAAGGGCATTACTGTTATGGAAGAGGAAGAGGATGAGTAAATTAGCGGTATACTTCCATGAGGATTTTTTCTATTTCAGAAACATGTTCACCCTCAAAATCACTTGAGTCTAATGGACCGTACTCAAGGATGACCTGCTTACGGTTTAGTGTTAGTGTGAATCTGTTGACATTGTCGCGATTAAGGGAAAGCTGTTGGTCACCCATTGATGGTCTAATTTCAGTAATATTAAATGTTTCACCGAGCTTCTGTTCGATGCTGCTGATAAATTCTCTTGGGGGGCATTGATGCTTAAGTTGGTAGCTGCGCTTTACTGATGGGATTTTAGGCTTTATGGTTTCCATTGCCTTCTGTATTTCAAGGACATCTTCCTTCTCAGGGCGGGTATTACTAAGTGGGCCGTACTCCAAGACAGCTTCTTCAGGGCTGAGGGTGAGTTTGTAGATGTTGTTAAACCTTTCCATATCAAGGTACCAGACTCCTTCATGTTCTTGGGGATGTTGGGTGTCAAATTTTGTCAGGCGATCTCTCAAGTGATTGATACTGTCCTCAGTGGTGCATGGTTCTTTCAGGGCGTAGCGGCGAGAAACTTCTGGTTTCTGTATTATCATCAGTTAGATTGGGGCAGAAGCTATAAATTCACATCTTGAGGGAAAACACTTCCTGCCAATTCTAAGGGGGAAAGGAACTATTTCTTAAGTGAAAACAAAGTAATATACAATGCTGTTCAATGAGCTTAGTCCGGGGCAGGAGCGGATGAAGAGCACGCTGATGTTTCTCCTTAGGCTGATGGCTTTCTCGCTTCCGTTGTATGGGATTATATTTTTTGCAGATCTTACAGTGCTGCAGGGAGCGGTGGCGGGGAATTCCTATTGGGTGATGGAAGGTATGGGGCTTTCCCCTTCAATAAACGGGGCAGAGATGCAGGTTGATGATTTCCATTTTATTATTTCAAAGGATTCAACTGGCTGGAAGTCTATGCTCTTTCTTGGGGCGCTTATTCTTTCTGTGCCAGCTGTTTCCTGGAAACGGAGGGGGTTGGGACTGGTGATTGGGATTCCTCTGGTGTATATTGGGAACCTTGGAAGGGTTGTGGGGATAGTGATGGTAGAACAAGCCTGGGGGGTTGAGGCAGCTATGATTGTACATGACTGGCTCTGGAGATTTGGGCTTATTGCTCTTGTTCTCTGCATTTGGGGAATTTGGTTCTGGCGCGTAAGGAGGGGAAGATGAACATTGACTGGGTTATTTCTATTGGGGTTTTTCTCCTGTTTATTGTTTGGGCATTTACATTCTATGGGCAGCTGTTCAACCAGGAGGCTGACACAGTTTCATCGGCACTGGAAAAGATCTCTGACGGACTTCTTAAGAACCTAACTGTCAAGGTTCATGCGGTTCCCTTAAAGGCGAATGTAAGTAATGTTTCAGTCAGCAGCAAGATATTGTATATTGATTTCAGGTGGCCTTTTGGGAAGAGCAGTACGCAGGTTTTCAAGGCAGGGTCGTCCAAGGAGTGCATAATCAGCGGGAACCGGCTGTATTGGCAGAGCGACCTCGTCCCTCATATCAATGGGTTCACAATGAAGTATTCTGAGCAGGATGTTGCTCTCCGTTGCAACGGGGATTTTGCAATTGTGAATGAGACCCCTGTGATTCCGTTTGCAATTGAGGAGAAAGAGGAGATATCCTGGGCAAGGGTAAGCGGGATGAATGATACTAATTACTCTGTTTTCAAGGCAAGGCTTGGGATAATAAGGGATTTCAACATAACAATAGAGAATTCCAGTTCAGTGAAGCTGAGCTATGGGCTTAATTCTCCGAGAGCAACAGATACGTTTTCAAAGAAGCTTCTGAGGAACTTGGAGGAGACTGGGGAGCAGATCACTATCAGGATCCTGACATGGTAGGCTATGTTTGTATCAAAAAAACTTGAACTGGAAGGGGTAAAAGGAGGGAAGGGATTGTTTGCGAAAGAATATGTGAGAAAGGATGAAATTTTGATTAGATTCAAGGGTAATTTTCTTGGGAAAGCAACAAGGACAAGTTTGCAGATTGGGGAGAATAAACATTTAGAAGGACCAGGAAAGATTGATGATTTTCTTAACCATTCCTGCGAGCCTAATGGTTATATTGATTTTGGGGATATGAACCTTCGGGCGCTGAGGCGCATCAGAAAGGGGGAAGAAGTGACATTCAATTATCTTACAACTGAATGGGACATGAAAAAGAAATTTAGATGTGGATGCGGCTCAAAAAAATGTTTGCGTTTTATAAGAGGATTCAAATATTTGACTGCGGAACAGAAGGGGAGGCTGGAACCATTGCTTTCTCCTTTTTTGAAGGGGAAACTTAAGGAAAGTTTCACTTAAGATTCTTGCTTTTATTTCTTATTGTGAAATATTCTTTATGGAACTCTGGACTGAGAAGTATAGGCCACTCTCGCTGGAAGGGGTAACAGGTAACAAGAAAGCAAAGGATGAAGCACTTGAATTTGTCCGCAACTTCCGGCCTGGGAAGGGGCTTCTTCTCCATGGGCCGCCTGGTATTGGGAAGAGCTTGGTCCCAACTGCTATTGCAAAGGAATTGGGATATGTACTTGTGGAACTGGATGCTTCGGACAAGCGCGGGAAGGATGCTATTGAAAGTTACTTACCTGCTACCAAAACTCAAACACTGTTCGCCAAGGGGAAGATTATTGTTGTGGATGAAGTGGATGGGCTTGCAGGAGGGGATCGTGGAGGGGGACAGGCAATTGCCAAGCTTGTCAAGGGGTCACTGTTTCCGGTTTTTTTGATAGCAAATGACCCATGGATCCCAAAGCTCAGGGTTATCAGGACTTGCTCCAAGCTTGTAAAGTTCAACAAAATTCCATCCCCCTCAATAGAAAAATTTCTGCGGGATATCTGTGAGAAGGAGGGTGTTGAGGTGGAGGGGAATGTTCTCAAGAGTCTTGCCCGTTTTTCTGAGGGTGACCTAAGGACTGCATTGACAGATCTGCAGCTAGCATCGCTTGGGAAGCGAATGGTTGGGGAGAAGGATTTAGAGGCAATTGGTTACAGGGAACGGGCTACTTCCATTCACAATCTGTTGCCGGCAATCTTCAGGGCAGGGAGGGTTGCAGCCTCAAGGAAATTGATTTTTGATGGGGATAAGGACCCGGATGAAATTTTTTGGTGGGTTGAGAGCAATGTTCACAGGGAATTCTCAGGTGAGCGGCTGGCACGGGCACTGGGGTTTCTGGCAAAGGCTAACTTGTTCCGTGGCTTGGTAATGAAGCAACAGAACTGGGCATTTAAGGGCTACATGGTGGATCTTATTGCAGGGATTTCCGCTATCGGTAATACCAACTTTCGTTATGTTCCATACAAGCCGCCTGACCGGCTGATACAGCTTGGGAGGAGCAGGCAGAGGCGCGCGCTGATGAAGGGTATGTGCGAGCGACTTGGGAAGGGGATGCATTGCTCTTCACGGACTGTTAGGAAGACGCTGCCATACTTGAAAATTATGCTTGAGGAGGGGGTGGATTTGGGATTGGAGAAGGATGATATGGATATAATCACAAGATAGGTTTGGGGTGATATTACAGTGTAATACATTTTTATATGTTCGTGAAACAATCTTTTTTATGGAAAAATACCTTGAAACTGGTGGTATAGGAGAAGGCAATGTTTCACCTAGCTTTGACACTGGTCAGTTTGGTGATGTGGAGCTTGTTGGAACAATGATGCAACACAAGGAAG
>JADHYO010000011.1 GCA_016782405.1 Candidatus Aenigmatarchaeota archaeon
TAACCAAACTGTGAATATGGTTTCTAATTATGCGGACAGGTTGACACAAGCCATCCATGATAAAAACAATCCTTCTGTTGCTGGTTATGATCCAAGGGTAGAATACACACCTAACCATATTTTGAATGCAGCTGTGCGCAGGTATGGTAAAACTCCCAAGGCTGACGGGGATTTTCTAAGGGAGTACTTTACTCTTTTGACAGAAACTATTGCAGATGTTGTCCCAGCACTGAAACTAAATGCAGCATTCTTCGAGCAATTCGGGCCTGAGGGTTTGGCAGCGATGAAATATATTTCTGATCATGCCAAGGAGTTTGGGCTGGTTAGGGTTGCAGATGCGAAGCGGAATGATATTGGATCCACTGCTGAGGCCTATGCAAAAACCTGGATTGGGAAGGTTAAACATGCATGGGGCGGATCCTCGCCAAGCATGGATTTCGACGCAGTTACAGTGAATCCTTACCTTGGAAGAGATGGGATTGACCCTTTTATTGATGCTGCCAAGCTATTTGGGAATGGTATTTATGTTCTCTGCAGGACCTCAAACAAATCAGCAGTTGAAACACAGGACAGCTTGACTGACCTGGAGGGCTGGCAGGTTGAAATGATGAATAGGTTAGGGGGGGTAGATGTTATGGGTGAAATAGAAAAACTTCCTGAAGAAACTAGAGAAGCGGCCAAGGCAAAGTTTGCTTGGTTGGATCAGCAGGGAGAAATAACAAGAGCACCAGAATATATCAAAATGGCCACCCTTATTGACATGTGGGGGGAGGATGTTGTTGGTGACTGTGGCTACTCTTCTGTTGGGGCTGTTGTAGGGGCCACTTATCCTGTTGAGGCAATGATACTGAGGGCTTTGCTGCCCCAAACACCATTCCTTGTTCCTGGTTACGGGGCCCAAGGCGGGGGAGCAGCAGGGGTTGTCCCTGCCTTTGATAAGGATGGGAATGGAGCAATCGTGAACAATTCCCGGGCCTTGACATATGCTTGCAGGAGTGGTGAATTCGAACCCGAAAGGTTCCATCATGCAGCAGCTGAAGCTGCAGGGTTAATGAGGTTTGACATAACAGAGGCTCTTCGAGATGCTGGAAAAGGTAAATGGGGAAGGAAATGAACGATCAAATAAAAGACTTTGCAAATGCGATTGCGCAGACCCCAGGGGTTTTGCTTATTGACCATAAGTATTTGGAAACAGGTGAAGCCGACCTTGGGTTAAAGGACGGCAGGAGGGCGCTTTATTTTCTTAATCTGGGAGCAATCGCTGACGGGGAGTCCTGCACGAAAATGGGTTCTGCGTTTGCTTATTCGCTAAAGCAGAGAAATCATTGGTTTGATGTGGTAATAGGGCCTGCTTACAAGGGTATTACAATCGCTAATGATACTGTGGGAGCATTGTGGAGGGATTACCGGATAAAGAGGGGGTGGGCATACAAGAGAAAAGAAGCCAAAGAGCATGGGGAGAAAGGATCTGTTATTGGTACAAAACTGAAAGATGGTGACAGTTTATGGATGGTGGATGATGTTATATCATCTTCCAAGACTAAAATGGACGAGATGAAATGGTTTGAGGGATATGCTGAACAGAATGGCATTAGCGTCCCAATCAGTGGCCTCACTGTAGGGATAGACAGGGAGCAGAAGGCTGTGATTGAAGAGCCAGATGGAAGCAAGAAACAGCTGGATGTCAGTGCTTCGCAGTATTTCCATGACGAGACATGCCTTCCAGTGGACGTTGTTATCGGGGTAACAGAACTGATGGATTATCTTCACCAGGATAGGGTTGAAGGTCCTGACGGGGTTGTGATTGACGACAGGTTTATGAAGGCTTTTGAGGAATATCAGAAAGAATTTGGCGCGAAGCCGTGGTGAACTTTTATTTCTCCCTTCTAAGGGGAAATCATGAAAATAGTGTTTTCTCCTCGCTGTTTGCAGTATTACCAGCCTGGCCATCCCGAGGGGCCTGAGAGGATTGAGAGGACGCTGGAACACCTGAAGCAGAGGGGATATCTTTTTTCTGAGCCAGCTCCTTGCAGGGAGGAGGAGCTGTTGCTCTGCCACAGCCAGGAGCATGTGGACTCTGTGAGGAGCGAGGCGCTGGTTGGCGGTGAGACGCCTGTGTATTCTGGGATTTTTGATTATGCTCGGCTTGCTGCTGGCGGGGCGCTAAGGGCGATGCTCTATGCCTTGGATGGTGAGGATGCCTTTTCCCTGATGAGGCCCCCTGGCCACCATGCTTCCAAAGGACCGGAGGGTTTCTGCTATTTTAACAACATTGCGATTGCTGTGAAGAAGGCATTGGAGAAAGTGGAGAGGGTTGGGATTCTGGATTTTGACGCGCATCATGGGAACGGAACCCAGGATATTTTCCTCGGGGACTCTCAAGTGTTTTATGTCTCGCTCCATCAAGCAGGGATTTACCCAGGGACAGGCTTGGCCTCAGAGAAAAACTGCATTAATTTTCCTTTAGCTCCATTCACTGGGGAAGAGGAATATTTAAGGAAATTTGAAAAAAGCCTGGAAAGGATGAAACAATTCATGCCAGACCTACTAGCGGTTTCAGCTGGCTTTGACGCGCATCGAGAGGACCCAATCACCCAGCTGGGGCTGACTGAGGCAGGCTTCGGAACAATCGGAGAAAAAATCAAGGGGTTTGGGGTTCCTGTGTTTGCTGTGATGGAGGGGGGCTACTCAGAAAAAGTCCCGAAAAGCGTTAGGGAGTTTTTGCGGGGATTGGAGTGAAGCTTAAATTATTTTCCTCGAAAAGGTTGTCATGAGGAGAATGCAAGTTTATCCTGTCCTGTTGGAGGAGCCTGGGCAGCAGATTGCAGTTGCCCGCGAGCTACTTGAGGCTGGGGCTGACGGGTTTCACATTGATGTGATGGACGGGGTGTACAACAGTGGCAACACTTTGCGTTTGGTTGACCCCTCCATGATAGAGGAGGTGTACCGCAGGACAGGAGCCCCAATGGATATCCACCTTATGGTTATGGGACCTGCTCACTTGGTAGGTGTATACACTTCTGGGGAGCGCAGAACTATTATCTCGCAGTTTGAGTGCTTTCAGAATGAGAATGAATGCTGGGACTTTATTCACAAAACCAGTGGCTATGGGGGTATGGTGGGGCTTGCGCTGGAGCCAGACACACCAGTTGCTGATATTAGGAAATATTTGCAATATCTTGACCAGGTACTGGTTATGTCAGTCCCTACCGGTGGGTCAGGGCAGCAGTTCATTAACCAGAGTAAGAAGATTAGGGAGCTTGCAGAGATTAGGGATGAAAGGAATACTAGGAGTGAAAGGAGATATTGCTTTGTTATTGGAAGTGATGGAGGGATTGATGAGGAAACAGCGCCGCTGGTTAAGAGTGCTGGGTCTGTCAGGGTGGCTGCAGATTCTTCTATTAGGAGGGCTAGGGAGAGGGGAATGAGCTACAGGGATATAATCAGGAGCCTGAGGGGTTAGTCATTTCTTCTCTTGGTTTTTTTGCTTCTTGCTGCTGACCTCTGCTTCAAGGGCTGGTAGTGTTTCTTTTATCCTGGCAAGGCGCGACTGGTATTTCTCTGTCTTAATTTTGTAGAGGGACTCTGAGATAATGCCATGTTTAAAGCGGTCCTCCTGGGCTTTTTTCATGAGGTGGATCAGGCTTTTTTTCTCCCTTTTCAGGCGGTGGATTTTCTTGATGAGCTTGCGACGGCGGAGGGCTCTCCAGGATACCAATGCAGCTAGGGAGCAGGCAGCAATGACAATAATTGTTTCAACCCAGTATGTTTCAATGAAGCTTTTTCCAGCAGATGTTATAATGCTTAAGGATGTGACAGATGCCTCACTTTCTTCTAGGGTTTGTTTGGCTTGCTCCAGGAGGGAGGAGGCCTCTTCGTAACGTTCTTTGTAAAAGGCTTCACGGGCCTGCTCCAGAAGGGATGCAGCCTCGGAAGTGTCCACCAACTGCTTCTGTTCTTGCTTAGAAAAAAGATTCATTAAACCGGGCTCTTTGAATTCTTCTGTGCTGTAGGAATCCAGCTTCTTGCTGAATGCTGTTATTGAATCAAAAAGAATGATTTCATCATCTGCTAGCTGGCAGACTTCTTCTGCAGCTGAAATTGCCCCAGCGTATGTTTTTTCTTCAGCAGGCAATCCTGTCAAGGACTGATTTAAGGCAGCGGCAACTGGGCCACTTAACCCTTTCTTCAGGCTTTCAACAGATTCAGCCCTCCTCTTGATGTCATTGACCCTGATTAGGAGGTCCTCTGCCATCCCAGTTGGGAGGTTGTTGCTTTTCAATTCTTGGATGCATTGAGATGCGTTTTCAATAGCAGAGGCTGCATCCTCCATGGGCTGGGCTGATACCAAAGGGAGGAGTACCAGGAAGGCAGCAAGCAGGGCTAGGGTTTTCATTCTTCACCTCCTGGCTTGATGTGTTTTGATTCAATAACCATGCGCTCGCCCTCTATTTCAGCGATGCGCCCATTTAGCTCTTTCTCTATTCCCTTGTACTCGTCTCTTGATGTTTTCCCTTTTTCGAGGTAGTCTTCCTGGGCCTGCTTCAGAGATGACATCACTTCATTGCTCTCCCTGTCCAGGTCCTTGAGAACTTGGTTTGGTTTGAGGAGGCGGACCCTCTTGTGGCGGAGTGTTGTCCTCTCTTTTTTTATTTTGGCAAGGCGTTTCTGGTAGTCTGAAAGTACAGAGTGGTATGCTGCATAACCGAGCTTTCCTTTTTCAAGGTAATCTCGCTGGGTTTCTTTTAACAGCTCCTTCAGGGTTTGCTCTTCTTTTTCCAGTCTCCTGATTCTCTCAGAGATTGTTGCTTTTGTATGGGCCCTGTAACCAACCACACCTGTTGCTGACGCAAGGAACATTGCAATTATTATTGCCCACCAGTAGGTGAGGAGGAATAACACAGGGTTGAAGATGCTGGATTCTGCTGCCAGGCCTAGCATTGCTTCGCGGGCACGCTGCAAGGCTGATGTGTAATCCTCGCGCTCAAATGCTGCTTCAGCCAGGCGGAGGAGCTCCTCGGTTTTTTCTAAGGAATCAGGAGATCCAGTTAGAGAGAGTGATGCAATATCATTTTTCAGGGATTCAATCAGGTCGCTGGCTTCTAAAGCATTCTTTTTCATTGATTCTATTTCTTTGCTGAGTTCCCAGACCTTTGAGAAATCCCTTTGTTCCAGGGCTTTTTTTGCGTCAGCCAGCAGTCCGGATAGTTGGTCTGTGGGGAAGCCTGCTTTTTTCATTTCTTCTAGGGCGGATTCTGCTTCCTTCAGCAACTGGGAGGCTTGGCTCTCGCTTACCTCATGTATAACAAGAGTAACAGTCCTGCTTTCAACAAGGTCCTTGTTCACACCATTTCCGATGATTTTACCTGTGATGGTTATAGATAGCCAGTGGGTCCCTGCTTTCATATAGTCAGGGGATGTTACTGTCACCAAGAATTCTGCGGATTCGCCGAAAGGAATACTCTCTATCTCAACAGGGGAGAACTCAAGGTACTGGGAGAAGAAACCCTCGATTTTCATGGTCACATCTTCAAGAGCTGCATCTTCAAAGATGTTTTTGACTGTGACTGGGAATAATTGACTCCCTCCGCGCACCAGCTCCACAGTCTCCTTAGAGGAGAGGAGCTCTTTTCCTCTAAGTACAGCGCTAACAACCTGGGAGGTTGTTGCTCCGCCGGTTGAACCGCCGCCGCCGACTTCTGTTGTGGTTGTCTGGGTTACTGTTGTGGTGACTGTTGTGGGGATTCCTATGGAAACACTCTTGGAGTCAGAACTGCTGGAGCCTTCAGAAGAGGAGGCTGTGGCATTGATTGTGACTGTTTTGTTGTCTGCAGTGGAGCTGACATCTATTGTTATTGTATTGGTTGCAGATGAGCCAACTGTGAGGCTGTCAATAGAGCGGTTGAGTGTGCCACTCTGGTTGGAAAATTCTGCTGGAAGGTCCCAGGCTAACCAGACCCCTGAAGCATCAGAGGTTCCTAGGTTCTCTACCTTGGAAACATAGGTTACACCTGAATCTCCTTTGCTTACAGCAGAGGTGAATGTTGTTATTGTAACAGATAGGAATGGACCTGGGGTATTCTGGATGTTTATCTGGGCAGATGCTGTGTTTGAGGATGGGGAGGAGGAGCTGTCGTTTGCTGTGGATGTTATTGTGAAATTGTAGGAACCAACTGCAAATCCTGTTGTGTTTGCTGTGACATTGAGTTTTCCTGAGGAGCCTGACGGGATTGTTAGGAGCGTGCTTGTGTTCTCTGTTCCATTGAATGTTATCCAAGCTGCGCTTGATGAAAGATTGAATTCCAGTGGATGGTCACCTGTGTTGTTGACAGAGACATTGCCCAGTGAAATCACTCTGGGCTCGCTCCTGACAACTGATTTAACTGATGGTATTGTGCTGTAGAATGTCCATGTCTTGTCCAAGGATACTGAAACGGTTTCAGTTGAGGAGATGTTCTGGTTTCCGCTGTCATCCTCTACCAAAACTCGGAAGGTCCAGTTGTTTGTTGTGTTTGCAGTGAAGTTTCCTGTAAACAAGTCCCCGGAAAGGGAGTGCATGGTGAAGTTGAGGAATTTTGAGGCATTATTCTCCTTGAACTGGAGCAGGAGAATGGATAGGTTTGTGTTGTCAGTTGCATTCGCTGTCACGTTTACAGAGACGCCGGGGTCAAGGTCTCCTGTTGAGGAGGGGGAGTAGGTGATATTACTTAGGATGGGATTAGTGACATCAGTCACTGTGAATGATGTGGAGGTGGAGTTTTCATTACTAGTGGTGTCATTAACATAGAAGACGCATGTGACGCCGCCCTTGGAAAGGTTGGCTGCTGGGATTGTGAGATTCAAATCTGCGGAGGTGCCTGACAGGGAAAATGTTGTGTTTACAAAGGAGCCGCTGGAATTCTGTTCCACTATACCAAATGCTAGTTCTATGTTGTCGCTCCAGGAGGAGTGGCAGGTTGCAGAGGCATTGTCCGTGGCTGTGGAGGGGTCTGTAGCTGCAGCAGAGAACTGGGGGGAGGTGTTGTCAAAGGTGAAAAAGATGATGGAAGAGGCGCCGGTGTTCTGGGATGTGTCATTTGCGAAGAATGAGATGTTGTGGGAGCCCTGGGAAGGGGTGATGGTGGTGTTCCAGAGAATGAGGGAGGCGTTTCCCATGCTCACGTTGGCGGCGTTGTCCAGGGAGTACCAAGCTGCTGAGCTGTTTTCATCCATGCTTATGTTTAGCAGTAAGGTGGAGTGGAGTGAATTGTTCAGCGGGGAGAGGACAACAATTGAGGGTGGGGTGGTATCGCCTCCTGATGTGTCCACAGTAAAGGTCCGGACAGATGAAGTTCCCATATTATCAATTGAGTCATTGGCAAAGAATTGAATGGTATGGACACCATCAGCTATGGAGTTTAGTGTGGCTATCCAGAGTGTTGATGATATAGATGTCATGGTGACATTGGCCCCACTGTCCATTGAGTATAAAGCTGAATCAGCGGATTCACCCAGGCTTATTGTAGCATAGAAAGTGGATTGGGTGTATGTTTTGTTTTCCGGTGTTGCTACTGTTACTATAGGGGCAGTTGAGTCGCTGATATATGTTCCACTAATTCCGTTGTTGACAGCTGCCTCGGTGGAGTTGTCAAAGATGTATACAAACCAATCATATACAGCATCAGTGGTGGAGCTGGTGAAGTTGCAGGATGAGTTGATCTTTGATGTTGTGTTAGAGCATAAGGTTCCGGTTATACAGCCTGAGGAATTTGCTTCACTGGTGTTACATACATAGAGGAATATTGCTTGGCCTAGGTCACCATCGGTCTCATTTGAGACAGTGGTTATTGAAATATTTAGACCGCCTTTTATTGTTTCAGCGGAAGCAGATGCAGAGGTGAGGACTGGCAAGCGGTTGATGTTTATTGTGCTGCTCTGAGTTGACTGCGCGTTGCCTGCATCATCTGTTGAATTGTAGCGGAGGTAATTCGGTCCGCGGTGGGAGGAATTGAATTCAATAACTGGGACCCCCCCATCTGAAACTGTGTTTGGTGTACATGTGTCGGTGGTGTCTGTGCAGAATTTTGTTTCAGGGTCGCTATCGACGTTGTCTGACTCTGTTATGGTGACATTGTAGTCTGGTGAGTGGATGATGGTGTTGGAGCTGTCTGATGTTTGCGGGGCTGTCCAGTCTGTGACAAAGGATATGATGTCAATGTTCTGAGATGTGTTTTGGCTGTTTGTCATATTGTCTGCACAGGCAATGTAAATGTTTGTTGTGTTGGAGCCTTCTGTGTCAGTTGTGACGGTGCAGGATGAGTTAGTGCCTGTGGTCACGCATGCCAGTCCTGTACCTGGGTTGTAGGCATTGTCTGTTGTGTAATGCCTGCACAGCATACCATACTCCCCTATGACAGTGACGTTTGTATAGCCATCATTCACATTGTCGTAAAAGGTTGCAGGAATTGTTTTAGCAACACTGGTTGTTGCATTGGATGCGTTTTCTGTGACTGTAACTGTGGATGAAAGGGTTGGTGGGGTTGAGTCTGTTGTGTAGGTTGTTGATTGGGCACTGGAATAATACACTAGGTCATAAACCCTGCAGTATACTGTGTGGGCGGCATCATCAGTTGTTGCTGTGAAAGTGCAGTTCATTGCAGAGTATGGGTTTGCATAGGAACTGTCTCCCTGGCTACATTGGGTATTGCTTGAGTCAGGTGTTGCATTCTCAGAGCAGTAAAACCTGAGGTTGTCATTGTTGGAATCATTCACCCCGCTTGGTTCAATTGCTATCAGGCCACCGCCTTTGATTGGATCGGGGTGGTCTGCAACTGACGAGAGTCTTGGCGTCACTACAATGGTTTGGTTTGATGTTCCAACCAGGAATATGTCTGAATCGTAGAAAAGGGCTTTTATAGTGAAATTGCCTTTCGATGTATTCATTGGGAGGGTGTGGTTGTATTCCCAGAGATTTTCTGAGTTGTTGACTCCCTGATGAACTGTTCCGTTGATTTGGAATGTGACATTTGTTATAACTGATGTGCCGCCGGTTTCGTTGAAACTTATGTTCACTGTATCATTAATCATGAATTCTTGCAGGAGGGTTGGGGTTACAAAGCTTGTGTTTGGCACATCACCAAAAGTATAGGTTGCAAATCCAAAGCTGTCTGTGCTTGTTCTGTTGTAAAATGTGTATTCCACCTTGTTGTAATTCATCCTGTTGGTCTTAGGGAAATTACTGCAACGTGTTGTTGGGTAGCGGTGATGGTCTGTTGAAAACTTTATTAGGACAGGTGCGCCAAACCCACCAGGTCCGGAATGATTGACATATCCAATTACGTCGTCTGCTCCAGTTTCATTGGTGAAAATAATGTGGTAAAGTCCATTCCCATCAATGCAGCCAGATAGGTCCTCGCTGTCTAGCGAGCCCAGCGTGCTTTCATGGAATGTTTCACCGGAGTCGTTGCTGTATACAACCAGGAGGGTGTCTGTTTCTATTTCACCTGTTATCAGGATGTGATCACCCCGCGTGTTGATTGAAACACTGTGGACACTGCTTCCATCTGATCCTGTATGCACGCTCCTGGATGTGGACGTTACAAAATTGTCTGAGGAGTTGTACAGCATTAAGTTGTCAGGTATGCCCTGCTGATCATCAACAGCAATGTATATGTCACCATCATCAGTAACGTCAATGCCACACATGTTCGTGTTCCTGGCGTTACCAATCTCTGTTCTGGTCCATGTTCCAGATTCTGAGTCAAGTGTGGCGTTGATAAAAACTGTATCCTCGGCTGAGTCATATGCGCATATCACCCATTGGTTGTTGACCCCGTCATAAGCAACAGCAGGTTCGTTCAGGTTGCTTGTCAGCCCTGCTGCATCCGCCAGTGAGGAAAAGCCTGCGCAGCCTGTGTCAGTTACTGAATACTGGATGTCCCCCTGTCCTGTCTGGTCTGCTATTACTATTGCTCTTGTACCGTTTGTTGCTATGCTTGGCCATTGGTAGGTTCCTCCTCCGATCTCTGTTTCACTGGACCAGGTTGCCCCGTTGTCTGTGGACTGGGCACATCTGACGTCATTGTCAACATCCTCCCATACAGCTATCAGCATTTCATTGTCCAGCCTTACCATATTTTTCTGGGCTGGGTCTCCACCTGCTGTTGCAGCGACTGCCTTGCTTGAAGGGTTGCTTATGTAAGAGCTGCTGAAACCTGCATAGGCTGTGGCAGTCAGTAGCGAAAGCCCTATTACAACTGCAAGTATGAAAAAAGATTGTTTCATTCATCTCCCCCCTTTTTGCTCACCTGCCAGACATTAATATTACTTATCCTTAAACCACTCACCTTGCCATGTATTTGGAGCTTTAGGCAGTGCCGATCAATTGTGTGCCATGCCCTTTTTGTTTTTAAGGAAATCTCCCGAGTGGAAACTGGTTGGCTGGATTGTTTCAGTACCTTCAGGATTTCTTTGTCGATTGTTTCAATACCCATACTACATTAAAATTGTTTCAGGTTGCATATAAATGGCGAAAGATGATTCTCATTGAGTGTTACTAGTGTTGGTGCGAACGTTCGCACCTTGAAATCGGTGTGCTGTGTGGTGGTGAAACAGTATAACAATGTTATATTAACCCAGAAACAATCAAAAATAACAGTTCAACATTCAATGAAACAATTACTTAATCCGCTTCCCCAAAAACTTGCTGGTTGGGGTAGACAACAATTCCGTTCTCAGTTATTTCCATTGCCACAATCTTTTCCTCGTGGCGGGCTCCGCGAAGCTTTAGCATCTCAATGGCGCGCTCGCGAACATTGCCGCGCTTGATGTTGTAGATGACAACCACCCCGTCTGCAAGAAACTCCTCGACCCCGGTTTGGCTGAAGATTGTGGGAACTTGTTTTGTTTCTGTTATTAGAAAAGCGTTCGCTTCTATTCTTTCAAAGAACCGAAACAGTTGTTCAATATAGGCACGGTAGCTTTCTTCTTTCCCTGTGAATGCAGAGGCTATTGCAGTCAGTGAGTCCAATGCAATGACATCCGGACGGAATCCTTTAGGAAGAATTAGGGGCTCCATATCTATCAAGAGCTCGCCCTTAGCCTTCATTAGGAGAGCATCAACAGAGCGGGTGATTTCAAATGGGTTGAATCTCTTTATTACCAGGTTGCCGCTCTTTATCATGGAATCAGCATCCCACCCAAACTCCTCTATGTGGTCCTTCAGCCTTTCCTCAGACTCTTCGAAACTCATGTAGATACATTTCTTACCATCGCTTGCTTTTTTCATTAATGTTTGAAGGCAGAAAATAGTTTTTCCACTCCCCGCACCACCTGCCACAATGACCGCATAGCCCTTGGGGATACCTTTCTCCAGAAGCTGGTCAAAACCAGGAATTCCAGTCTTGATGTACTGCTTAACTCTCCCTGCTTTTTTGTGGGTTGCACTGTCAATCACGTGCTTGACTGGGGCACGCTGCTTCAGAATATCAGCGTGCTTTTTCTCAATTTCTCCGCCCTTGAGTTTTTTCTCAATTTCACTCTTCACTTTAGTAGAATCAAATGTTTCGCTTGCTGGTTTCGGATCGGACTTTGCACTCTCTGTTTTTTTATTTGGTTTTTTTTCTGGTGTACTGAACGTAACCCTCTTTTCTTTTTTCCTAAAGCCTAACATAGTTAATATTTATTTGAAATGATATAAAAGATTTGCCGAATTTTACCATTTGCTCGCACGGTTTGCTAGCGTTATTAGCTTCTCAAAATTCTTTCCTTTTAATATTTCCAGCAACATTAATTAATAATGGACCAATTGGGTTCTCAGTTTAAAGACCTTCCGGATGGTTTTATTGCGCTGGTGCTTACAGACGCAGAAGAAATGCTGAAGACCAATATTACAATACTTAAGGAATTGACAAAGCAAGATCACATTGGGCTTTACATAACAGTCAATCAGCCATACAAGAGACTGCTCCAGCTGCTGGATAACAACAAGATTCCCACAGACAGGATGTTTTTTATTGACTGTGTGACAAGGATGGCTGGAGGGACGTCAAAGAGGGAGAATAACTGCATATTCATTGCAAGCCCTTCTGGCCTTACGGAGCTGGGGATTGCAATTTCGCAGGCACTGGAAAGCTTCCCTGACAAGAAGAAATACATTTACATGGATGCGCTTTCCACTCTGATAATTTACAACACTGCTGGATCTATTGCAAAGTTTTCGCACTTTATCATGAGCAAAATAAAAATCCTCGGGGTGTCTGGGGTATTCATAGCTGCAAGAAAGGAAGTTGATGAACAATTGATTGCGCAGATTGCGCAGTTTTGTGATAAGGTAATTAGGACATGAAGCAGTTGTGATTGATATAAAAGGAGGAAAAACAGAATATTAATATGCCGTCAGCAATTGAGGTTGGGGTTTATCTTGTGGTATTTCTTGGGGCGTGCTACACTGTAATGATGCTTTTATATGCGCAGAGGCGTTTCCTTCGCGGTGAAATTAAGGACTTCATAAATGCTATTGTCGCAGCTGCTACTGCCTTTTTGTTAGGATCGCTTTTGATTTTGCTGATGAATATTTATTCCAACACTGTATTTTACTCCACGCTATTGCTTGCTGCAGGGTTTGCGTTCCTGCTTACAAGTGTTTATTTTGTGAAGGGCGCTGTGAAGCTGCACGAGGTTTCCAAGGTTTTTGGGTTTGCTGAGGTGGAAAAGGAACTTGGATCAGCCTTAATGGGGAAGCGGGTGCCTCTGCCGAAGGCGCGGAAGCCTGCAAAGAAAGCACCAAAGAGGAAAGCATCCCGAGCCGCATGAGCAGGATGTTATTTTAGTGATTGGGTGCTGGTGTCCAGATGAATTGGTTCTGTTTTGGGTTATATACCGATAGATTTATATACTAATGGTGTATAATTATACACTGTAGGTGTATATGTTGACTGAAAAAGAGACCCGGGTATTGAGATATTTGGCTGTACATTCCAAGGATTATCCTTCCATCAATAAAATAGCAAAGAAATGCAAAATAACCCCAAATGGGGCATACAAAATACTGAAAAAACTTGAGAATGAGGGGGTACTACTGTTCAAAAGAATTTCCAATATAAAATCTTATTACATTGACTTCAGGAACAAAAAATCCCTGAATATAATGGAGCTTGCATTAAATCCTAGAATAATAAAAAAAAGAGTGCAATACAGAATTGAAGATATAAAACCAATGGAGAGAATAACAGATGGTTGTGTCTTATTTGGCTCATATTTGAGTGAAAAAAAGGAACCTAATGATCTGGATGTCTTGTTTGTTTTTGAAAAACGGAAATACAAGACTTACCAACAAACCCTGAGCAAAATAAAAGAAATATGCCCGATAAAAATACATGATGTGATTCAAACAAAACAGGATTTAATAAACAACCTGGAAAAGGGCGATAAGGTGATTGAAAATATTCTGGAGAATGGAACTGTTCTGTGGGGCCACAGTTTAATAACAGAGGTGTTAAAATGCCAGTTAAAGAAAAACTAAAAAATGTTTTAAAGAGGGGGAAAGGGGTGAAAGGCACAAAGGGTTGAAGAATGTGGAAGTATATGAAGAAAAAATTAGGGGTCATATAGCAAAAGCAAACAAGAACTTTCACGCAATAGAAGACTTTAGGAGAGTGGGGCATTCAGACTGGTCGCCTTCTGCAGCCTTTTATTCAATCTATCATCTGCTGCTGGCATTGCTTGCCAAATATGGAACAGAATCAAGGAACCAGAGCTGCACATTTGCTTTTATTGAAGACCTCATTGATAAAGGGGGGATATCCCTAACAAAAGATGACCTAAAGCAGATATTTGACAAAGGTGTTAAGGAGAATCTGGAACAAAGCGACAAAATATTGGATGTGAGAGAATTCACCCAGTATTCCACCAAAACAAACATGGAAGACAAAGAATTTGAGCACATGAAAAACAAAACAAAGATCTTGTTTGATAGAATAAAGAAGGAAATTGAAAGGGGACTTGAATAGGAAGGCCTCCAGGGCTGCGTGATCGGGGATGTTATTTTGACGGATAGTGTGCTAATTGTAAGGCAAATGTTGGTTTCAGTAAAACAAAGCTTATATACATGCAAATCTTATATTAACTGTGAGTTAATACATATTAACTGTGAGTTTATATGAAAGGGCTAACTGATAAGGAAATGGAAATTTTGTCTCTTTTGTTTAGGGATTTCTCTAACAATTACAATGCAAACAACATTGCAAAAAAAATAGGGATAACCCCAGCCGGGGCTTTTAAGGCATTGAAAAGGCTGGAGGAAAAAAAGGTGGTTATTGGGAAAAGGATGGGCAAAGCCACATTTTACAAGGCGAATTTAGATGAATATCACTCATTCAGGACGATTGAACTTTTGTTAATAAACGAGGCAAGGAGCAAAGCCTCCAGGTGGATATTTGAGTTTAGGGATATTCTTGATAAAGTGGAAATAGCAATCATATTTGGCTCTGTTATCAGGGATGCAAAAAAGGCAAATGATGTTGATATTTTATTGGTACTGAAAAAAGAGAAAAACAGCACAGTAAATAAAATAATAAGGGAAAGAAAGCAGCTATCAAACAAACCAATACATGTAGTAAAGCAGACACCTTCTGATTTAGTCAGGAATCTAAAAAATAAGGACAAAGTCATCCTCAACGCAATAAAAAGCGGGCAAATACTGTGCGGGTATGATAAGCTGTTGGATGTTGTTAAAAATGTCACAAGCTTCTAACAAAGTCAAATGGTGCTTGAATAAGGCTGAGAAAGAATTAGAACAATCAGACCTTCATAGGGGCTTGGTTAAAACAGAAGAGAATATGGGATTATCAGAAAGGCATATTGTCAAAGCTGAGCACAACCTGAAGGCTGCAACAGACTTTGATAAAATCGGGTATTCAGATTGGTCTGCTTCTGCTTTCTTCTATACAATATACCATTGCTTTTTGTCAATACTTTCGAAGTTTGGGTATGAAAGCAGGAATCAAGAATGCACAATTGCCGCAATTGAGATGTTAAAAGAGGAAGGAAAAATAGATATTGACGACAAATTTATTAACAGCCTAAAAATAACTAAAATTGAAGAGATGCACGAAAGCAGCATTATAAAGGCTAGGGAAGACTTCCAGTATGGGGTTGAACTGGAATTCAAAGAAAGGGAGCAATTCAACAGAATGAGTCAAATGTGCAAGGAAATCATTCAGGTGACAAATGATATTATACATGAATGAGTCCTACCACACTGCCTGAGGTTCCTCATTTCCTGTCCACAAATGCTGCAATAATTGCTGCCACTGCAAAGAGCACTGCAAACTCGCAATACACTGAGGGGAACATTATTCCCAGCGAGGGGAGGATTAGTAGGAGGATTAATGCTGGGAGCAGGGAAAACAGAACAGCAAGGAAGATTATGATGTCCAGCCTCCTCCTGGAAGGATTAGCCTTCTTGGCGTCTTTCAGTATGAAATAACTCAGCAGCGCAATGTATCCAAAGTAATACAGTGAATAGATTACAGTAGGGGCTGGGTTCAGGTGGTCTGTGAGCAATGTCCTGACCACCACAAAGAAGGTGCTGCATTCTCCCTGGATGACAAAGCTTGTTGCCAGTGCTACTGCTGAGAATATTAGCGGGGGGATGTACAGCAAGGGGAATTTGAACTTCCTTTTGGTGAAGCACATGATGAAGTGCAGTCCTATTGCAGGGAGGAAGGAATAAACGAGGAAACCAATCTCAGCCCATATAAGCTGGCCTGTTGTGCACAACATGAACTCTGTGAGCTGGTAAACGCCGAGCAGTGAAAGCAGAACAGCAAAGAACTTGTTCACTAGCGACCTTCTAAATAGAAGAAGAATCATCACCACAATAAAGAATTCAAACAGCGCAGTTGTTAGGGAGACTGCTGGTGTGAAGCACATGGTTAATATATGGGGGACTGATTAATTTATTTGGCATTGGCTGGTTCTCATCTTTTTGCATGTAATTCAGAAAGCACCATTACATCATCTAAGAAACCGGCCTCTACTTTTTCAAGTTCTTCGTGAGAATAACTCCCATCTCGCAGTCTTGCCCATATTGGCATATTACCCACAGTTGCCCACCAAAATTCATCTTCAGTTTTATCATCGAACCCCCAATCTCTATCGTGTATTTCTTGTAATCGTTTTTGAATAGTCTGATAACCATCTGAAAGGATATTGCCTACTATTCTTCTTTCTCCTTGTGAAAGCCAAGTATAATAACTAATATTTCCACAACTGTCTAAAAAGGCATAAGGTTCGGGGGTGTCATTTCTTCCTACAAATTGTATTCGAGAATCACCTAATTTTTTCATTCTTTGTTCTGTTAAAAGAAATTTCGCTAAAAGGCAATCTGTATAACCTCTTGCTGAAGTCCCGCCGTCCCGAAGCCTATCAATTCTTTGAATTCTTGCGATTAATTCACTCTGACTTCCCCCCGCATCAATAGCAGATTTAGATGCCAAATCGTCATTAAACTCATAGATTCTCCAATAATCAAATTCATTTTGACTGACATAATCATAAACTTGTGGAATATCTTGATGGTTTATTGCTGTAAAAACAGTATGATACCCCAATCTAACACATCTTCCCAAAATTGTTGATGCTAAATGAGGAAGTCTGTCCATTACTGCAAGAAATTTTTCTCCTCTTAATTCCTTTTGGGTATCTCTATCAGTACTATCAATAGGAAGTGCAATATCATCAACTTCCAATTCAGGTAAGATATCATCTAATAATAACCCATTGGTATGAAGACTGATGTATTTCCCAGCTTGTTTAAGAATATGTGTAACTTCGGCCAAATCTTTGACTAAGGTGGGTTCTCCTCCTCCCAATGTCACTTTAGCAACATCACTATCTGCTAAAACATGGGCAAGATTTGCATTTCCACCTTCAGCTTCATTGTATGTAAATTTTGGTTTAAAACAATATACACAATCAAGATTACATCTATCTGCGATATACCAATGTACGTGTTCCCCAACCATTATAATGAAAATATACTAAATATTATAAACATTGTTAATGTTGAGCATGCCCACTAACATCATCCATTACAACGCAGTAGAATGCTTATAAAGCAGGAGCACACTGTTTAACAATGGCAACAGCAATCGCCGTAGCGTTGATAATTTTCGTCATTCTTGCAGGTATTACAATCTTCCCTGTGGTTGGAGTGGCGCTGCAGGTATTAACTGGAATCCTTACGTTCTTCTCCTTTATATTCATCCTAGCTGGGCTGAGGATAATCAAGCAGTATGAACGTGGGGTTAGGCTGAGGCTTGGGAACTTTATGGATGTGATGCAACCAGGGTTGAAGTGGATTATTCCTGGGGTTGATTCAGTTGGCAGGATGGACATCCGCCAGCGGACAATTGACATGGAGCCGCAGGAGGTGCTGAGCAAGGACAATGTTAATCTTAAGATTGATGGGGTTGTGTTTTATACTGTTGAGGAGCCTGACAAGGCAATACTGCATGTTGAGAACATCAGGAACCAGCTAATTGCTAAAGCCACTTCTGAATTGAAGGAGATTATTGGGAGCAAGACAATGCAGGAGTCACTGACCCAGCGCGAGGAAATTGGGGACCAGCTAAAGGAGAAGCTAAACGATGCTGTTAAGGACCTTGAGACCCGCGGGGAAAAGAGAAAGGATTGGGGTGTGGAAATAAAGGCTGTACAAATCAACAATGTCATCCTACCTCATGAACTTACCAGGGCAATGGCCAAGCAGGCTGAGGCTGAGAGGGAGAAGATTGCCCGCGTTATTAAGGCTGAAGGTGAGTTTGAAGCTTCCAAGAAGCTGAAGGAAGCGTCTATTATGTTCAAAGGGAATCCAAGTGCGCTGCGGCTTCGTGAGCTGCAGACTTACCAGGAGATTGGTGCAGAGCAGAACAGCCTTATTATTGTTGTTCCTGATTCAATGACATCTGGGGATGGAAAATGGACAATTCCACTTGGGAAGGAGCTTCTCGACAAGACAGCGAAGAAGAATTCAAGGAAGTGACATTAAAACAAGCAAAGACAAAAGATTATTTATTGGTGACATATGAGTTTTAGATCATTAGGAATATGCGAGCCTGTTCTAAAGGCTATTGAAGAGGAGAAGTTTGAGAAGCCAAGCTCTATCCAGATTAAGACAATTCCCTTGGTAGTGAAGGGAAAGGATGTGATTGCTGAGTCTTCTACAGGCTCGGGGAAGACATTGGCTTTTGGTTCTGGGATTATCCAGAGGGCAGAGCGTGGGAAGGGAATTCAGGCGCTTGTTCTGACTCCTACCAGGGAATTGGCAGAGCAGGAGACCCGAGCTCTTCGGATGTTCTCACGTTACAAGCATTTGGAGGTCATGTCAATCTATGGTGGGGTTTCAATAAACCCACAGATTGAGAAGCTCAGGACTGTTGATGTTGTTGTTGGGACACCGGGAAGGATACTGGACCACATTGGCCGTAGGACAATAAGGCTTGCTGATGTGAAAGTCATGGTTTTGGATGAGGCTGACCGCATGCTTGACATGGGATTTATTGACGATGTAGAGCGCATTATCAGTGAGTGCCCGAAAGAAAGGCAAACCCTGCTGTTCTCTGCAACTGTCCCTTTTGAGGTGGAAAGGTTGGCAAAGCGGTATATGCGCGACCCTGTCCGCGTTTCGGCAGAGTCGCAGGTTGACCCAAGGAAGCTTCACCAGGTTTATTACGATGTTGATCAGGGGATGAAATTCTCCTTGCTTGTACATCTCCTCAAGCACGAGGAGTCGGGGTTGGTTATGGTGTTTTGCAATTCCCGGAGGAACACAGACTTTGTTGCAAACAACCTGAAGGCCTCGGGTGTGGAGGCGGAGGCTATTCATGGGGGCCTTACTCAGGACCGTAGAACCCGTATAATGGACAGATTCCATTCAAAGAGTGTCTACGTTCTTGTATGTACTGACGTGGCTTCCAGGGGGCTGGACATTCAGGGGGTTTCGCACATATACAATTATGATATTCCTTCAGAGAGCAAGCAATACATCCATCGCATCGGCCGAACGGCGCGTGCAGGAAAAGAAGGGAAGGCAATAAACCTGCTCTGCCCAAAGGACTTTGAGAACTTCACTCGGGTTTTACATGATTTCAATGTTGATGTCACCAAGGAAAAGAGACCTTACATTAAGAGGGCTGAAATCCGCTGGCGCGATCCCAGCAGCCACAGCAGCGGACCCAGCCGCTACGGCAGCGGGCCAAGGCGCGGCCCAAGCAGGGGTTCCAGCAGGGGCCCCAGCCGAGGTGGGCATAGAAGGCACTCAAGGTGACTGAGCCCTCTAAGTTGACAAAACAAAGACAAGGGCAGTTTCCTGCCACATGTCCTGAAGCCTTTTCATTCTCGAAGAAAGCTCTCTGCAAATTCCCTGAAGGATCCTCTCTTCCCCTTGCGGAATTCTATGTATTTGTCTTTAAGGGGTTCCCCCCTGAGAGAATGTTTGAAGAATTTGGGATCAAATTCCATGCCCAGTGCGAGAAGCCTTCCGTACAGGGAAACATCGCCGTCACTTTTCATCCAACAGTTCAGCATGAAAGCAATTTCGTTGTATTCATCTCTACCAAAGATGTTGGTATGTTCTAGCGTGAACTCCCAAAACTTGGTGTCAACCTCTTCTGGTATTGGGCTGTATGGAAGTATTTCCAGGTACCCATGCTTCTTGATTGACTCCAACAGTGGGGCTGGCTTCTCTGTCTCTTTTTCCATCTCTGGCGAGATGATGTTCCACATGCTGTCTACTACCCAGTTCTTCTCCCTCCGATATTCCTTGCACTTTGTGAAAAGCGCCAAACCAAGAGAGAAAACAACCACTAAAGTAATAACTGTGTATTTCATGATCATACGTCCTTATCAACCTCAAAACCCCCGCTTTCGGCATCAATAAGAAGTCTCCTGAATGCACTTGTCAGCGGAGGCTCTCTATCAGTTAAAGTCTTCCATGCGTTTTGTGCTGCCTCTGCTGCACAAACATAGTTGTCGTGCATTTTTTCACCGTATTCTTGGTTCGCTCCCCGGATCTCCCTGCGGCAATCCCTGTCGATAGTGTTCAGCTTATTGAACATGAACACTGTCTTGAAGTAGGTGAACACCATGCTGCACCCCAGCGCGAATGCAATGGAAGCGTTGTCCGCGTTCACTTTGTCCGCAAGGTAATGCTCCAGGAAAGGGAAGATTGCCTTTACAATGAAATAACCGATGCCAGCAAACATGACAAGGTGGAACCCTGTCTTCAGCCAGACACCTAATTTTTCCTTTTGACCAATCCTCTCCATTGATGCCTGCCTTTTTTTCTTGGCTGCTTCAACCGCTTCCCAGAAGATTCGCTTCCTTCGGTACATACCATTGCTGAATTCCAGGGCAATCCTCATTATACTTTCCAGGTATTGCCTGCCATTGCTACCTTCTGGGAATTTCATGATAAAGGCCTGGAAAGCTTGCACAGCTGTGGCAGCTGCTCTTTTCCCCTCCGTTTCTTCGTCCCGATCAGCAATGAAGATACATTTCCCCACGTCAATCACAGAGGTTGGGGAAATGCAGCTTGCAGGTGCTTGTTCGTGTTCTGTTAGGAATGATTCTGTCATCTCTATCTCCCCGTGTTCTGCGTTTTCGTTTCATCATCATCACTTTTTGATGACTGTGGGCGGTTTTCCTTTATCCAGGACTGGATTATCTGGATCACCTTCTTGGTCGCTTCTTTGTGGACCTCCTCTGCATTGCTGCCCCCGGGTACAAGGACCCAGTCCTCCGCGAACTCTGAGACAGCTTCGCTGTTGATTTTCCCTTCATGAACTTCTGGGAAGATGTTCTTCTGGTAGTCCATGTAGGACTGGGAGTTCGAGTTTGGATCAAGTTGCAGTTCCTTGCAAATTTTGGCCCACAGATTGCGCTCGTCTGTGCCGTATCTATGGGCCGGTATCACCTCGCCAAAGACAGACCACCCACAGATCAATAAAAGAATCACTATAGAAGCATAAAGAATCCATTCAGCATGCTTAGCCTTCATTTCACTTCTCCTGCAAAGGTTATGTTGCGTTTATCCCATAATACCCCGTGTTTTCACACCGTCATCATGTTTTTGCGTCTGCGGGCGGTTTTCCTTTATCCAGGCCTGTATTATCTGGATCATCTTCTTGATCGCTTCTTTGTGGACCTCCTCCGGCGTTTTGTCCTCGGGGACAACAGCAAACTTCTTCGCGAAGGATTTGACAGCTTCGCTGTTGGTTTTGCCTCCATGAATTTCTGGGAAGATTTTGTTGTAATAGTTTGCGTAAGCTGGCTTACTTTGCTCGAAGCTTACCCCATTACAAAGATCGAGCCAGAGATAGTCCATATCTGCTTGGTATTCCAACTTTGGAATAACCACACAGAAGATGAGCCATAAAAAAGTCGATAGAAGTACTACTGCAACAGTCATAAGAAACCGTTCAGCGGGCGCGAATTTCATTTCACTTCTCCTGATAAAGGTTCTGCTAGAAATATTTCCTACCCAAGTCTTTTGCATTCAGCAAGGACCTGGAATTTACGCACGAAAGTCATTGATTGAGCATGAACGCTTGGTAGCGATTTGCTATTAGTTGGAGGCAAGGAATTTAAGGGTTTTTGGAGCCTGGAATAATAATATAATGTCTCCATCTAAAATATTGTATGATTGAGCTGGAAAGGACTTTTCTTGCCAAAGCTGTTCCCGCGGGAATTGAGAAATACAAGTCAAAGGAGATTGTTGATGTGTATATTCCTGCTTCCCATCCGCATCCCACTCTGAGGATTCGTAAGGAAGGAGATAAATTTTTCCTGACAAAGAAACAGCCTGTTGCAGGGGACGCTTCTGAGCAGAAGGAGCAGACAGTTGAACTTAGCAGGGAGGAGTTTGAAACGCTTTCTTCGGTTCCTGGGAAAGTTGTCCAGAAGATACGTTTCTATTATCCTTTTGAGGGGAGAACAGCAGAGATTGACGTGTTCCAAGGCCAACTCAGGGGGCTTGTCCTTGTTGACTTTGAATTCTCCACTCCAGAAGATAAGGCTGCGTTTACCCGGCCGGATTTTTGCCTAGCAGACGTTACCCAAGAGGAATTCATTGCCGGAGGCAAGCTATGCGGGAAGTGTTACAAAGACATAGAGAGTCAGCTTCAGTGGTTTGGGTATACGAAGCTTGAGGTTTGTGGGAAGTGAGCTTGCGGTGTTGGCGGCAGTGTCCTGGCAGAATTAATCGTGCAGACTGCCCTTGGCGATGTCTGCTATAAGATGTTCTATGAGAGTTTTATGGCATTATATGGGTGCTATATGATATAAAATTCAGAACACACTAAAACACCCTGAAAGGGGGTGTGGGATTGGGTGTTATTTATGCCATATAAATTATATAATATTATACGGTGTTATATGATGGTATATAACAGTATGTGATGGATATGATAAAAGAACTCAAAATTACAGATGAAAAGTTGCAAAATGTGGGATTGAGACCTTTAATAACAGCAGTCATGATGGAAAACAGTTTCAAAAAGGGGTTTGTTAGAAACAACAGTGATGGGAGTGTGTCTGTTTTTGCTGAAGATACAAATGATTTAGAGAAACTAAAGGATGCTTTAAACCAAGAAATTGAGAAAGAGGCACATAAATCTTATTCCAACATTTCAAAAGATTTTAAGCTTTCAGATTGGGCTGACCCGAACCCACATCCTCCTGAACTCATGGATTTGTCTAGTAATTTCAATGATATGTTAAACTTAAGACAGGTGACTAAAGGTGCAAGTGTCATGCAAAATGGGTTTGAAAATACAATAAAAATACTTAATGAATTACCAGAAAATATAGCAAAAGCAATTGAAAAGACCAACTCTAAAAAATAGCCAATATTCTAACCATAAATTTATCAGGCTTTAAGGGTAAAGCCAGCGGGCGCGAGCTTCGCGAAAAGTGAGCCTGCTGCCTTGGCTACAGTGTTCTGGCATATAAATAATACGTCAGGAAATCAGCGTCAGGCGCAGCTCTTTCCTGGGTCACTTGGATAATCACCCATGTTGAGAACCCTGCCTTTGGGGAGGGCTTCAAAACTGCCTGTTTTCATGTCAATATAAACACAGCCACCATAACCAGGCCACCCCACTTCCTCCTCGAGGCTGAATTCCTCTTTCATGACATATGAAGGGAGCTCTGACGCAATCTCATAATGGCTCACCACAATCACGTTTTTCCTGCCCAGCCCCTTAATCATACTGTAAAGGCGCTCAAAATCATTATCAAAAGCCCCTTGGATGGGCCAGAGGTAGGGCTCGAACTCTATATCCCCCACATCGCAGTTAACATAAGGTGAAATTATTATTGAGCTGTTGCGGCAGCGCGTTGCTGTTGATGAAATTATGTGGACAGGCTCCAGCTCAAGCACTTCGCCTATGGCGAGGCCTATCTTTTCCATTTGTTTCTTGCCGTTTTCACTCAGCCACTCATCCACATCCTTGTCCCTTTCCCCGTGCTGAACAACAAACAGGCGCTCAAGCTTCTGGTCCATATTTGTTCTTTGGAGAGACACTTAAAAAGTGTTATTTTGCGTGAGCTTCACGACAGGCGCGGCAGCTTTCCCTAGCCAATCTTTCTTAGTCATATAGCCCACCCTTGGCAGCGCCTGCGGCAGAGGACTGCATTACCCCATCTGCTTCAAACTAATTGGCTTGACTAGCGGTAGAACAATCACTTCCTTTTCTATCACTGGCCTTACTTCCCTTCCGGTTTTCTCAAGCTCCACTACCCCGAATTTCTCAAGTGCCTTGAGGTCCCTCTCAATTGCAGGGAGTGCCCTCTTCAGTGATGTTGCCAATTCTGACATGGTTTTCGGCTTCTTTTCTTTAATTGCTTCAATGAGCTCTATCCTCCTTCTTGTGAATATCTGTGTGAGCTCTTCCTTGGAAAGAGCCAATAGCAGGACATTGTCCGGGGTTTTTTCAGGGTGCCTCACACTTTCCCTGATGTAGCCCATGACACTTTCCCACCGCTCATCAGTCATCTTGTATGCCATTTTTTCACCTCCTTACTTCAAACTTGTTTTCTGAATGTAATAGCTTCTGTACCGCTCGAAGCTTTCTTTCACCTGTTTCATATAAAACTCAAATGCGTAATCCAGGGATGTGTGCTGTATCAGGGGGATGGGCTCTGGCGACAGCCAAAATCTCTGCTCATGCAGATACCCATGTGCGTTGTCCACCCTGTATACTTGATGCCACATTCCTTCTATCATGCATCTGAGGTTGATTACAAAGCTATCCACCCCACATTTCTCGATAACTATCTCCACATCGAGAATGTATTCTCCTGTCAGGGGAATTTTGAAACGCTTCTTCTTCATGCAGCCATTATGGTTAACATATTAGGTTAAGTATTTAAATAGTTAACGGTATGTGTTAAGTTTTCAGCCTTCCTTGCGCTGCTCTGGTTCACATCATAAATTTCCACAGCAAGGGTTTCTTAGTCATACAGGCCGCCCTTGGCAATATCTGCGACAGGGACCGCAGAGAATTAAACGCTATGCTGCACAGTTATTGGTGCTTCCTGCCTATCTGCAGCTGTTGTTATCAGCTGCTTCTCCAACCTGAACAACTCCTCCACCAACGGGTTGCCTCGGTTAATCTGGTAGAGTTTTGCCTTCCCGAATTTCCTTGAAATCTTTACAATGCCAAACCCTTCCAGGCGGTCCCAGTGCTTGTAGAATGTGGCCTTGCTCATGCCTGTTTCTTCTATGATTTCCTTTTTGCTGAAGTCAAACAGCTTGTTATCAAGGAAAAAGTCTATTATTCTCATCTCTGGGGAACTGCCCAGCATCTCCAACAGGAGGGATTTCTCTTTGTTCATAGTAATACCATTATAACACCGCTATAACACCACTATAACTAACTTAGCAAGTAAAGTATTTAAATGTATCCTTACAAAGGTATTATAAGTGAACTTTTATGGGGGAAGAAGGACCTTACTGACCGGCAGATTGAAGCTACTATTTTTGACAAACTTGCGAGGAAGGGGATGTGGGGGAATGTGTACAGACCAGCAGAAAGCATGGCCAAGTGGATAACCAACAGGCTTAGAAGAAACGGAAAGAGGGTTGAATCTATTATGCACGGCCTGGAAAAGAAGGGATTACTCCTGTTCAAGAAGTCAGGGATGGTGGTATCGCTAAACCCCAGAAAAAAGGAAGATATTCTGAAAACAATCGAGGATGAGTTATATTAATTTCAGTTGTACAGCCCGCCCTTGGCAATGTATGCTATAAAGAAGAACACAAACATACTTTTAACTAAAAAACAAATATATAATCATGGAAAGGGGTGTACTTCTTGCATTTCTCTTGGGAATGGCCGTTGTTGTCAGCGGGTGTATAGTCCCACCTGCGGAGACTCCTCCCTATCAACCATATGAGAGAGAACATTTCAACTATCCTTGGGGAGAGATTCCTGAGCAAAACTGGACGAATCCGCGATATGAACAAATACTCACTGCTGCCTTGAGGGATGCGAATGTCTCGCTTTGCCCTGAAATGGAGGACATTGGCAATTGCTCCATCCAGTTAAGGTACAATGCGAGAGCCTGCACGCCATACCAGAGCCAGTGTTTTTATGAAATAGCCACGAAAACAAATAATGAGTTTTTGTGTGAAAATGTGAGCAATCCTTTATTTGCACTCTACTGCTTTGAATATATTGCCCTCGCGAAGAACAATACTGTCATCTGCGGGAAACTGGCCTCCATTAACCGGACAAAACTGGCCAACTGGTATGACATTCCCATCGAGAATGTCTCCCTTGCTAACGATGTTGCTTACTGCCGCCAGAAAATTGCTGTCCAGACGCTCAATGTCAGTCTGTGTGAAATCAGCCATATTGCAGAAAACAATGTGTGGGAATTCTCCTGCCTGCACGATGTTGCCTTTGGGCTGAACAACATCAGCATCTGTGAGTTGATTGAGATTACAAACGAGAGGGAGTTCTGTTACAAGGGCATTGCAGAAAAGAACAAGGACCAGTCAATCTGCGATATGATTTCCCCGTTCTCTGTGGCCTGGGAAGCCGGTCCACTCACGCGGGACCTCTGCTACCAGGATGTTGCTGCCGCAGCGAGAGATCCTTCTCTCTGCAAACTGGTTCAGAATTCAGAAGACCAGAATGGATGCTTTAAGATGATGGCGAGGTTGATGAAGGATTACACTCTCTGTGCGTCTATCGCCGACCAGTATTTTAGGGATGTGTGTTATTCTAGTGTAGCGGATTGGACATATGACAAATCTGCATGTCAGTTTATTCAGAATGTGAATATGAAGCATTCCTGCCTCAATCCACTCTAATCGTACAGCCCGCCCTTGGCAAAACCTCAAGCGTTAAGAAGAAAGATGCTTAAGTTCAGTGCCAATGCTATTGTGACCCAGGCAATGTACGGCAGAAGCAGCAGGCCTGCTGGCCTTGATACCTTGTAAAAAGATCGTAATGTCAAGGCTATGACAATCCAGAGGATTGCGATTTCTGCCAGGCCCAATATTGGGGACTGGAGGCCAAAGAAAAGGAATGACCAGAGCGCATTCAGTGCCAACTGTATAGCGAAGAGAACATAGGGCTGGCGGCTAGGCTGCTTTCTCCAGACCAGCCAGAGGGCAATCCCCATCAGGGC